>JBIOUJ010000164.1:0-30971 GCA_044867025.1 Pyrinomonadaceae bacterium | reverse complement strand
CGTTCATCTGCGAAAACCTGCGGCCTAGAGGTCACGCGAAGAAAGCGTCACAGCGGGACACTAACAGTCTTCAGGATTTCATTCAGCACCGCTTCGGCTTCTTCACTGCGGCGCAGCGATGATGAGAATCGCGAGCTGACGACGATGCGGTGAGCAAACACAGGGACGACGAGCCGCTTGATGTCGTCGGGTATGCAGTAAGTTCGATCCTCGCCGAGTGCGAGCGCCTGCGCCGCGCGAAATAGTGAGAGAGTACCTCGCGGACTCACGCCGAGATCCAGCATCTCCGAATCACGCGTCGCGGCCACGATGCGCATCAGATATCGAACGAGCGCATCGTCAACCGAGACCGTCGCAACCGCGTGTTGCAGTTCGACGACTTCAGCCGCAGTCATCACCGGCTCGACGTCGTCCAGCGGATCCGCATACTCGCGATCGCGCAGGATTCGCTGCTCGTCGGCAGGCGACGGGTAACCGATGCGCAAACGCAGCATGAACCGGTCAAGCTGTGATTCCGGCAACGGATAAGTTCCGTGATGCTCGATCGGGTTTTGTGTTGCGAGGACTATGAATGGTGCCGGCAGTTGATGCGTGACACCTTCCACCGTCACGTGTCTCTCAGCCATCGCCTCGAGCAGTGCAGATTGTGTCTTTGGCGTGGTCCGGTTGATCTCGTCTGCCAGCACGACATTGGCAAAAACAGGCCCCGGTTTCCAGTCAAATACGCCGCCGTGCTGGTTGTAGACTGACAGGCCGATCACGTCGGAAGGCAGCAAATCGGAAGTAAACTGGATGCGTTGAAAGTGGCATCCAAGCGCCCGTGCCAGCGCGTGGGCGAGCGTCGTTTTTCCGACGCCGGGAACGTCTTCCACGAGCAGGTGGCCACCGGCAATCAGCGTCACGATGGCCAGCCGGACCGCCTCCGCCTTGCCCTTGATCACGGTTTCGACAGCGCTTTGGAGCCGTTCAATCTGCTCAACGGCGTTTGTGCTGGTTACCGGTTCGCTGCTGATTGTTTCGAGATTTCGCATGAATTGGCCTGCATTCTACATGCTCAGAGCACGCGTCGCACGAAAAAGTTGGCTGCGCCCGCGATGTGAACTTCGCGGACTCCTGTAGTAGACTAGGGCGCATCGTGCGCAGGCGCGTTAATAAGGATGGGCAAGCGTAAGCAGAAACCGGAACTCGGAAAACTGTGTTTCGTGTAATTGTCCGAGGAGAGACCTATGAAACCCCTGAATGATACTAAAAAGAACCAGCGCGGCTTCTCGCTGATCGAGTTGATGATCGTGATCGCGATCATCGGCATCCTCATCGGAGTCGGCATCGCAGGATATAAAGCCGCGATTAAGGCTGCAAACGAGGCGGCCGCGGTCAAGACTTTACGCTCTATTGCCGAGCAGCAAATGCTCTATTTCAACGCCCACCAGCGCAGCTCATTTGGCTCGTTTGAAGAGATGCGGAAGGAAAACCTGCTCGACAGCCGCTTCGACGGCACGACGCCCGTTGTGGATGGTTACGTCTACACGATGAAGGTCATTCCGAAGTCGACGACCCAGCAGCCTGGGTATACGATCAACGCCGATCCTCAGGTTGCGACCGGCGTGAGCGCGACGGGCAAGAACCACTACTACGTCGATTCTGATACGAACACGATCCACGTGAATCCAGATCAGCCGGCGACAGCGACTGATCCGCCGATCGGACAGTAACCAATCTAGTTAGTACACAAAAGGCACAAAAGGTGTGCCTTTTTGTGTACTTAGAACTGGACGAAATCGGAGACGTTCTTCAAGACGAAAATTGGTACGTCTGCTTCCTTCTGCGCCCTCACGTTAATGAAGTCCACGCCCTTCACATCGTTCAAAACAAACGCGGGTCGAAAGTCGGGACTGAGGTAACTCAGATCCACGTCGCGCATCTGCAATCCTTTAACGTGCCGGATGAAGAAGCCGTACGCAGGCAGCTCGCCAAACATGCTTGGTTCCGGATAGATCGTCTCTCTCTCAGGCGGGTCGAGTGCCGCCTGCTCTTTCGTGCCGCCACCTTTTGCATAGACGCGAATGTTGCTGAGCTGGACGTCTTCAATCATGTAACCCGGTATGCCGCTGATGATCGACGAGTACTTCGGATCGGCGTTGTAAACGACGATATTGCTGATAATCACGCGCCGAATCGCGCCTGTTTTTGTTGTTTCCTTCGGCCCACGATTGCGCGATCCAAGCCGGAGAAAGATCGGCGAATTGCTGATGTCGCGCATCGTGATGTTTGAGATCGTGACGTCTTCGAGAAGCGCGCCGTCGACCGCCTCGAGCGCCAGCCCGCGCGAGTAATCGAAGACACAATTCGAGATGGTGATGTTCTTGAAGCCCCCATTTGATTCAGTGCCAAATTTGATGCGGCCTGTCGGACTAAACGTGCCGTTTGGGTTTCGGAAATCGCGTTTGTACGTTCCGTCGAGCAGCGTGCCGACGTCGTAACCGCTGAGCTGGCAGTTGGTGATCGTGACGTTCTCCGTCGCACGCGGATAGCCGAGACCGAGAGAACTCTTGAGGCAGATGCCGTCGTCGAAGGGCGAGTTGATCGTCGTATTCGAGATGCGGACGTTCTTGCACGAATCGACGTTGATTCCGTCGCGGTTCGTATCGATCTTCACGTTGTCGATCGTGAGGTTGTCGACGCCGGTTGCGAGTATGCCGAAGTGGCCGCCTTGCAGGATGCTGATGTCGCGAATGATCACATTGCGACTGAGCTTCAAAGCGATCGACTTGTTTCCCCAACTCGGCTCAAGTGCGTCGCGATTGTTTGGATAACCAAACGGGCCGGACTTCGGATCGGGTACTTGTTTCTCCAGCGCATCGTTCTGCTCTTTCGTCCGCGATTGATTGCCGCTGCGCACGAGTCCCTTGCCCCAGATTCGACCCGGACCAGATATCGAAATGTTTTCCAGGTTCTCACCCCAGATCAGACTGTTGTGCCAGTGACTGTGACCGAAGTCCTGGTACTGATCTGCTGCGTTCGGCTCGGGTAGATCGTACTTGCCGTCGCCGTCGTTCGGATGTGCGGCGAGAATGGTTGCGCCATGATCGAGATATAGACCGACGTTGCTCTTCAAGCGGATCGAGAACGAACGATACGTGCCGGCAGTGAAGAGGACGGTGCCACCACCTGCGGCGGCTGCGGCGTCGATTGCTTTGTTGATGGCGGCGGTGTCGAGTGCCTTCCCATCACCCTTAGCGCCAAAGCTTCTGACGTCAAACGGCGCGCGCTTCGGTGTTTGGTTGTAAGCAAGTGCACCAGAAGTGAGTGCCACAATAGCGAGCGCAAGCAGAAAGATTTTTGGCAGTCTAATAGGCGTCATTCAATCCTCCAGAAGGGGTCGTAATGGTTGAACCATTTGCAGGGATAGCGCAGATCGACGCGACGGAAGATAACAGAACGCGCGCAAGAATTCCAAATTGGTTTGACCATTTGGAGATCCGCTCGGGTCTGGTAGTGTATCCGTGCATGCGGGAGACATTGCTCAGCTTCCTCGATGACTGTGTGGCGCGTGGACGCGAGATCGCCGTCGTCCACTGGCGCGGGCTGAGGATCTCGCGATGGTCCTATGCGCGTCTGGCATCATGTGCTTTCCAGTTTGCGCGTGAACTGGAAAAGCGAGAGATCCGCGCCGGCGATCGGGTTCTGTTTTGGGGCGAGAACAGTCCCGAGTGGATCGCAGCGTTTTACGGTTGCTTGTTGCGCGGCGCGATTGTCGTTCCACTCGATCTCAAGTCCGCACCAAACTTCGTTGCGCGCGTGCAGCAACAAGTGTCCGCGAAACTGCTGCTCGCCGATGATTCGCAACTCCGGCTCAATGTCGCGCAAATGTCATTCAGCACGCTTGCTGATTCAAATCATTCAGTCGAACCATACGCAGCGCACACCGCCAAGCCTGATGATCTTGTCGAGATCGTCTTCACATCCGGCACGACGGCCGAACCAAAAGGCGTCTGTCTTACGCACCGAAATCTACTCACGAACCTCGCCCCGATCGAAAAGGAGTTCAAAAAGTATTCACGTTGGGAGCGACTCGTACACCCTGTCCGTTTCCTGTGTCTGCTGCCGCTCAGTCACGTCTTCGGACAGTTGATGGGGATCTTCGTTCCACAATTCATGGGCGGTGAAGTCTACTTCCGCGAATCGTACAAGCCTTCGCAGATCATCGCAGAGATAAAGAAACAGCGAATCAACGTCGTGGTGACTGTTCCACGCGTTCTCGAAACACTGCGCGAGAAGCTAAACACTGAAGTTTCGGCCGCACAGCTCAATGCGGCAGACGATCGTCACTTCTTACGAAACTGGTGGGCTTTTCGAAAGATAAGACGGCGATTTGGCTGGAGATTCTGGGCGTTCATCACCGGCGGCGCGACACTCGAACCTGATACGGAGAGTTTCTGGCGGCGGCTCGGCTATGCAGTGGTCCAGGGATACGGCATGACCGAGACTGCATCGCTTGCGAGCCTCGGGCATCCATTTCGCACGCGCCAGGGCTCGATCGGGAAGCCTGTCCCGGGGCAGGAATTAAAATTGAGCGACAGCGGCGAAATTCTCGTGCGCGGCGCGAACGTCTCGCCGGGGTACTGGAGCAACGGCATCAAGCCGATCGCGGACGAGCAGGGTTGGATTCACACGGGTGACATCGGAGAACTTGGACCACAAGGCAACATCTATTTTCGTGGCCGCAGCAAAGACACGATCGTGACCGCCGCCGGTCTCAAGATTTATCCAGCCGATCTCGAGAACGCGCTGGATCGGCAACCGGAGATCAAAGCGAGCGCCGTGATTCGGTTGCCAGGATCCAAAGGCACCGAAGCGCTGGCCGTCCTCATCCCACACGACGAACGTTCGGACTTGGATTCTGCGGTGAAGCGTGCCAACGATTCGCTGGCGGAGTTTCAACGCATTCGACACTGGGTCGTCTGGCCGAAGGCCGATTTTCCACGCACTGTCGGCACACGGAAGGTTATTAAGGGCAAGCTTGCGGCAGAAGTGGAAACGATATTGCCCGAGGCGCCATTTAGTCTTCCTGTACTCAACAGGATCACCGGAATCGAAGCAGCAGACCTGAAGCTGGCAGCAAACCTCGCTGACGATCTGAAGCTCGACTCGCTCGGGCGCGTCGAGCTGTTGAGTGCGTTGGAAGATCACTATCAGATCGAACTCGATGAGGCAGCAATTACAGAGGCTACAACTGTTGGAGACGTTGAACGGATCGTCAGCCAGGTCAAGTCTCAGGCTGTGTCCTATCCCTATCCGAGCTGGACCATGCGTTTCCCGATGACGTGGATACGGCCGGTTGTTTATAACCTGTTCCTTTTACCCTTGTCGCTGATCATGTGTCGCCCACGCGTGATCGGGGCTGAACGGCTTGCAGCATTGAGTGGGCCGGCGTTATTTATTTCAAATCATGTCACCGACGTCGATGCGCCGTTGATTCTTTCGACGTTGCCTTTGCGCTGGCAAACACGATTAGCGATTGCAATGTCGGGGGAATACCTGCGTGACTGGCGTTTGAATTCAAAGGTTAAGTACGCGCTCGCGGCCGGGCTCTTCAACGTTTTCTCACTGCCGAGGCAAAGTGGGTTTCGGCAGAGCTTCGCGTATGCAGGTGAAGCGATGGACCGGGGCTATAGTGTTTTGATTTTTCCCGAAGGGACAGAGACGAAGGACGGACGAATGCAACCGTTTAAAGCAGGTATTGGGCTTCTGGCCTCGGAACTCAATGTCCCAGTAATTCCGATCATGCTGCGTGGTCTGTTCGAGTTAAAAAAGAAGCGCCAATACTTCGTGCGCCACGGCACCGTCACGGTCACCTTTGGCGAACCGATCAGGTTCACAAAAACACAAACGCCGTCACAAATCACACAGGAACTAGAATCACAGTTGTGTAATATGTGGACGGCTTTTACGCCAACTGATAAACCTGAATCGCCTGCTCGCGACCTCTGACCTGAACCTGGCCCATCGGAACCGCTTTCCCCTCATCTGCATTGACTGCCTGCCAAACCATTTCCGAGATCAGCAACTGCGAATCGAAATCTTTGTTCAGCTTCTCGATCCGCGCCGCGAGATTCACGACGTCCCCAATTACCGTGTACTCACGTCGCAATTCCGAACCGATGCTCCCCGTCACCGCTTCCCCAGCATGCAGACCGATTCCGACAGTCGTCGGCAGGATCGTCCCTGACTGAACTTCCTGGTGCACTCTCGCCAGAATCTCCTGCGCCGCCTCGAGCGCGTTCGCACAGTCTTTCCCGTCCGACAGCGGCGCGCCAAACACCGCCATAAACCCGTCTCCCAAAAACTTGTTGATGATCCCGTGATGTCGATTCACGATCTCGATCATGAACTCAAACAACGACTCGAGATATTGGACCACCTCTTCAGGACTTCTCTTCTCCGCGAACCTGGTGAAGTCTCTGATGTCCAGAAACATCACGCACACGTTCTTACTTTCACTTCGCAGATCGGGTTTGAGATCGAGCAGCGTGTTCATCACTTCCGGCGACACGTACTCGCCGAATGTGCGTGAAATTCTGTTTCGCTCATCGATAGCGCTAAACGAACTCAAAATCCGCTTCCTGATCTGGAATGTCACCAGGCCGGTTACGACGCCCGCAAGGAACAAAAGAAAACCCTTGAATACGTGCTGTGGAATGCCTACAAGAATCGGTTCGACAACCGCGGCCGTAGCCTGATTTATCAGGTAGATCGACAGCAGTATATATTCCAATCCCGCGACTGCGCCGGTAAAAATACACAGCTTTACATCCAGGCGTAGCGCCGACAACGAAATGAACAGGGGGTAAATAAACGCTGCCGGAGTGAACAAAGTGTAGATTGGACCAAGAAAGAGCGAGCCGACGATTATGCCGGTTGTCGGAATACTCGTTTCCAGAAACGCGCTGACATACTTTAGAACATTTGAAGGCCTGATCTTGTTTTTGATCAAACGACTAATGATGAAGCGTTCGGCTAGCAAGTAAGCGAGATTAACTGCGAAGACTACGCCTACCGCTATCAAGAACCCGTGCATGTTGCCGTGAAAGACAGTCTGAAATTGTTCGGCAAAGATTTGCGCCAGCAGCACTACGAGCAACACGGAGCTGACGATTGCGCCAATCAGAATCGTCACCCGAAGCTGATCGCTCTCCAGACTTTCGAGTGCAAACTCCTGCTCGAATACGTCCTGGTCCACCGCGCGCATTCGCCGCGCCAATCGTTTTGCTACTGACATGGGGACACCTCAACCTACACGCCTGGCGGCGCCGCTTAGAAGCCGTTCGCTCGTGACAATTGCGCGTTTGTGCCAACCTCGACCAATCTCGCCACCTGGGTCTGAAGCGCTGACTTCGAAAACAAAAAGCTTCCCTTCACGTCCCGCGTAACGCGCCGTCGCTGTGACTTGTGCACCGGGAGGAGTCGGCGCGGTGTGCGTGATGTCGACGGTGACGCCAACCGACAACTCCCCCGGCTCAAGCAAAGGCTGAAGCACGCGCGAGCCCGCGATCTCCATCAACGCCACCATCTTCGCTGTCGCAAAGACCGCGGGGAACTCATCGCCTGTTTCGCTGGAGATCGAGCTGGCGAGATCGTTTGGACCAACAACGAGTTGGGCCGTGGCAGTGGTATTTACTTCGAGTTCTTTATCGATAGGCATATCCACAGATTACAACAGAACCTGTGTAATCTGTGGATGGATTTACGTGGTTTCAGGACTTGGAGTCTCGGTGACTGTCGGCTTCTGCGAGCGGCGGGAGCGGAAGAACGAAGTGCGATCGAGCACGTTCTCCTGAAACTCTTCGAGGTAGAGGTAAATAACGGGCGTGATGTACAACGTGATGAACTGCGAAACAATCAGTCCGCCGACAACGACCAACCCCAGCGGTCGCCGCGACGATCCGTCTGCGCCATAACCGAGCGCGATCGGCACCGCGCCAAACACTGCCGCTAAAGTCGTCATCAGAATCGGGCGGAAACGGTCCATGCTCGCATCGTGAATCGCCTTGTCTGCCGCCTCTCCGTGCTCGACACGCTGGCGAGCAAAGTCGACGATCATGATTCCGTTCTTCTTCACGATACCCATCAACATGAACATGCCGACGAACGCGTAAAGCGACGCCTCCTGGCCAAACACGATCAGCGTCAAGAGACCGCCGACGAGTGCTGTAGGCAGTGTCGAAAGCACTGTCAGCGGATGGACGTAGCTCTCGTAGAGGATCGCGAGGATCACGTACATCACAAACACTGCGAGCCCCATCAGTAACGTCAAACTGGTAACGGTCCTGCTGAACGTCAGTGCCTCACCCTGCAACTCCGCACGAACGCCCGGCGGAACTACCTCGCGCGCCGACTTCTCGATGAAATTGGTTGCATCACCAAGGGCCACGCCGGGCTTGAGGTTGAAGGAGAGCGTCATGCTCGTGAACTGATTGAAGTGGTTCACCGACTGTGGACCAAGCGTCGATTTCCAGGTGACCAATTCCTTGAGCGGCACTAGCCGAGCGCCGTCGTCTGACTTGATATAAAGCAGCGAAAGGTCCTCAGGCTTCTCGCGCACCGAATCGTCCATTTCGAGAATCACCTGGTACTGATCGTCAGGCTGCTTGATCAGGTAGAGATAGTTTTGCGAGTACGCATTGCGCAGCAACGTCAGAATTCGTGCTTCGGAGACACCGTACGTCTTGGCCTGATCGCGCCGAATGTCGATATTCACGTTCGGCGTGTTGTTGTAGAGGTCGGATGAGACACTCAGAAAGAGAGGTGACGGTCTCAGTTTCGCCAGCAGGTTGTTACCAGTTTCGTAAACTTGATTTGGATTAACGCCGGAAATCGTGAACGAGTATTGACCTTGCGTCTGATTCGTAACACCCGTGCTGATCGACAGGACCGCCCAGGGCCGCAGGAAGGTCATGATTCCCGGAATCGTATTGAGCTTACCCATCATCTCCGCGGTGATGTCGGCAATGGGTCGCCGCCCATCGGGTGGTCCAATATAGGTAAAAGTGATGCCCTGGTTTGACGAAAGAAAACCGGTAGCTCCTGTCAGCGTGAAGTCAGTGATCACGTGCGGATCCTGTTGCAACATTTGATCGACACGAGTCTGATACTCCTGCATCTGTTTTGGCGACGAACCTTCTTTAGCGATAAATGCGCCGAAGATGACGCCACTATCGCCCGGCGGCAGAAAGCTCTTAGGCACCAGCATGAACAACCAGATGGTTCCCGCCAAACAGATGGCCCAGATCACCGGCGAGATCCAGCGATGACGCAGGAACCACCAAAGCGATCCGCCATATAAACCGAGCACGCGTTTCTCGATACCACCGATGACGCGCTCCACCCACGTCTTCTTCATGCCGTGACCGCGTTCTTTCAGAAGACGCGCGCACATCAACGGCGTCAGTGTTAACGACACCAAACCAGACGCAAGAATCGCAATAACGATCGTGATTGCGAACTCACGGAAGATTCGTCCGACGAGTCCGGTCATGAACACCAGCGGTATGAACACAGCGGCGAGCGAGATCGTCATCGACACGATCGTGAAACTGATTTCCCTCGCACTGCTGATCGCGGCTTCAAACGGTGCTTCGCCGCGCTCAATGCGACGCACTGTGTTCTCCAAAAACACAATTGCATCGTCAACAAGAAAGCCGATCGCGAGTGTCAAGGCCATCAACGAAAGATTGTCGAGGCTGTATCCGAGCGCATTCATCGCGATGAAAGTGATCAGCAGCGACAGTGGCAGCGCGACCACGGGTATCAGCGTGTCTGTCACGCGACCAAGGAAGGCAAAGATGACGATCACGACCAGCGCGAAGGCGATCATCAGAGTTACTTGCACGTCGGCGACCGAGTGGACGATGCTTGCCGAGCGATCGTAGACCGGCACGATGTCGATCGACCCGGGCAATTCCGAAGCGATAGCCGGCAGAACCTCATGGATCGATTTCGACACTTCAACCGCGTTTGCGCCGGCACGCCTGCTCACTGCCATGACCAGAGTCGATGCGGGCACCTCACGGCCACGCACCCAGAAGCGCATGTTTACGCGTTCGTCCTGGACCGAATCTTTGACTATGGCTACATCGCGGAGATAGACCGGCGCGTTGTTCGAGCCGCCGACGATCAGATTGGCGTACTGTTCGGCGGTTTCGAGCTGGCCTTGGGGTCGTAAGATCGCGGTTTGCGAGTGACTGTCTAACTGGCCTGCACCTGCGTAACTCGTTCCACTCTTGATGGCATTGCTGAGGTCGTCGATCGAAATGCCACGCGCCCACATCTGCACGGGATTGGCTTTAATGCGAATCGCGGATTTCGTCCCGTAAACGGCCACCTGCGAAACGCCCGGCAGAATGCTCAGGCGCTGGCCCACCTGCGTGCTCGCATAGTCGTACAACTGGCCGCGCGTGACCGAGTTGCTAACCATTGCGATGTACATCAGCGGCTGATCGTTCGGATTCGTCTTTGAATAAGTTGGTGGCGATGGGAGATCCGGGGGCAGACTGCTAATCGCTTGTGAGATTGCCGTCTGCACATCGGTCGCGGCGGCGTCGATGCTCTTGTTCAGATCGAACTGAAGCGTAAAGCTTGCGAATCCCTGGGTGCTCCGTGAAGTGACGACTTCCAGTCCATTGATCTGCATGAACTGGCGCTCGAGCGGCGTAGCGATGTTGTTTGCAACCGTGTCGGGACTGGCGCCGGGATAACCGACGTTCACCTGAATCACCGGATAATCGACTGCGGGCAGATCGTTCACGGGGAGCTGGAGATAGCTCATCACTCCGAAAAGGATCACCGACAGCGTCAACACTGCCGTCATTACTGGCCGTCGAATAAATGGTTCAGAGAGATTCATGACTTCGATCCACTTGCAGCCGTCGCCGGGCTATTTGCTCCCGCTGGTTGTTCGATCACGACTTTGCCGCCGGGAGTGACGCCGAGTTGTCCGGTAGTCACCACCTTTTCTCCTGCCGCCACACCTTTCTCGACAACGATCAGATCGCCTTGCCGCTGGCCCAGTGAAACGTTCCGTTGCTCGGCGGTTAAGTCAGGCTTCACGACGATAACGTACGAACCATTGGCTGACATTTGCGGTGCTGAAGCGGGAACCAATACCGCGCCGGGTATAGTTCCGAGCAGCAGTCGAACGTTGACGAAGCGTCCGGGCCAGAATCGATGTCCGGGATTCGGAAGTGTGGCGCGAAGAGTTACCTGTCCGGTTTCGGTTTGCACTGCGTTGTCGACGAAGGTCAGGCGTCCGGAAATTGCATCGTCACCGGTGTCGGGTAAACGAACTTCAGCCAGGAGAGTGCCTGCACGCATCTGATCCTGGACCGCGCTCAGGTTGTTTTGCGAGATCGTGAAGTCGGCGTAGATCGGATCCAGACGTTCGATGACCAGCAGCGCATTGTTCGGGACGCCGTTGGAGTCGTTGTTGCCGCCTGCGCCTCCGGGGTTGACTACGTTGCCGATGTCGACGAGGCGTTGTCCGGCGCGTCCGTCGATGGGCGAGTGGATGTAGCAATAACTGAGCTGGACCTTTGCGGTGTCGATTGCAGCCTGGTCCACCTTGATCGTTTCGTCTGCGCTGCGCACTGCGGCGCGCGCTGCTTCGGAGTTGGCTTTGAGCGAATCGTAGTCCGCGCGCAGTTGTTCGTACTGTTCTTTTGGCACCACGCCTTGCTCGACGAGTGTGCGATATCTTCCGACTTGTGCGAGTCCCCATTTTTCGCGTGCGATTTCGCGTGCGAGATTTGCTTCGGCTTGTTTCTTCGCGGCGGTGTCGCGTGCGAGATTGGCCTGGGCTTGTTTGAGGTTCGCGTCAAACGGTCTGGGGTCGATTGTAAAGAGCAACTGCCCCTTTCGAACGTTCGCGCCGTCGGTAAAATGAATTTGAGTAATGCGACCGGAAACCTGTGGCTGAATCGAGACCGTTTCACGCGCGACGATCTTGCCGAGCGCATCCATGTAATTTGAAACATCCTGCGACACAGCCGTACTTACGATCACGGGGGCCGGAGGGCGCGTAAAGTTCTGCTGAGCCTGATTGGAACAGCCTGCGAGCAGCGCAGTTGTAGTTACGATGACAGCCAAACGGCAGAACAAGCGCTGGAGGAGCTTCATAGGGTTCTTCCTTGGGTAAATCAATATACGTATGGAGAGTGTAGCAGGTGTTAAGAGCAGGTAAAAACTTGTTAAGAATTGTGAAGCCGCGACTCGGCGCTCAGGAATTTATTCGCGCAAATGTGAAACCGGATATGCGCCAATCATAATTTCTTCCTCCCAGAGATTCTCAGATAAGAACTGTTTTAGGTTTGCACAATAATCGAGCACTTGTGTTCGATCGGCCTTTTTATTCCAGTTCATAGGGAAGTCGCAATAAACCACGTTCACACGGTCGTTTATCACCTCGTTTGCATGGGAAAGATAGTAACCGCCAACATTCTCGTTGACGGTGCAGCCTCCCCGCAATTGAGTAAATTCTTCAATTACCCAGATTAGTAATTCCTGGTATGAACGTTGGTAACGGATCGGGACATAGACTTCAACTCGTATCCTTGGTGCGAAGCTTGGCAAGGCGCTTCTTTCTCCATTCTGAAATGTTCTTCAGGCGGAGACGAAACTCGGCATCTGTGAGGTTTGCCTTCGCCGGCTTTTTCGTGGTTTGAGGCACGATTTGATGTTTGCTCTTCATTGTTCGTTTTCCACGCTCATTATGGCACAAAAAACACAAGATGCGCCTTTTGTGCTTTTTGTGCCTCATTGTGGCTGAGCTACATCTCGTCGAGCAGGTTGATCAGGTGAGGTTTTTTCTCGTCGACGATTTGAATCTTTTTGGCGAACCTCTTGTTTGCGTCGAAGAAGGCCGCCAGACTCTGTTTCTTCGGTGACCAGGGTTTTCCCTTCTTCTTACACTCCTTCTTACGTTCCACGTCGATCTCGTCAATCGGGTAGGTCAGGTGAATGGTGTAGTCTTTGTCACCTCTTTCGTCCAACAGCATCTGTAATGTCTCGCGTTCCGGGTTGCCGTGCTCGCCGTTACCAGAAAAGATATAGTGATCCGCGGTTATGCGACGGAAGAAGATCGGTTCGACGTTGCGATTACTGCCGTGATGCGGGCCCTTCAAAACATCGACATGTATTTTGCTCTTGCCGTCGTCCTTTAAAAGACCGACCAGTTCAAGCCCTTGCAGGATCTTGTCGCCGCGTGCATCGCCCGTTAGCAGCATGCGCTTTTTGCCGACTTCCGCTAACACAACGAGACTGGAAAGATTTGCCATTGATTTATCACTGAATGCGGCCAACGCGCCGGCACCAGTCTTTTCCGTCTCATTTTTCCGTAAAAATTCGTCATGCTGTTTTTGTAATGCCAGAAGTTCATCGTGCATTGGTCCAATCACTGTGAACTTCAATCCTTTACCCATATCAACCTTTTTAGCGTTCGCCTTCGCAATTACAAGCTTGCCCTGGAATTGCGGGTTGATGCGAAGGTTAAGAGCCCTCGCATCATCGCGGAGCCGGAATCCTTGGTTGACGCTGGCAAGCACTTTGGCAGTGTCCGGATATAGCCCTTCAAGCTCGGCTCCATCACCTGAAAGTGATGCAGTGCCAAATTGTGCTGTGAAGGCAGCTGTTAATTCTTTGGCCTTGTTGCCGATCAGATCATCGAACGCGTTGTGCCAAACACCTCTGATTTTTAAAGATAGCGGTTGCTGCGCAGCCCTCGCGTCAAGCAACTCTTTTGTAAGTTCGAGCACGCCTTTGATATGGTCGTCATCGATATGACTCACCATCAAAAGATCGAGCGAGAGGGCGGCGTCAAGTGCCAAGCGCCGAGCGTTCCGTATTTCTTCCAACCTCGGTTTGAGATACGGTTTGTATACACCGGATGGTCCACCATCAATCAATATCAGCCCTTGATCATTTTTTGAGCCGTAGTGAAGGATGAGGCAATCACCCTTGCGAGCTCGCCTTACGTCAAGCGTGAAGAACATTACATTTTTTGAAATGCTCGCAGCACGTCAAGCAGGCCATGCCCTTGGAAATTACGGTCACGACCGAGATCGGTCGCGTTGTCGCAAAGGAGACGTTTAATCTTTTGTGGTTCACCGATGAGATCCGTGTAGTGTGCCATCAGCATCGCAGCAGCCCCGCTTACATGCGGCGCTGCCATGCTCGTCCCGTCAAGTTCTCCCCACTCGTCGTCGGGCAAACACGATTCTATTCGCTCACCTGGAGCAACCAGATCAGGCTTCAAACGCCCATCGCCGGTTGGACCACGACTTGAGAAAAAACTCACACCATATTTTTGCGGCATATGCCGATGAGTTGCGCCCACCGTGATCACTCCATCTGCATTTCCCGGATCAGTAACGCTGTAAGCGGCATACCCCTCGTAAGAACCGTGCGCAGTGACAAAAGTCTGATAGCCGAGATTACCTGCCGGCGCGACGACCACGACTCCATTGGCCACAAGGCGCTCGCATTCAAGACAGATTGGTGTCCGTCCACAAGCGAAATTGCGCACATCATGCGGAATCGACAAGCTTAGGTTAACGCCGTGAATCCTTAGGTGGTTATAGCGGTCGTTCAGGTCACGTATATATTGAAGCGCCGCAATGATTGCGAACTCGGTGTCCAGCAGCGACCTTGATATCACGCGAAAATCGTACAACTTGATATCGGGGCACATCCCTTCGCTACCGATTAAGATTTCGTTCCTCTTTGAACGTGCTGCCGATGCACCGATGATTCCAGCAACGTGCGTCCCGTGGCCCCCACGAGGCGGCGTGCCTGGGTCTATTGAGATAAACTTCTCAACTAACTCCCATTGGATCGGACGATCATCGGCCATATTCTCAGCCAAATTTTGCAGATAGCCCGTGGCCTCTCTCACCGACATAACCTCTCGCGACCCCGCTGTCACTGCTTTAAGTCTAGTCTTGAATTCCGGTGTTCGGGTATCGACATTATCAACACTAAGGATCTGTCTAATGTTAGTGAAATCGAACGTTTTTATAATTCGACTGTTGCCGTCTTCGTCTTTGAAAGCTACGTGCCGCGCGTCGATGCCAGAATCAAGTACCGCCCAGGCAATTTTGTCGCATTTCACATTGAACACCCTACGTGCGGCATCTCCTTTGACTGCGGGCACAGATTGAGACAGTGCAAGCATTGCCTTTCGATTTAAACCGACTTGCCAGATTGTCGGTGTCACTTTTCGGGTGAGAATCGGCTTAAGGGCTGTGACAACGAGCGTCACCACAGGATCGGCAGTGTCAAGCGTCTCGAGAGCTTCACCGGCACTGAGGGTTTTTTCTTGAGTTCCGGCCCACAGGATGACTGCCGCCAGACTTAGATAGCGATCAACTATCGTAAACTCGCTGAAGGCATCTGCGGCCCTACCACGATCATCTTCATTCTCCGCTTTGATCCAAGACATTAATGCCTGAATTCTTGTTTTGAAAAGATCCCGGGTAACGTAAGACTTCAGACTTACCTGAATCTTCCGATCATTCCACCATGTAGTAAGGGGTACAACAACCCGAAAGAGTTCTTCGAAAGTCAGCCGTGCAGCAACGATGTTCTGAAGCGGAGCGATTTCAGCCGGCTGGTTAGCCGGGCGCGGTACGTTTAACGCTGCGAGGCGTTGCGCAATAAGCATTGCAACTGGCCCAGCCGGAGCGTCTTTGTTTGGAGTAATCAGCAGATCCAACGCTGCCGTCGGCTTAAGAGCATAAGCAATCCAGACGTCACCAAGAATTGGCGAATCGAGCAACTGTCTTCGATCGTCCGAAGAACCAAGCAGAACCAACTCAACGAGAGCACGGGAAGAAACGGTCATGGATAACCTCTAAAGAGACGTGAAGTGGGGTCGATGGTACGCACAGAACCTGGCGCGGTAGCGCCGGGTCAATCTAACCTATAGACGCCTCTTTTGGAAGACTGACCCGTCGCTATCGCGCTCGGTTCCGTATGGCGGCGCTGAACGACGCACTGCGGCGACGGGAGATTGGGACTCGAACGCCGCTTTCGAGGATGGCGACGGGGGCGCCGGCGCGAGTTCGTGTGAGTTCGCGGACGCCGTCGAGCCGGACGAGGGCGCGTCGATGTGCGCGGACGAAGCCGTGCTTTTGCACGCGCTCCTCGAGGAGTTGAAGGGACTCGCGTAGGAAGTAACTCCGTGTACCAACCCACAATTGTGAGTAATTGCCTGCTGCTTCGATCCAATCGATTTCGCTGACGTGCAGCACAGTCGCTCCGCGAGAAGTGGTGACGACGATCGTCTCTTCGCGTGTTGAGCTCGACGTCGATCGCAAACGCTTCAACAGGCGTTTCATCGTCGTCGCAAAGCGCGCTTCGCTGACCGGCTTCACAAGATAATCGAGCGCTTCCGTTTCGAAAGCCTTAATCGCAAACTGATCGAACGCGGTGAGAAATACGACCGCGGGCATACGCTCCACAGTTCGTTGTTTGATCACCTCAAAGCCATCGATCCCCGGCATCTGGATATCGAGGAACACGACGTCAGGCGCTGATACGTGAAGCGCCGCAAGCACTTCGGCGCCATTGCGACATTCTCCTGCGACGGCAAACTCAGGAAACGCAGCCAGCAGTTGCCGGACACCGCGACGTGCCGCGGGTTCGTCATCGGCGATCAGCGCTTTCCACTTAGCTTGTTTCACCGTTTGGCTCCGGACCCATTTCGCGATAAGGCACTTTCAAAATGGCGATTGTACCGCGTTCCGGGCGTTGATCTGCCGGAGGCGCGATCTCGAGTGAGGCGCGGTCACCGTAAAGTGCGCGCAGGCGTTCGCGCGTGTTTTCGATTCCGTGTCCGGGCGGTATCGCGGCGTCCGAATCGATGCCGGGTCCATCATCGACAACCGTGATCTGCAACACATCCCCGACGCGCTCGGCCGTCACTAGTAAGAGACCAGCATCCGGGTGCCTTGCGATGCCATGCCGGATCGCATTCTCAACCAGATGCTGTAGCGCAAAACTGGGGAACGCTGCTGATAACAACGCGTCGGGAATTCTGAACTCGGGTCGGAGACGATCCGAAAACCGAGCCTGCTCGATCGCGACGTACTGCCTGACGAGGTCTAGTTCTTCTCCGAGCGTGACTTCGTTTGCACGATGACGCGTGAGCGTGCGTCGCAGCACTTCGCTCAGGTGTTCGACAATGCGCACCGCGCCCTGTCGATCGTTGTCGCGCACGAGCACAGCGATCGTATTCAGCGTGTTGAAAAGGAAATGCGGATTGAGTTGTGCTTGTAGAGCGGCAAAGCGCGCACTCGACAGTTGCTCAGACAGTCGCGCAACCTGGACTTCACGCTCGCGCGCTTTGACGAAGTAACGTGTCGCGTGTTCGATGCCGACAACACAAAGATAGACCGCGGCGCCGAACGGCAGCGTTATGAAGATCCAGCTCAGCCACTCGACTCCAAACTGGCGCCAGAACTGACCTGCGCCGTGCTGCATCGCCTCCTGAAAAACGTCAGGAGCGAAGAGGAGTACCAGGATAAATCGAAGTATCTGACCGCACGTGGCCCATGCAACGCAGAACAACACCGAGAACAAGAGATGCACGATTACGCGCCGCAAAACGTTCGGGCGTGCGAGCGGCCAGCGCCTCGAAATCGCGAAGACGAACGGCGTCAGAAACCCGTAGAGAAGCCAGTCTCCAAACTCGAACAGAAGATCGCGTAAACTTGCGTCCCAACCGCGTAGACTTGATTGCGCGATGCGATTAAGGACGGCGAACGTGGCAGGCAGTAACCAGGCTGCCGAGACGATCATCCATGGACGCAGGCGTGGCAATCGCATTGGCGTCACAGTAGCGCTGGTCCAGCACCGGCCGCAATGCCGTTCACGTCAGAAGAGACGCCGCTCGCGTATTAGTTGTTGACCGCAGCCACAAAAAGGCGCAAAAGGGCAGCCGCACATAAAGGAGGTGAAGTGATGTCTTTGAAGAGCGTTGTCATTGCAATCGTGTCGTTTGCTTGTGGCGCTGCTGTCTTTGGTTTCGCGACGACGGCATCGAGCTCGAATGACTTCGACCGTGATGCTGAGGCCGCGGCTATTCGCGCGCACATCGGGAGCATTTTTCAGGCGTTCATCGATGGAGACGAACAGAAGATTTTCGAAACGCATTCTGAAGACTGGCGAGGTTTGCTGGGCGGCTATCCGACGCCGATAAAGGGCATCAACGAGTACATGAAAGCCAACGGAATTGACTGGCCCAAGCCTGCTAATGCACCAAAACCAGGGCCTTATTATCCTGCCAGCACGACTTACAGGATGGACAACTTCGACGTGCATTTTTACAACCCGGAGTTGGCAGTCGCGAATTTTCTCGGCGGCTTCGAGAGAAAAGATGGCAACAACACCGTCACGCTGCGGCGTTTTCGCATCATGGACATCTACGCGAAGCGCAAGGGCAACTGGATTCAGGTCGCGTCGCACACCGCGGTCGATCCAAACTGGCAGGCAGAACAGATGTCGCAGCCGAGGACCATCACGCCGGAAGTGCGCGAACGCATACTTCAGAAGCGCGAAGCAGTTTGGAAAGCGTGGTTCGCCAACGATCGTGCGACGTTGGAGAAGGTGATTCCGGAAGAGGCAATCGCGATCGGAGATGAGGGCTGGTCTGACCGTGCGGCGATCTTTGCCAGCGCAAAGTCATTCGCGGATCGTGGTGGGAAGCTTGTGAAGCTGGAATTTCCGAAGACGGAGATTCAGGCGTACGGCAACACCGTGATCATCTACACCACGTACGTTTACGAAATCGAGGTTGACGGAAAACGTTCGACATCAAAAGGACGCGGCACAGAGATGTTCGTGCGGCGCGGCGATGAGTTGGTGAACGTCGGTTGGCACCTCGACACCGAGCAGTAACATTATTTAGCCGCAGATTTTCGCAGATGAACGCGGATCTGATCCGCGTTATCTGCGAAAATCTGCGGCTGAATTTACTTGATGCTGACGGTCATCGAGTAAGTGGCGCCGCGCTCGGCGTCGCCTTCGACGATGAAGGTGTAGTCGCCGTTTTCCGGTAGCGTGCCGGTCCAGCTTCTGCGGTCGTCGTCGAACAGATTCTTCGTAGTCGGACTAACCAAAATAAACCTGACCGTCTTGTTCGGCGCCGTGAGCGCAACCGTCATGACCTGACCTGCACGCGCGCCGACGATGTACGTGTCAGGCATCGCGATGGTTACTTTGCCGGTTAACGTTGCAGATGAGGTACCACGCTTGAATTGTACACGACGGTAAGCGGGTTTGGTTTCACCTGTCTCAGGGTTGACTAACTTCGCACTCGTCTCGCGATACTGCTTGCCGTCGAATTTATATGTCGCTTCTGATGCAGTCGCCGCATTATTTCGCGCGGTGACAAGCACGTCTAAATAGCCATTAGTCGACGTCTTCAACACGTCAAGCCCATAGCCCGACGCGCCATCGAGAATCAATTCATACCCGCCGGCACTCTGGCGATAAAGGTAGATCGCGCAGTTGACCGTGCCGCACGCACACCCGCCTGACACTCCAACTTCATACTCCGGAACTCCATCCCGATTTAAGTCGACCTCTTCAACCGTTGCTTTTTCTTCAGCCGCGCTCGCTCCACCCTCTTCCGTCTGAATGCACTCGCGCAGTTCCGCGACGTTAGTCATCACTTGCTTGAACAGCTTGCTGCGAACTTCTTTTGACGCCTCTCGTTTTTGTGCTCCCGAAACGAGCGCAAACGAAAGACAAACGAGCGCTGCAAATTTGAGAAAAGTCATAACAGTCTCCTTTAACGCGTCAATCCGTGACGGAGCGCCTTCGCGACCGCTTCCGACTTCGTGTGGACTTGCAGCTTGTCGTAGATATGACGGAGGTGGAATTTGATCGTATTAACTGACACGTTCAACTGCGCGGCGGCAGTCTTGTAACTGTGGCCTTCGACGAGCATGCGCAACAGTCGCGTCTCGTGTGGTGTCAACTCGTAATCGGCTTCCTTCGGCGGTTTGATCTGGCGAAAGACCGAGATCACGCGACGCGCAACTTCAGGCGACATCGGTGAACCGCCTTCAACGGCCTCTTTCAAAGCTTCAACCAGCTTGGCCCAGGGTGTTTTCTTCAAGAGGTATCCGCTCGCGCCGGCGCAGAGTGCATCGAAGATGCGTTCGTTGTCGTCGTAAACCGTGAGCATCAGGATTGTTAGAGATGGATGGCGCTCTTTGAGCAGACGAATGCCGTTGATCCCGTCCATTCCCGGGAGTCCGATATCTGAAAGCACGAGATCGGGAAGGTTGTGGGAAATCTTGTCTAACGCTTCTTCCATCGAGGCGTAGATGCCGGTGCAGCGATAGCCCGGCGTGGAACTGATCAGGCGGCACAACCCCTCGCGGATCTCGCGCTGGTCTTCGATGATTGCTACTTTGGTTGAAGCGTCTGTCATCTGCAATCATATTACGCCACGAAGGATCACAAAGGGTCACCGCCCATTCGGGTAGGTCAAAAACCACGAGCGCCAGCCTTGCCTGTCGCGCAAGGGAACTCGCAACGTCACGCGCGTGCCGTTGTTATCGAACGTGAGACTCCCGCCAAGTGCCTGCGCTCGCCGTTGCATACTTACCAGGCCGTGCCCGCCCATGCCACCGTTCGTCGATACTTCTTTCGGTTCAAAACCCGAGCCGTTATCACTCATCGAAAACACCAGCCACTGCCCGTCGATCCGGAAATCCAGTTCAGCATGGGTGCAATCGGAGTGTTTGACCAGATTATTCACGCACTCTTTGAAGATCAGGTAGACCTCGCGTCGCAGATCCGCGCCGAGCCGAATGTCTTTCTCGTCAATCGGCGCCTTGAAAGTGAAATCAATGTCGCGCGCGTCAAGAAGATCTTCAGCGAAGCGTCGCATGCGGTGTGTCAGATCGCTCAGGTGATCTCTTTGCGGATTGACTGCCCAAACAATGTCGCTCATCGAATCGAGCGCGTCGCGAGACGTATCTGCGATCTGGCCCAACGAACCCGTCACCGGCGACTCAGCAACAGCGACTTCCTGTCCTGCCAGATCGCTGAGGATCGCGATCTTCGAGAGACTCGAGCCGATGTCGTCGTGCAAGTCGGTTGCGATCCTCGTTCGCACGCGTTCGAGTTCCAGCAAACGAAGAGTGTGATAGCGGTAAATCAAATGCGTAATAGCCGCAAGCAAAATAACCAGGAGCGCGACGAACCACCATCGTTGCCAGACCGGTGGGATGATCTTGAAAGTTATTGCCGCAGGCTCTGTGCTGGCTACGCCATCCGCATTAATCGCACGGACGAGAAAACGATAGTTGCCGGGTTTCAAATTCGCGTAGGTGACTGTGCGTTGATCGATCGGCGCGCCCCAATCGCTGTCGGCGCCTTCGAGCATCAACTGGTAACGCAGGACTTCACCCGATCTAAACGCGGGACTAACAAATTTCACCTCCAACTGATTTTTGTTTGCTTCAAACTCGAAGGCGCCCGCCTGTTTTACGCCCAACTCGGAAATCGGCAGTTCATTGCCGGCGACCCGCAGTCCTTTAATCAGGATCGGCGGCGGCTCAGTCGGCCTGTCTGTATCCACCACCAACTTCGACAATCCCTGCAATGTTCCAAACCATAATGCTCCATTCCGATCTCGATACGAGACACTCACGTAGCTGTTAGCCAAGCCATCGGCCGTCGTGTAACGCTTGATGTGTCCTGTTGCGGGATCGAGTCGATCGACGCCAATGCCTGTACTCAAGTACATACGACCCAACCGATCCTCGACGACGCTTGTGATCTGATCGCTCGATAGACCGTCTTTTCTTGAATAAGTAACGAATGTTGGTTTCTCTTGTGTTGGATCGTCGACGCGTGCGACGCCACCATCGCTGCTGGCCACCCACAGACGGCCCGACGAGTCGAGATAAAGATCGCGGATGAACCCCGCAGGAAGACCATTGTCTTTCGTGAAGGAGTCGACGCGGCCGTTGCGTAAGCGCACCAACCCACCCCAGTAAAAACCAATCCAGAGATTATGGTTGCGATCTTCCTGGAAAGCAGTGGGACAATTCGTCGCGAGCGGAATTTCACTGGTCTTGTATTCGTGAATGGTCCCAGTGGCGCGATCCCACCTGTCCAGGAACGATGTCGACGGCACCGTAATGATCGCCATCCAAAGATCGCCGCGCCAGTCCTCGTACAAGCGAAACGCTTCGTTTCCGCCCATTCCGTTCTGCGTCGTGTAAACGTTGAGCGGGCGTGCAGTCGCGAGATCCTGCAATGACTTCACAGCAGGAAAGCGATAAAGACCGCTGATCGTTGGCACCCACCATTCCCCTGCGTGATCCTGCATCAGAATCTGGTCCCAGCCCCACGTGGGAACAACACCCACCGGCAGGTTGACGCGGATTTTTTCAAAGCGACGTCCGTCGAACCGGTTGATGTAATACGCAGGAACGCCGAGCGAGCCGGTGACCACATAAAAATTGCCGTCGCGATCTTCACCGATCGTCGCGATGCGGCGTGTTTCCAGTCCGTCTTTTTCGGCGTACGAAATAAAACCACTGCGCGTGATCTTCATCGCGCCGCCGCTTTCAGTGCCGACCCAGAGATTGCCGTCGTGGTCTTCGGCGATCGACATGATGCCGAAGTCGCTAAAACCATGTTCGGAGGAGTAGTTGATAAAGTGACGGCCGTCAGGCAATGGTTCTGGAGAGAATTCCGAAAGACCGCGCGTCGTGGCTATCCAGAGCCAATTACTTTGCGTGCGATGAATCGCAAAGATCGAGTCGTGGATTAATCCATTTTTCTTCGTGTACACCTCGGCTGCGATGGATTCGCCGGGCCTGAAATTAGTTTTCAGGTGTACCAGGCCGATGCCGGTGCCGAGCCACACTGTTCCATCACGATCTTTAAAGACCACGCGAACATCGTTGTGCGGGAGTCCGTGTGCAGTGTCGAAGTGTTCTGTCTTGCCGTCCTGAAAACGACGGTAAAGACCAGACGTAGTGCCGATCAATAGAATTCCGGGTGAATCTTCGACGATGGAATTAAGCTCGATACGTGCGTCGATCTTTTCGCCAAGCGACACGTACTCGAGCTGCCAGTTACCGGAGGTTTGAGTGAGACGGTGCAATCCATTAGTCGTGGCCACCCAGATCGTTCCGTCCGCAGCTTCATAGAGATCTTCGATAGCGTCAGATCCGTGGCGTGCCGATGCCGAGTGGTAAGCCTGGAATTTTGCGTTTGGAGTCGTGGCCAGCGGGTTGAACCGTGCAACACCGAGATCGGTTCCGACCCAGTAGTCACCTGATTTTGTTATCAACAGGTCGTTGATAACGCGATGTGGCAAGCCGTTGGAAGTGCTGTAGTTTGTGAACTCGTAACCGTCAAATCGTGACACGCCGTCGTTGGTGCAGAACCAGAGAAACCCGCGGGGATCGTTTACGATCTTGTAAACGCGATCGCGTGGCAGACCGTCCGCAGTCGTGTAGGTCTTGATTGGAAGTTGTTCGGCGCTTATGGGCTGTAAAAACAGCCACAAAAAGGCACCAAAGATGATCAGCTTTGATTTCACTTCACGGATACTTCGATCGGGGATCGGAGTCGGTCGGAAAATTGGTCCACATAGCTTGTCCAACTCTCAGCCGATGTGATTTTTCCTGCGCGGTCCCAGGCGAAACCGGCCCAGTAAGACACGGGAAATGTGGTTCGCGGTTTGAGCAGTACGAGGTTGTTCAATTTGTCTTCGACCAGCTTGTCGACGTCGTTCGCGTTCACAACAACAGCCAGGCCCTGCATTCCGAGGTTCTTGTCCACTGGCTGCCAAATCGTCAACCAACCACGCTCGGCGTTGAATTGCTTCTGCTCGTCTTTCACCTTCTTCAATCCCACTGCGACTGCGAGAGATGACGACGACTGGTACGACGGCTGGAAGTGATTCAATTGACTGCCCGCATCCAGCGAGACGCGCAGCACTTTAGAAACTGCCGTTCCATTCACGTCAAACGGTTCGTAAACGAGCTCGAACATCACGCGGATCGGACCATTCGTCAGCACACGTGAGTCGACAAAGTTCGTCGTGATGTAGAGTTGCTCGTTGGTCCAAATCCCGCTGCCACCACATCCTCGCGTTGGACCAGCAGAATATGCGTCTACACCTTCGCCCCCGTCGACGTGGTAATTGTCGACCATGTACCAGTCATTGACGACGAGCTTTGAAGTGCGCTTGGACCAGATGTCGATCGCGCTGCTGGTGAGCGGTTCGCCTTTCCACGTGCGCAACGCCTTGCCGTACGTACGATGACCGATGCGATCGTTCTCCCACGCAAAATCGTCAAAACGCTCGCGCACGAAACGCCCGTAAGCACGAAAATCGTCTTTCACGTACTCACGTTTTTTCCCCGCCGTGACCGTAAACGTTTTTGTTTCACCCGGTGCGAAGTCTGCCTGGAAGATGAGTAAATCTGGTTTGTGATAATCGTCGTAATCAGTGTCAACCGCCTGAGATAAAACTTCCTTGCCGGCACTATCGCGAACGTGAAGCTTCATCAAATCCTTCTCGCCGAGCGTCGCCAGGGCCTGTGCAGTCAATTCAATGGTCTCGTTCTCACGCGCGATTTTCAGTTTGTTTACAGCGGTTACGGTTAATTGTGTTTGCGAACTGGGGGGTTGGGACTTGGTCTCAGTGGAAAGCGTTAAAGCAAGGACCAGAACGGAAAGCAAAGTTACCTTCATCCAGGGGCTCCTCATGATCGGTTGCAACTTGCTGGTTTGCCGATTCTACAACGGTATGTTTAGAGTTCAAGCTTTAGCTTGCGATCCAGGGAATCGAACCACAAGCTAAAGCTTGAACTCTGAACAAGCTCAGAGGTACATTTAGAGCTTCCAAACCGCACTCCCCGGGCCTTCCACGGCTTTGACACATGAGAGGTTGACATGAAACGTTTTGCCCTTAGCCTCATCGGCAGCTTCCTCGCTTTTACAGCGGGACTGGTGACGGCCTCGTCCTGGAACGCAACGCAGCAAGTCGCGGCGGAGCCAGTTGTCATCGAGCGGTGCCCGCCCGGTCCACCACCGCCGCCGCAAGTTGGGGTGTCGATAAACCCTAACCTGACGGAGGCGCCTGACCGTGATTACTCCTTCGCGGAAGGTCGTATGAAACTGGTGCCGGAAAACGTGCAACTCAAGAGCGACAGTCTGCACTACGAGATTGACGTGAGATATCCGCAAATTGTCGGCGCAGACACTCCCGGGATTCGCAAGATCAATCAGCAGATGAAAGCGCTTGCGACTGCAAAATACCAGTGGCCATTAAATGAATCCCAGGAGGATGTTCGTAAAGATCAGGAACGGCTGCCGGGAACTTACAACAGCGTCAATCTCGATTACGAGGTGAGCGTAGCGACAGATTCTTTCTTGAGTATCTTTTTCACGGGCTACAGCTACGGCGTGGGCGCTGCTCATGCGGTGCAGGAGAGTGAGTCGTTGAATTACGACCTCGCTTCCGGCAGCGAGTTGAAGCTGGCCGACCTCTTCAAGAGCGGTTCAAAATACCTGGAGTTTATCTCTGACTATTGCATCGATCAGCTATCAGCAACTGCGGGTGTACCTGACCGCCTGAACAAAGGACGGCTGGCGCCTTTAGCAAAAAACTTTGAGAACTGGCATATCACGCCCGGCGGAATCAGTTTTAACTTCGACGCCTGCGAGATATTCGCGTGTGCGGAAGGTGATCAGTCAGTGGAGATTCCATTCAGTGATCTGAAATCGCTGTTCGCCCCAGGCGTTCCGGGTAAATTCAAGATCACTTATCCTTGAGATCAAGGTAGACAGGATTTCAGGATGTTTCAGGATTAACAGGAAACCTTGTAAATCCTGAAACATTCTGAAAATCCTGTCTCACAAACGTGGGTCGACGGGTTCGCTCTCGAGCGCGAGCACACCGAACACGCACTCGTGAACCCGTCGCAAAGGTTCTTTTCTGACAAATCGCTCGAGCGCTTCGATACCCAGTGCGAACTCGCGCAGTGCAAGCGAGCGCTTGGTTGACAGGCCACGCCCGCGCAACCGCTCGAGGTTCTCACTCAACGCGTACTCAGGTCCGTAGATGATTCGCAGGTATTCCCTGCCCCTGCATTTCACGGCGGGTTGGACCAGGCCCCGCGGTCCACGCGTGATAAAGTCGAACGGCTTCACTACCATTCCCTCACCGCCGCGACCGGTGAGCTCTTCCCACCACTGAGCGCCCGCGTCCTGACTTGCGGCATCAGTTACGTCGACAACCATATAAGCCGTCGCAAGCAGCAGTCCCGGATCGCCAGCGCAGAGCCGGCGAAGCGTTTCCATGTGCCACACGTGATCGCGATCCGCATGAACTTTTCCTTCGGTCGCCAACACATGAAATGGGGCCAGCTTGATGTCGTCGAGCGAAGTAACAGGCCAGCAGTAACGCCGGTAAGCCTCGACGTATCTTTCCGCAGCACTGGCGCGTGCTCGATAACGGTCAAGCAGCGGAGCAACGTCGACACTAATTCGCTCGGCTCCCTCGAGCGCTGGGATGACATCGGCGAGTGAAGCACGGGCTGCCGCACCGACGGCCGCGTACTGTTGGCGCAATAGCTCCTGAGCTTTTGCCGACCACGGCATCAACTCACAATCCAGACAGATCCAGTCGGTCTCAAACTCCTCCCACAGGCCATCCATCGCTCTCTGAATTCTGGCGATGAACTCTGCTTCGAGCGCGCGATCGTCGAAGAACCGTCTGCCCGTTCGCGTGTAACAGATGCCTGCCAGATCCTCGACGATTCCGAAGCGTCGGCGTGCCGCATCTCGATCGCGACACACAACGACGACCGCACGCGAACCCATGTGCTTCTCTTCGCAAACCACCCGCGCAATGCCTTGATGCCTGTAGTAAGCAAACGCCTCCGCGGGATGTTCGAGCAGGTCGGGCTCGCGACTCGTCTCCGAAGGCGACATTGTCGGAGGCAGATAGATCAGCCACTTCGGATCCGTCGCAAAGCGGCTCATCACCTCAAGAGCCGCAATGCCGTTCTCTTCCCTGATCGTGACGTTCCGGTAAAGGCCCGTGGAAACAATGCGCTTGCCCGAAACGTCCTCGATGTCGAGGATGTCGTCGTGCTTTTGTTGCGCGGTTAGAGTTGGCGCACGCTCTTCTTCCGGCAAAAAGGGCTTGGACGATTCGTAGTAAGTCTGAAAGGCCGGCACGGAAACCAGTTCCTTCTCCGGATATCGCAGCGCTGTCAGCTTGCCTCCAAACACGCATCCAGTGTCGATACAGATCGTGCCGTTCAACCATTCCGGTTCGGGAACAGGCGTGTGCCCGTAGACCACGATCGCACGACCGCGATATTCAGCAGCCCAGTTGTACCTGACCGGCAGTCCGAACTCGTCGGTCTCGCCTGTTGTTTCGCCATAGAGCGCAAAGTCGCGGACCTTTCCCGAACCGCGTCCTTGCAGCGCTTCCTTCAAACCCGCGTGAGCGACGACTAAGCGGCCATCGTCCAGCACGTAGTGACTGACGAGGCTATCGATAAACGCCGCCACGTGATCTTTGAATTCCGGCGGCTCGCTCTCGAGCTGGTGCAGTGATTCAGCGAGGCCGTGTGTGATCTGCACGTCTCTGCCGCGAAGCTTGCGCATCAGCTTGGTGTCGTGGTTACCAGGCACGGCGAGCGCGTGACCAGAGTCGGTCATAGTCATCACCAACTTCAGCACTTCCGGAATCTTTGGTCCACGATCGACCAGGTCGCCGAGAAAGACTGCTTTACGCCCTTCGGGATGGTGAGCTTCGAAATGCGAGTTGATCTCGTAACCGAGCTCGGTTAGCAGTGCATGAAGCTCGTCGTAACATCCGTGTACGTCGCCGATGATGTCGAATGGTCCATGCTCGTCTTTACGATTGTTCCAGAGCTTCTCGCGCTGGATGACAACGGCGTCGATCTCTTCCGGCGTTGAAAATTCAAAAATGTACCGGAAGCCCTCGCGTTTCAGATTGCGTATCGAGCGCCGCAGTTGTTGAGTCTGTTGACGAATCACGTGCGGACCAAAGTTGCGATCGGATCTCTGGCGATTGCGATCCTCACAAACTCTGGTCGGTGGATTAAGAACGATCGCAACCGGAAGCACGTGATACTCGCGCGCCAGTGCGACCAGTGGTTTGCGTGCTTCGGGCTGCACGTTCGTGGCGTCGACGACCGTCAGCTTGCCCGCGGCGAGACGCTTTGCGGCGATGAAGTGCAGGATCTCGAAAGCGTCTTTCGTGGCGGCCTGGTTGTTTTCATCGTCCGACACAAGCCCGCGGCAGAAGTCGGATGAAAGCACTTCGGTGGGTTTGAAATGTTTCCGTGCGAACGTCGACTTCCCGCACCCGGATGGTCCGATGAGTACAACAAGAGATAGTTCTGGGATCTTGATATCGTTCATTGCTTCTCAAATACGGCCATCTGCGTTGGTGCACCAACGGCGCTGTCTTCCGGTCCTACCGGCAAAAACCGCACGTCATACCCGTACTTGTCGGCGATCGGCTTTGCCCACTCGTGAAACTCTGCTCTGGTCCACTCAAAGCGATGGTCCTTGTGACGAAAAGTACCCGCCGGTAACGTCTCGAAACGGACGTTGTATTCAACATTGGGTGTCGTGATGACTACGGCATTCGGCTTCGCAAACTCGAACAACACCCGTTCGAACGCGGCGAGCCGCGGCTGGTCCAGGTGTTCGATCACTTCGACGACTGCTGCCGCGTCAAAACCGCTTAGCCGCTTGTCTCGATACGTCAGCGAGCCCTGGATCAGCTTGAGCCGCTCTCGTATACGTCCGGGCATCCGTTCCAACCTCAACCGTTCTTGAGCGATTTCCAGTGCGCGATGCGAGACGTCGACACCGACAATCTCAGTGAAACTTTTCTCCTGTAGCAGCGCGCCCAACAACTTTCCCTCACCACAACCAAGGTCCAAAACTCTTTGCGCATTCACACTCTTGAGAGCGGCAAGCACGGTGTTGAGGCGCTGGTTGTTTAGATTCAAACCTCTTTCGACAACCTCTTCCTCGCGGTCGTGAGTCTCTACTGCCACGTCCGGATCTGGTGTTTCCTCGTCCACCAGTCGAGCCAACGCATCTCTCGCAAGGTCGCGCCTGTATTTCAGATAGCGCTTCGTGATCTCTTCTTTCTCGGGATGGGAAGCGAGCCACGCGCCCCCGTGTCGTAAAAGCTTCTCGACTTCATCGTCGCCAACCCAGTAGTGTTTCTCGTTGTCGAGCACGGGAATCAGCACGTAGATGTGCGTCAACAGATCCTGCAGACGCGCGTGGCCCGTGAGCGCGACGGTGTAATACGTGCTTTCTCCCCATTCAGGAAACGTCGTATCGAGCGGATGTCGCTGAGCCTCGACGCGATAGCCCAGTGGCTCGAAGAGACGCCGCAGGAAGCCTTCACCACCACGACACGGGAGCACGGAAATCTTAGCTTGCAGAGGAATCGCCGTCGCAGCCAGCTCGGGCCGGTCCTTACTTCTGCCGCCGAGAGCACTACTCAACACGCGCGAGATCGCAACGCTCAGAAACGACGACGCAACGTACGGCCGATCGTTCACATACTGGTCCAACGTACCACCCTGTCCGGGTCTTCTGCGATTACGTACCAGTCCGACCGGATCGACGTCGAGCAGCAACGCCGCCGTGCAACGTTCGGCCGTCGCTTCGGGATAAAACACGTGTGCTTGTCCGAACGAAAGTTCAAACGAATGCAATCGCGCCGGATTTTTGTGCAGCAAATACCCAAGGTCAGTCGCCGGCTGATGTGTAGTTGTAATAGTCAACAACATTTTTTCAGTCTACCTCTTTTTGTGCTTTTTATGCCTCTTTGCCGCTAAGATGTGTTAACAAGCGAGGAGGGTGATGTGGCTGAATCGATGCCGGCGATTTTCTTCGGGCACGGCAACCCGATGAACGCAATTCGAGCGAACGAATGGACTGAAGGCTGGGCCAATCTCGGCAGGACGATCAGCCGTCCGCGTGCGGTCCTCTGCGTGTCTGCTCACTGGTATTTGCCCGCGACACAAGTGACTGCCATGCCGGCTCCGCGCACAATCCACGACTTCGGCGGCTTTCCGCGCGAGTTGTACGAAGTGCAATATCCCGCCCCGGGTGATCCGGAGCTCGCTCTTCAAATTCAAGAAATGTTGTTTCCGTTGCCGGTTGACCTCGACCAATCGTGGGGACTCGATCACGGAACATGGTCCGTGCTGACGCACATCTTTCCTGAAGCTGATGTACCGATCCTTCAACTGAGCATTGACGAAACGCAACCAGCATCTTTTCATTTTCAACTCGGAAACCGCCTCGCAGCGCTGCGCGATGAAGAAATTTTGATTGTCGGCAGCGGCAACCTGGTACACAATCTTCACACGTACGCCTGGGGCAAACACTCGCCCGAGCCTTATGACTGGGCCGTACGCTTCGAAACGCTGGCAAAGGATCTGATGATCAACGGAGAATTCGATCCACTCATCAACTACGAAAATCTCGGACGTGACGCTCTTCTCGCGATTCCCACACCAGATCACTACTTACCGCTGCTCTACGTTCTTGGGACGAAGCGGAAAGAAGATGCGATCAGTTTTCCCGTGCAGGGAGTCGACGGAGGCTCGATTTCGATGCTTGCTATTCGTGTCGGATAATCAACGCCGAAGGCGTTGGCTAATTCCAGCCCAGGGTTGGAGCGCAGCGACAACCCTGGGAAACGATCCAACCCTGCTTTGAACCCTGAAGAGCCTGTCGGAATAACGCCGAAGGCGTTCGCTAATTTCAGCCCAAGGTTGGAGCATTAGCGACAACCTTGGGTTAGCAAATAAAATTAAGTCGAAACGCTGAAAGCGTTCACCAATTGCCGAACCCTTTCA
>JBIOUJ010000163.1:0-19782 GCA_044867025.1 Pyrinomonadaceae bacterium | reverse complement strand
CTCAGAGTCAAGATTGGGAGGTTGACCCCACCCGCTACCGCAGGTGGTACTGACTGTATCCAAGCAGCACCGCAAGACCCCCAACTGCATGGTCGGCGACTTCACTTGGATGAGGTCAGTCCCACCTGCGGTAGCGGGTGGGTCAAACCTAGCCATCATGCGTGATCGTGATCGTTGACCCACCCGCTACCGCGGGTGGGACTGACCTCATCCAATTGTGGCTCGTGCGCATGAAGCAAGCCGTGCCGCGGTTATGAATGAAACCAGAGGCGCACTTTGCTCGTAGGCAAGCAGTCAAGTATTCTTGAGGTCCAGGTTCCCGGGAGGTAGAAAGTGAACGGTAAGACCGCTCAAGTCCCCAGCGTTGACGTTGAAACTCAGAAATACCTGACACTACTCGAACTGTCGAAAGCTATCGCATCTCACCGCGACCTTTCTGAACTTTTCCACGATATCGCTTGCCGCCTACGACATCTGTTTTCGTTTCGCGATCTCGCCGTCATGTTGTATGACGGTCAGAAAAACGTGATGCGGTCGTATCTCTTCGAGGGATGTGAACAGAAGGGGTTGGTCGGCCACGAACCGGCCGAAGTACTAATTGACGATTCGATCAACGGCCGAGTTTGGCGATATCAACAGGCGATGATCATTAGTGATCTGGATGAGGATCACCGTTTCGGCTCCGCACAAATCCTGCGAGACAGGAAGGTAAAGTCTGTTTGCTGTCTGCCATTGAGCACGGTCCATCAAAATCTCGGAACGCTGAACTTATGGAGCGATAAAATCGGCGCATACGACGCTTTCGATCTCAATTTTGCGCAGTTAGTCACTTCGCAGATCGCAGTAGCAGTTGAGAGTCAGTTTTATCGAGAGCAGTTGGCTCGCGAGCGCGATCGTTCGCAACTGCTGTTGCAAGTGAACAACACGCTAGTCTCGAATCTGAACCTGCGAGAGTTGTTGTCGTCAATCTCCAGTTCACTCGGAACTGTAATGCCGCACGAAGCGGCTGCACTGACGCTCTACGATGAGACGCTGCACGAACTTCGTGTCGCCGCGTTTGATTTTCCGGAGCACGAAGTGACGTGTGCAACAGGCAAAGTCATTCCGTTTGAAGGAAATCCGATCGGTGAAGCGTTTACAACCCGGAAAACCACCCTCATCGACTACGAACCGTCAGAAGCAAACCATTTGAAGATGGCTTCGGGTTGTGCTTCACCGCTCATCTTTCGCGATCGAGTGCTTGGCGTGCTTGGTATCAAGAGCACGCGGCCACATGCTTTTTCACAGGAAGACGCTGAACTCTTTGGACAAGTCGCCAACCAGGTTGCGATCGCCGTCGAAAACGCGCTCGCGTACAACGAAATTGAGACGTTAAAAAACAAGCTCGAGAAGGAAAAGCTGTACCTTGAGGAAGAGATTCGCAGCGAATATAACTTCGAAGAGATTGTCGGCAGCAGCCGGGTGTTGAAGCGCGTCTTGCAGAACGTCGAAACCGTCGCGACTACGAATTCGACGGTTTTGATTTACGGCGAAACGGGAACGGGCAAAGAGTTGATCGCGCGCGCAATTCATAATCTGAGCGACCGGCGTGAACGTACGCTCGTCAAAGTTAATTGCGCCGCGATACCGACTGGACTTTTGGAGAGTGAGTTATTTGGTCATGAGAAGGGTGCGTTCACTGGCGCGATCGATCGGCGTGTAGGTCGATTTGAACTCGCACACCAGGGGACGATCTTTCTCGACGAAGTCGAAGACATCCCACTCGATCTGCAATCGAAACTGTTGCGTGTGCTTCAGGAACAGGAATTCGAGCGCCTGGGAAGTTCGCGCACGCTGCGAGTGGACGTGAGAGTGGTTGCGGCGACAAATGCGGATCTGGTGCAGTTGGTTGAGGAGAAGAAGTTTCGCAGCGATCTGTATTACCGGTTGAATGTTTTTCCGATCAACGTGCCCGCGCTACGCGAGCGACCGGAAGACATTCCGCTGCTCGTACACTTCTTTGCGAACAAGTTTGCACAGCAGATGCGAAGGCCAATTGAGAGCGTCCCGAAAGACACGATGGCCGCTTTGGTTGCGTATCACTGGCCGGGCAACATTCGCGAACTGCAAAACCTGGTAGAACGCGCCGTCATTCTCTCGCGCGGCTCGACACTCGAAGTACCGCTTGGCGAGTTGAAGCAGTCTGCGAAGCCTGCAAACCATTCCAACGGTGGAACAACTTTGGAAACCGTCGAGCGCGATCACATTCTGAAAGTTCTGAGCGATGCGAAGTGGGTAATCGGTGGTCCAACCGGCGCCGCCGCCCGCCTCGGCATGCACCGCACCACACTCAATCACCGCATGCGCAAACTCGGCATCATGCGCCCACAGCCACAGCAGACTTAGCCATAAAAAGGCACAAAAATGAACAAATGAGCGGGAGTCGTAAGCTTCGACGTTATCTTTGGCTCTTATTGCTCGCGACCTGTGCGTTCGCGCAAAATGAGCCTGCGGAGGATCGGCTCGCGGAGCGAGATGCGTTCGCGAAGCGTCAGGTGAGAACAGCCGTAGAACAGGCGCGGCGAGGAACCCCAGAACTGCTGTGGACACTGTTGCGACATAGTGCGGATCCGAGTGCGCGTTCTTATCTGATTCGCGATCTCGGCAGTTCGGGAATTCCGTCAGACCTAATCATTCAACGACTCGCGATCGAATCTGACACATCGGTTCGTCGCGCACTGGTTCTCAGTCTCGGTGGATTCACTTCCGATCAGATACCGCCGGCAAAGCGAAAAGCTCTCGTCGCCCGACTCCTGATTCTCTATCGACAAGATCCCGATGCCGGAGTGCATTCCGCAGTCGATTGGCTCTTGCGACACAGCCGTCAGGGATTGTTGGACCGCAAACTCGATTGGCAACAGGCAACTGCGCTGAGTGCGATCGATCGAGAACTGGCCGGACACGTACACAAAGAGCACAAATGGTTCATCACAAAACAGGGAGATACATTTTCAGTCATCGCAGGACCGGTGGAGTTCACGATGGGCTCGCCGGGATACGAGCCGGGAAAGGATAAGACTGACACCGAAGCTTTGCATCGCGAACGCATCCCACGCTCATTTGCGATCGCCACGCGAGAAGTCACGGTCGGACAGTTCCAGCGCTTTCTCGACGCCAACCCTGAAATCAAACGTCGCGCACAGGCCGCTGGTCAAAGAGATCCGACACGCACCGGATCCATATTGACGCGTTTGCAGTTAGACGATGATTGTCCGCAGGTGACGATGACGTGGTTTGAGGCGGCGCAGTATTGCAACTGGTTGAGTCAACAGGAAGGTATTCCCGAAGAGGAGTGGTGTTACCCGCCGTTGGACCAGATCAAAGAAGGAATGCAGCTCCCGAGCAATTATCTACACCGCATGGGCTATCGACTTCCGACGGAGGTCGAATGGGAATATGCCGCTCGCGCCGGAGCGGGCACGAGCCGTTTCTTTGGCTTTACGGAAGAGTTGTTGCGCGACTATGCGTGGTACAGCGGCAATACTTTCAACGAACGCCCGTGGCCGGTGGGCCAACTCAAACCAAACGACTTTGGTCTGTTCGACATGTACGGCAACGTTTGGGAATGGGTGCAGAATTGGTACAAGCGAGACTTAACCGATCGCGTCCGAGAAGATCGCGAGGACGCGAGCCTCATCGTGTCGAAGGAGTACGTGCGTCCGCGACGCGGCGGTTCTTACAGTTACCCAGCTGAGTTCCTCCGTTCCGCATATCGCAACCACTACATTCCGGACGAGCGTCGTGACAGTGTCGGCTTCCGCATTGCGAGGACTATTCGTTAGGCCGAAATATTTCGCGCGTAATCCTCATTATAAACAGGAGGTCTTACGATGCCTGATATCCGCTATATCGACAAAGACTTTGTTAGTTTCGACTTCGGCGGCAAAAAGCCGGCGATTCTCGTTTTTGGAGATAAGGTTGAGGTTCTGGAGGAAGGCGGAGGTGACGCCCCCAGCCGTATCCGCGCGCTCGAGCTGTTCGAAGGCAATCTGGAGGGGACCGTCGAAGGCAAGCCATTTCGAAGTCGCGAAAAGGGCGTGCTCAAGCTTTCAATGGTCGATGTGCAGCAGGGCGACGGGTTGATTTTAGAGACGCCTCCCGACGAGAACGATCAGACGCGCATCATTTTCATTGACGGTGGTGACAACCAGCTCTTCGCCCGCCATGTTGCAGCTCGCTACCGTCACCGCAAGTCTTCGCCGGAACAACCATTCGAGGTTGACCTGATCCTCATCACTCATGGCGACGCCGATCATTTCGACGGTCTGAATAAGATCAGAGATTCTGAAACCGATAGGGACATCGAAGATCGAAAGCGTCTATTCATCCATCCCAAGCGCGTCTACCACAACGGACTGGTAAAAGCATCAACGGAAGTCGATGAAATTGCTTTGGGTCGAACCGTTATGCAAAACGGAGAGTTGATGCTCGTCGACCTTTTCGACGATCCTCGGAAGGCGCCCGAGGCGAACCAGAATGGTCCATTTAAGCGTTGGGCAAAGTCGCTTACGCATTGGGAACAACGCGGAGAGATCACCTTAAAGCGCGTGGCTCATGGGATGAATGCAGACCAGTTGTTCGACTTCCTCTCACCAATCAAGGTAGAGATTCAAGGACCTTTCACATCGCGTGTCACCGACCCGCAGGACGGCCAGGAGAAGGATGCCCTTCCGTTCTTCCACACGCCTCCAAAATCGGCGCTCATCCATCTGGAAGAAGGCACGAGTCCCAGTGGAAGTGTTTCAGCTTCGCACACGATTAACGGGCACTCCGTCGCGTTGCGCCTTACTTACCGCAATGTCCGTTTTAATCTCACGGGTGATCACAATCAGGAATCGCTGGCTTTGATGCGCGAAAGGCTGGACCTGGACCAACTGGAAGCTGAGATCGTGAAAGTGCCGCATCACGGCTCGCACGAGTTCGACTTTCGGGCGCTCAAGGCAATGAAGCCGGTGGTGTCGATCATCTCGTCTGGCGATGAGAATTCCAGGAAAGAACACATTCATCCGCGAGCGACGCTCATGTCAGCACTCGGCAAAGCAAGCCGTGGCGATACCGGCATCGTCTTATGCACGGAGCTTGTAGCCTTCTTCGAAAAGCGTGATTTTTCGCATGAAAGATCATTGATCGCTAAATTCTATGAGGGCGACGCAGCCATCACACGCGCTCAGTTGCGAGATTTCTACAACGCCAAAATTCGCACTCAAGCAGATAGGGACGCGTTGCCTGACTACTTCGGGTTTGAGCGCACTAACTTTGGAATCATTCACGTGCGAACTGACGGCGAGCGCGTTCTTGTTTTTACTCACAGCGGTAAGCAGGGTATGCGAGAAGCGTATCGATTTACAGTTGACGCGAACCACGAGATTGAGTTCGCGAAAAAGGTGACTATCGGGTAGCCACAAAAAGGCACAAAAAGAGTGTCACAGTTGTTGTAAGCGACGACGGATGTAGGCCTGTTCGACGGTATTAGTAGTAAGACCAAGTGCGCGGTCATAGGCTTCGGCGGCGTCGGCAGAGCGGTTTAGGCGACGTAAAAGATCTGCGCGCGAGGCGTGGAAGAGATAGTAGTTGTCGAGTGCGCCGTTCGCGTTGGCGGATTCGATCAAAGTCAAACCTCTCTCAGGTCCTTCACTCATTGCGACTGCGGCTGCATGGTTCAAAGCGACTACAGGTGATGCCGTCATGCGTTTGAGTTCTTCGTAGAGTGCGACGATCTGGCGCCAGTCGGTTTCATCTGCGGTGCGTGCTTCAGCATGCACGGCGGCGATCGCTGCTTGAATTTGATAGTTACCCACCTGGCCGCGCGTCAGCGCCATTTCTATTAGCTGAATACCTTCTTCGATTTCCCGACGATCCCAAAGCGAGCGATCCTGTTCCTCGAGCGTCACGAGTTCGCCGCGATCGTTTACACGAGCATTTCGACGCGAATCCTGTAAAAGCATCAGCGCGAGCAGCCCGGTGTTCTCAGGTTCGTTCGGCAGCAACTCGCACAGCACACGACCCAAACGAATAGCCTCGGTACACAGATCGCTGCGCAACAGACTCTTCCCGGTACTCGCAGCATAACCCTCGTTGAAAATCAGATAGATGACGGCCTGCACGGCAATCAGGCGTGCGCCGATGATTTCGAGCGACGGAACCTCGTAGGGAATCCTGGCGAGGCGAATTTTTTGTTTTGCACGCACGAGCCGTTGGGCCAGAGTTGCTTCAGGCAGAAGAAATGCGTGCGCAATCTCTGTTGTCGTGAGTCCGCCCAGTGTGCGCAGCGTGAGAGCGACTTGTGCCTCGCGGCTGAGCGAGGGATGGCAGCAAGTGAAGGTCAAACGTAAACGATCATCCGGATACTCGATGACGGTTTCCTCAAGCAGCGCAGGCTCTGCGAACGGCTGTAATCGACTCTTTTCGTATTCGATCTCTGACTGCTTGTCACTTCGAGTTTTGTCACGGCGAACTGCGTCGAGTAGTTTTCGATGCGCGACTGTCGTCAGCCACGCACCGGGATTTTGCGGCGCGCCGTCGCGTGCCCAACTCGACGCTGCGGAGGTGAACGCTTCCTGCAAAGCTTCTTCCGCGAGATCGAACGAACGTGACGTACGAATAAGCGTGGCGATGATTCGTCCGTACTCTGAACGGAAGACTTGTTCGAGTGTGTCGCTCGCCTGCGCCATGCAGGCGAGGGTTGCACAACGGTGTTCAGAGTTCAACCTTTAGGTTGCAGGTTCGACAAGCAAGCTAAAGCTTGAACTCTGAACTTAACAGATTAGGCTGCCGCTTCCGCAGCATGCTCTGCCAGTGGCCGTATCTCGATGGTTCCAGTACGTGCGGACGGAATCCGCGCGGCGATGGCCGTGGCTTCGTCGAGGTTTTCCGCATCGATCAGAAAATAACCGCCGAGTTGTTCGTGAGTCTCGGCGAACGGCCCATCCGTCACGAGCTCCTTGCCATCGCGTACGCGAACAGTGGTAGCCGTGGTCACCGGCTGTAATTCAGATCCGCTCACAAACTTACCGCGCGACGACAATTCGCCTATCAACTCTCTGTACTCGCCGTAAATTTGCTGGCGCTCGGCCTCCGTTGACGTGTCCCAACTCCGTTCTTCGTGATAAATCAGCAACATGTATTTCATTTCAATGCTCCTTCGAATAATTCTGAATTGACTTGCTCTCACTGTAACGACGGATGAGATTCTTAAAATCGACATCGACAAGTCTGCCAACCTTGGATATTTTTGCAAGCTGAAGGAAGCAACAATCTATGGCGTTCATGCGGAAAACAGCAGCGTTTCTGGGTATGCGGGCTTTGCAGGATCTCGTCTCCGACTCCATGGCGATAGACATGGGGTCCGCGTCGACCATCATTTCCGTGCGCGGGCGCGGAGTGGTTGTAGACGAACCCTCGCTCGTCGCGGTCGATACCGTCACCGGCGAAGTGATCGCGATCGGGCGCGAAGCGCACCAGAAATATGGACGCGAGGCGCGTGGTGTCGCCGTGATCGCTCCGATGGTCAACGGCGTCGTCGCGGATTTCGAAAGAACGATGGAGATGCTGGCGCATTTTGTCGGCCAGGCGCGCGGCGGGGTGTCGGCTTTCAGCCGTCGCGCGCTGATGAGCGTCTTTTCTGACGTTACGCCTGTCGAACGTCGCGCACTGCTCACTGCGGCGCAACATGCGCGCGTCGGGCGTGTCGGAATGATTGAAGAAGGACTCGCGGCAGCGTTTGGCAGCGGCGTCAGGGCAGATGACCTGCACGCGTCGGCGGTTGTCGATATTGGTGGTGGCACGACGAACGTCGCGATTATCGCGGGTGGAAAGATCATCCGCGCACGCGCCGAGCGGATCGGCAGTTCAAACATCAATACCGCGCTGATAAATCACGTTCGACGTCACCGCGGTTTGCTGGTCGGTACGAGATCGGCAGAGCGTCTCAAACTTGAACTGGCGTCGGCAATAGTTCCATCCGATCTCGCGAAGGAGATTCCGATCAACGGGCGCGACGTTCTAACAGGCATGCCGCGCTCGATCGAAATCACGGCCGGTGAGATCTATCCAGTCGCACAGGAAGTGGTTCGACAGATCGTCGCAGGAGTTAGCAGTACGTTGGGAGAGCTGCCCGCGGAGGTCGCTGGAGACATTTACGATCGAGGGATCATTCTGACGGGTGGTGGCGCGCAGTTTGGTGGGCTGGATGCTTATCTACGTGAGGAGACGAAACTGCCAGTGCGCGTAGCCGACGACCCAAAGTATGCGATCGTGCGAGGTCTCGAGCAGATGTTCGACGAGCCGTTGTTGCTGCGGCGTGTTATGCGAGCTGACGCACACGCACAACTGGACCTGGAGAGTGCATGACTTCTAGACCGTTGTGCGAACAGGTGATAGGGAATTTGTGTAGCGAATACGAATGTCGGTCGGGATATCGCTGACGCTGTCGAGGACCTTCTCAATATCCCTCGTGACTACGCAGTAGGTACGCACAAATTTTCTTGCCTCGGAAAGATCGCCCTTTTCCTGGATGTCAAGGATATTCGCGGTCAGCTTATGGAGTGCTTCGCGGAAAAGCGACGCTTCATGAATGATGATTCGATAATTATCAATTGCAACCGCATTCTCTCGAAGCAGGAAGTTTAGCTGAATCGCGTTTGACCCGCCGTGAGCGCTTCCTAACCCAAATCGGATCGCGCGTATCATGCCGGAGACATAGTTTTCTATCAAAACATGTGAGTTTACGGAGTCCGTCATACTCATTTTGAAACATGCTGCCAGCGTGTCCGCTTTTGCTTCTTCCAATGCCGAATAAAACTGTTTCAAGCAACGATTGACTGTACTCATGGAACCGTCTTTAAGGATTCGTTGAGGGCCGACGGAGTGTGAGATCTCGTGGAAGACTGTGTGGTTAAAGAACTCTCGGAAAGCTACAGCTTGGCTTGCCAGTGTGTCTGGAAATAATTTTAGGAGCACCGGCCAAACCACCAGGTCGAATTTTGCCTGGAGTACATTCATCAAAATTATTTGTCGGCTACCTACCTCTTCGATCACTCGCTCATCATTCGGTAAGTTGAATGCAATGGCCGGCGTAGCAACGCGTCCTTCGCCGCCGGCGTACAGGAGGCGTGCGACAGAAAGCTGGACGCGGGAATCCTCAAAGTTCAGAGTCTTGCCGAGTACTGGTTCAAGAGACCGGCAGAGCCCACGAATCTCGTGTTCGATTTGACGAATTTCCATTGACTCGCCAAAATCGCGGGCCAGTAAAAGTGCTTCGTACGCGGCCTTCAAACCCATCAATTGATCTTCGTAAACCTCGTATGGACCAATGACTAAATCTATTGGGTTAGTTTCAAGGCCCACCCAGAGTTTGTCACTCTTATAGTAATCATCTGTTAGAAGGTCAGAAGCCCTTTGCAGGAGGTATTGTTGAAATTGAGGGTTTGGTTCAGATTCAGCCGCCTGCTTCAAAACCCGGCTGAGCATGTTTACCTTATCGGGGTAGATCTCGTGGTAGGGAATTGCTTCGAATCCGGAATTTTTCTGCCGGATGACCGTATACGGCGATTCAAATGCCGCGCGGCTTTCGGGGTGAGCTTGCACGTAGGTCATGAAATCTTCGCGCGTGAAATTCTGCGGATAGAAACCTAAGGCCGGATTTTTTGGAGGAACAGGTAGAAAGGGGCGATCGTCATTGAGCCGGTCATATGGACCATAATTGAAGTGAATGAGCTGTTTCAGTTCGTCATCATCACCTGCTTGCTTAAGAATTTCCTCTCGATCGTACTGCCCTGACATTTGTTCCCAGAAAATCTCATCAGCCAGGTCGACGGCCCGTATTAGTTGGTCGAAATTTGGGGGCAGCGTCTGTGGGCATTCAGCAATGTCGAAATTGACTGAAGCCACCTTGTTCAACTGTTCTCTGGAATCTCCGCCGAAGTTCATAACGTTGTTGGGGTACTAAAAACCAGCCATAGTAGCCAAAATAAACCTTAACATAAACCCTTCAGATTTTAGGGTGGTGTCCTAAACTTGTGGTGGCAGTTCTTTGTCGATTCCTTCTGTCTCTTCGGTGATACGATGCGCCGCTAACGGCACGGGCTGGCAAGTGCATGAACACTCGCCAACCCTACACAGCCGAATCCTATCCCGGTTAAGAAAGAGGAATCGACCATGCAAGAAGATCCTACCACGGACACTCAGCTTTACCCGCTAGATGTGGATCGCGGCGATTGGGAACTCGCCTTTAAGCCTTACGAAGGAAATCCCGATGCGGCGCTCACCCTTGGATTTAATCTCGCGGAACTGCGAACGCATCTCGACAGTCTTTTGATCAAGCCGCGACCAGTGATGGAAGCGCTGGATCACGCGCTGGAAGCTTTGTTTCCATTTACCGGATTTCACGAGGCATCCTTCGACCTGTTTCTCAGGCTCATGCAGGGGAAACTAACATTTGACGAAGAGCAGATGTTACATGCGCTAGGCATCCAGTTCTGACTCTCGGCAGAAAGTTGAGGTAACCGGAGGGCCGATTCGTCGGCCCTTTGGTTTGTAATCAAATTTCTATCGAATTCTTAATTGATGATCTAATAACTCTTTGAGAAATAAATGAGAACTTACACCTTCCCAAACGAATAAAGTTCCTCCATACTTTTAGGTATCATTCTGCCAAATAGCTTGATCTTTGACAGGATGCTTGTAAAATCGGGGCGTTCTCACAGCCTACTCCCACGAGGCGAACTCCTAATGCCGCTCGGTTATACAACTAGAAAACTAGAGGCTTTCAACATAAGCGCGTACTTTGAAGCGTCTCGCAGGCAAACACCGGATTACCTCGGGATTTTTCAGGCGATTTCTAATATTCCCAAAGAAGATAGAATCGCAATCATCGGGAACAAGACAATCGCGATACCGCGCTTCGACATGACCGGGAATATTGTCCGGTTCATTGCATACGAGGGTGAAGAGGGCAACCCGTTAGTTTTTAACTTTGAAGACGGGACGGAGCGCATTGAGCGTTTGGAAAGAGGCGAAAAACTAGCTACTAAGACACACGGGGTAATCGACGTGGCTCAAAGGATAGGTATCATCGAGTACAATCAAAAAGGGGCTAAGGCTGCTGACATCGCATCTGCTATTGAGCACTCTGCGCGAGCGCACGCAGATATGAACAGGCTTCATATTGACTTCTCCCAAATCATTGATGAACAGTTTGTCCTATCAATAGACCGCTTTAAGCGAATTCGAACTGCGACCATCAAAATTGCCAGACCCAACCCCGGATGGGGAGACCACCGAGCGCATTTCGACGCGATGGCCAAAGAGTCTGATGCACATTACTTAGAACTTGGGGCCAGTGCCGAACGGAACGAATCACTTGCGCGTAATAAGGGCATAGTGGGGTTTATTAAAGACCTTGCTTCTGCCGCTCTCTCCACCTTAAAGAGCGCAAAGGTTACAGGCGTCCGAGAAGGTGAAGATGCTGAAACTAGCATTTCTACGGCGCACCACGTTGAACATCAACGAGTCCCAGTGAGGATGACAGAAGACGGGCATGTAGATGACGCGGACATCAACCGCAAGCTAGAGAGTTTTCTCCGCTCCAAAACGGAGAGAGACGAGAACTGAGCAATGTTGAGTGATCTCAAATGGTATTCCTGTAAGACGGTCTTTCCACGACTGCCTCTCATCCTCTTTAGTAGCGATCTTTGGATAGCGGTGGCCGTTGGCTTTATCGGGGCATATTGGGGTTCAGAAGTGGTGCCTTCGACCACCACGACTGCCGCGATCTCGGTTGCGTTTCTGACTTACGCGTCCATTGCTCTCGGCTTTTCGCTGGCTGGATTGACACTCGCGCTCACCCTCCCGAACGATAGTTTCGTGAAGTTACTCTCCAGCACTACCCCGGAAAAGAAACGACACGATTCTTATTCAGATTTACTGTTTGTTTTTTCTTGGACTGCTGTCATTCATTGGGTCTTTGTCATGGTCACTGTCGGCTTAGTGCTATTTGTTAAGCCGGAGCAACCCGCATTTGAAACAGGTCGCCACCGTTTAATCAGCGGACTCGTTACCGGATTTAGCGTTTACTGCTTATTGCAATTTCTAATTACGCTGTTCACGCTCGCTCAAGTCGGCTCAGTGTACATCGACCACCTTCAAGGAAGGCTTACCCCGAAGCAAGAGGTTCCCTCAACGCCCAAACGTGTTTAGTAGTTCCGCTTTCCATTGCAGGGGACTTAGTTGGTAGTCCGTTTCTTGTATGGCCCACGCTTGCCGGGTTTCGGCGTGTAAGAGTCGAACGTTACTGAGGTGTAACGTTCAGAATATCTTTAAGCGTCCAGAACGTCTTTGAGAGATTCGCGGCCATTGCCGGAGTAGCGCCGTCGAGCGACTTATGCCCGCGACAAAAATTGTAGAACACAAAGAAAATCGCGAGCATGTATTTTAGGTTGGCCCACTTTCGGGAAAATCCATTTGTTAATCTGGTAAACCTTCGCAGACTCATTCTGATCGTCAAATTGGCCCTTTCAACAATCGAGGTCGAGACTTTGCTCTCATCTGGACGACCAACAATAATTCTCTTCGAATGACCAATACAGTCAGCGGGTGAATATCTCGCGTCATCGGGTCGCGTGGCTCTATAGTTTTTGTGAAGCTGTGCGTAGTCCGCTTTGGTTCCGAGAATCTCCGTCACGGTCTCGGTGTAGCCCGCGAATGCATCCGTGGTCATCTGAAACCGCTTTGTTCCCCCGTCGATTGCGCTAGCGAGTTTTTCCAAAAAGATCGAAGCGTCTTGCTCTGTTCTTCGTCCTAGATGCCAAGCAACGATTAACTTCGATTGAGAATCGATTGCCGTGAACGTGTACGCGCTGCCAATCTTCTCATCGTGAAGATCCTTTTCGATTTTGGTTTTGTCTTTCATGGCGATAAAAGACCAGATCTCATCCGCTTGAACGTCGGCAACGTTGACGTTCTTAATTAGATTGTCTTGAATCCATAGGCACTTCTTTCCGACCGTTTCCAACAAACGAAGGATCGTGTCTCTGTGAACGCCCGTCAATCGCTCTGTAGAGCGTATCGAGTTCCCCTCAACCAAGAGATTCAAACACATTAAGGCTTTCGCTTCTGGTAGAGTCATCGCGCCCAGAAGCCTTCCTTTTGGCATACTGTACCGCTTGCCGCATCGAGCGCATTTGAATCTCTGATTGCCGTGACGATCCTTACCGTCTCTCTTTGATATTCCGTCACAGTGTGGGCAGTTCATCTTTGGCGTCCTCCGTCTAGATACGCATACTAACAGCTAAGCAAGCATTTTACAAGCAAATAACACCACAAAAGTGAGTGGATTCTATAATTTGGAGAATACTCTATCGGAAGTTGGGTTACAATGGCCGCGTTCTGTTCATTTCGACTGGGAGGAGGACTTGCTGTGAATGTTTCCGAAAAGGTATTGCCACCCAGCCACTACATAAAGACCGCCATGCGTGAGCGCGGACTAACGCAAAAGGACTTGGCGTTAATTACTAATAGACACGCCAGCGACATTAGCGCCCGTCTGTCCAAAGAACGGATAACCTATGACTTCGCCGCCGACTTGGCGTTGGTTTTAGGTGAGACTCCTGAATACTGGAAGCACCTTGAGGTTCGTTACCGTGCAACCATTACGCCTGAATCAGACCAAGAGAAAGTAAAGCGCAATTCTTTTACTCAGCACTATCCACTCAAAGACATGCAAAAGCGTGGCTGGATTAGCAAAACGGATGATTTCAAGATCATTGAAAAGCAGATAGAGAGTTTGATTTTTTTGCGACTTGATGGTCGCGAGCTTCAACAAAGCGCGTGTTTCAAGCGCACCGTCAAAGAAGACAATCTCAATACTGCCGAACAAGCGTGGCTGCATCGAGCGTGGTATCTAGCGAGAATGTTGCCGATGGACGCTACGTATAAGGAAGCCAGACTTCCGAACCTGCTAACCAAGCTCAAAACTGCTATCAAGAGTTCTCAGGCAGTGAAGTTCGTGGAGGATCTTTTGAAGCGTTATGGAATTCGCCTCGTTGTTATTGAGCCATTACCAAAAGTGAGAATTGACGGTGTTTCGTTTTGGTTAGACGATAACTCCCCAGTGGTAGCGTTATCACTTCGTTTCAATAACATTGGCTCGTTTTGGTATGCCCTGATACATGAATTGATGCATATCAAATACCGCGACAGAGCAACAATAAACAACTTAGAAGAAACGTCACTCGACATGATTGAGAAGCGAGCAAGCGACGAGGCTGCCGACTTCTTAGTGCCTCAATCGCAACTCAAGACATTCATTCGTAATAACAGACCTTATTTTTCATCGACGAAGATCACGGACTTTGCGACGCAGCTTAAAGTTCATCCCGGCATTATCGTGGGCCAACTCCAGCATTTAAGAGAAATTGGCTTTAACCAACATCACGCTAGCATGGCCAAAGTTAGAGAGTTAGTAACCATGACGGCATTTACTGACGGATGGGGACACCCACTCCCCAATGTGAAATACGAGGTTGAAAAATGAGTAAAAAGGCAAAGGCGTCAAAGGCCAAGACGGCTGCAAAAGCCATTCAGTATTGGCAGAATAAAAACGACACGCACGAAGTTGATTACGAAGCAGTTCGGGAATACATCAAGAAGGAAAAGATTCTCGAAATTCGACCAATCACCGAGGACGAGCAAATTGACGCACTTCTGCGACAGGTTGTTCGCACCGCGACTTGGAAAACTCCGCGAGGCAAAAGAGTCCGAGTGTACGGCGTGCCGCGAATGATAGTCGGTGGTGAGGTGATTGCCTTGCCGCCCGTCGATATGCGTTACGCAGAAGTGCCCACGGCCAAGCTAATATTCGACGCCAACTATGAGGGCGGTGTGAGTTCTTTGAAGCGTGTTGCGATTGAGCTAGATGAATTCAACGACTACACCCTTTTCAAAACTATTCTTCCGGACGGTAGCGAGTCTCAATCTACACTGCCTGATTACGAGTGGAATCTTACTGAATTAGTTCAGGCAGCCAGAGTTGCCCGATACGATGATTCGTTTAATGAGTCTGACTTAGAGGACGATGACGAGGATCAAGATTAGGACCGCTTTTTCCACCTTGCGGCGGCAGCCTTTTTTGCAATAGCGGATCTGCGTTTTGCGGGAAGCTTGGCGGCGCGCTCTGTACCACCTTTGCGCGCTCGTTTCTCTTTTGGCGTTTCCTCGTGTTCTGTGGACTCCACAATTTCATCAAACACTGATCTCGCCATAGTGATTTCGTCACGCTCTGTACGAGGCTTCCCCTTTGCCATACTATGAGGCTATCACATCCCGAAGGTTCGGACTACGTGGTAACACCACAGGGCAAGGACACTACCGATTTTAGGGTACTGGTTCAGTTTGAAAAACGCCGAAGGCGTTGGCTAATTCCAGCCCAGGGTTCGAGCGCAGCGAGAACCCTGGGTCACAAGAGCAGAGGAACAAACGCTGAAAGCGTTAGGCCTGTGCGACATTAACCCTTACAGGGTCTGTCGGAATAACGCCGAAGGCGTTCGCTAATTTCAGCCCAAGGTTGGAGCGGAAGCGACAACCTTGGGTTAGCAAATAAAATTAAGTCGAAACGCTGAAAGCGTTCACCAATTGCCGAACCCTTTCAGAGTTCGAAATACATTTGATTCGATTACCCAGGGTTCTCGCTCCCGCTCCAACCCTGGGCTGGAATTAGCCAACGCCTTCGGCGTTCAAAATGAACCAGCACTCTTTTCTAATGGGGAATCTCTTCGGAGGTCCGGCCCGCCAATTGCTCGCCACAATCCTCTTGAACATAAGGAGGGGATGTGAGCACAGAAAAACTGACAGTCGGTCCAAGAAGCGTTACAACTAAGCCACTGACGAAAAGACCGAGCGGAGCGCTGAAAAGTCGACATAAGTTTCTTTATTACTTTCCCGGTGGGTTTCACGATGAGACCTACATTGATTGGGAACGGAACTACAAATGGAAAGCGCATCAGCAGTGGGAAGAACTTCTAAATCGAAGCGAATTGAGACATCTGTTAAAGCAGAAGGAATACACTGAAATCGCCGCGCGCGCGGTTCGAATCGAGTCCCGAACCAATTTGCTTTTTTCATTTGAGAAGATGGCCTTGCGCGACGCGGTCAAGTCACGCGCCGGAGCACGACTGTTTTCACAGGGTCTCTACGACTTTCTTCACGGCTCTCAGAGTATGAATAAACGGTTTGCGGACTGGGTCGAAACGATTGCGTTGCTTCCTCGAAAACAAACACGAGTATTCACGTGGCCCCTGGTAACAGTCTTCGGCTTCATCGCACAGCCACAGGTGCATATTTTTCTGAAACCGAATGTGACGCGGATTGCAGCGCGGAAATTTGGATTTGACTTCCACTACACGACGCGTCCCTCCTGGGAAACGTATTCAGAGTTTTTACAGTTCGGACAAATGGTATGTAATGAGGTAACGGATTTACGACCACGTGACATGATAGACATTCAGTCGTTTATCTGGGTGTTGGGGTCTGATGAGTATGAAGACTAGGACACAAGAATACGAAGAATGATCCAGCTTAAGTCAAATGGTAACCAAGAAAAGATTAGACTCACTTCCGCAAATAGATTCCTTAAAGCGGCTCTGTCAATCACTGGCAGTCTTAGATGCGATCATGTCTCCCGAATGGGAGTACCGTTATTACTCGTTCAATTCGAAATGGAGCGAAAGAGAAATGATGGGCTCGATGAGAGATGGTTCGGGCGACGAATATTTCATTCTCTTCAATTCGCACGGTGCAATCATTAAGGGGTTTGCACACGAATCGTCTATGAGTCCCTGGGCCAGCGACCCTGAGCAAGTTTGGCCAGGCGTCTTGGACCATGTGCCGGCCGAGTTTGGCGAGTTCCTGACTGAGCCTGCATTCTCTATGTCTGAAACAACATTTTGCATCTGGCGGCGAACAGAAGATGAGCATTGGCAGACCGGTCAGATCCAATACCCTGAAGATGAAGATGAAGATGCAGATGGGTCAGAGGATCTTCTGTCTATTTTGGATGGCGACCCAAGGACGTATCAGGAGTTTGCCGAGGAGTATTATGAACGCGCAATCGATCGCCAGAGCGTTAGGAATATCTATGAGCATCGACCTTTGACATCGGAAATACTCAAGAAATTGAATCCAGAAGTTACTCTCGAAAGCCTACGTTCAGATGTTGAAGAGATCGATTACCCTGTCACCGCAATCTAACAAGCACATGACCGAGAACAAGACAAAACCAACCGACGCTAGTGTGGATGACTACATCGCATCACGAGCCAACGAGCAGCAACATGCTGATTGTCGAAAACTGATGACTTTGCTCAAGCAAGTTACCCGGCAACGACCGAAAATGTGGGGGCCCAGCATTGTTGGTTATGGAAGTTACCGCTACACCTACGAAAGCGGACGGACAGGCGAGGCCCCGCTGGCAGCTTTTGCTATCCGTGGTCGCGAAATCGTGATCTACCTCGGAGCAGGAGGAGAGACGCAGAGTTTGTTGTTGTCCAAACTCGGCAAGCACAAGATGGGGAAAGGCTGCCTGTACTTCAGGCGCCTTTCCGATCTTGATCACTCGGTGCTCGAGAAGCTTGTGACTAACTCCGTCGCAGATGTGAAGCAACGCTATGGTTAGTGTCTAAGATCAAATCGCGTTACTCCGGATCGTTTGGGTTGTTGAATAGTGCGCTCAGCTTGATGCTGCCATGCCCGAACTGCGGAAAGTTAAAGGCGTTACGATCCCCAGGATCGAGGTTGGAAGCCGTATCGTCCGGGGGAAAGATAACCAGCGAGTTTAGGAACGCGATTATCCGCAATTGTTGTTCCGACGACATGTTCGCAAATGCCTTTTGAGCTGCCTGTGCCTCACCACCATGACGTATGATCACCTCCATTAAATTAATGCTGCGTCCATCGTGGCCGTAAGGTCCGGTTGAACCAACACCCCAGAGCGGCGTCGTCATAAACTCGCTGCGGATCGTACCGTCGAAGTCTCTCTCGTAGAAGCCCGGCCCCAAATCGTGGCGCTTAAAATCAGTGAAGATGTTCTTCACCAAAAACGGTTCCAGCCGAGGTTCTTTCACCGCGGGGAAACCAAGATGATCGTCGAACGTGTTGAACAGAGGACTGGCGTTGGCGAAAAGATTATTGAAGATACCGCGTTCCTGATCAAACACGGTTTCGACGTCCGCTACGCGCCGGTCGTGGTCGATTTGAAGATCTGCGATGTGGCAGCCGGCACAACCTGCTTGAGCGAAGAGCCTTTTACCTTGATCGGCCTCTCGAGTTTGTCGATAGAGTGCGGGCTTGAAGTAGTTCAGGAGGTAGAACTCCATGTAGTCAACCAGGCTGGCGGGAATCTCATTCGTCACCCCGTCACGATCAGGATCGTCGGTGACGATATCGGTTGGCGGCGCCTCTATCCTATCCGTAGAGCCGTCAAGCACCATACCGGAAAGCGTGACGATGCGCGCGCCGTTGTGTGCTCGCATCAGCTCTGGATCGACGGACTGCAAGCCCATTTCGTCATTGAACGCGCCAACTACGAATTCGCGTATCGAGATCTTGCCTCCATGGGCAAAGAACGGACGCACTCGCAGATCAGGATTGATGCCGCGCACCTGCGAGGTGTCGATCTGACCATTGTCGAGGACCGTGATTGTGCCGAAGTTAATGCCTTTGCTTTCTAATGTTTTGGTAACAGAACGCTGCGTGACATGCCATTCCTTACCAGCCTCAGATCGTATCGAACGCAGCTCACTGGTAATCTCGTCGGCCAGCATTTCCTTCAATCCCAAACCAAACAGGTGCGGCGCATCGCGACTGTCCGGTCGCGTAACCACATCTCCCCCCGAACCTGCGGCCCCGCGCGGTCTGCCATGACACGCGGCGCAACTGTCGCTCAGACCAGCCCCAAGGGCGAGATGCGTATTGATGTCGCCGGCGCCATCGTTTGCGATTGGGCCATGCCCCTGACTTCGCAAAAACTTCCTTTGGAAGAGTTGGCGACCACGGCGAATTGCGCGAAACGGATCGCGAGCGATAACGAACGATGAAGAATCAGGCGTGGTCCAGTTACCCGTGCCGGCGCCAATCTGCTCCGCGAGCGACTTGGCGATTCCGAAGTTTGCAAGGTTGGGGTTCTGCGTGCGGTCATTCATTTGGGCTAAAACAGAGTCGCGATGCCAAACCACGATCGCGCACGTGACGGTAAACAAAAAGATAGCCGTAATCCTGAGTCCTGGATGTTTCATTGAAGATAGATCCTTTCGGGTTATTGAGGGTTATGAGTTGAGAAGGTGATTAGACTCCCGATTAAGTAGTGGCGGTCATTTCAAGATTCAAATTAGGTGCCTACCGGCTGCGCGATTCGATTGCTGCCAGCCGGAGCAAACTGATAAGCTCCGGTCCTAAATTGTCCCGGTCTCCTGTCTGAGTAAGCTTAAGAATCCCGGTTTTTAAAGTCCTAAGGAACTGAAGAGAAAGTTCTGAGGAAGTTCTAAGTACATAGGAGTTGAACTTGGAGCGAAGTCAGTACCACCTGCGGTAGCGGGTGGGTCAACGATCACAATCACGCATGATGCAGATGGTTGACCCACCCGCTACCGCAGGTGGTACTGACCTCGATCCAAGTTGGATTGATGAGGCAAGTGTCACGCCCGGCTTTTCAGGCATAGCCGATGAAAACCGTACTTTGTTCCGCCCATCACTTGC
>JBIOUJ010000162.1:0-4671 GCA_044867025.1 Pyrinomonadaceae bacterium | reverse complement strand
TGAAATAGGCTTAAAAGCGACTGCACCGCAGAGGCGCAGAGGAACGCAGAGGAACGCAGAGTTAAAACCAGGTTGTGGGCCATCATCGTGACATGACCTCGATCGGCACTTCTGCCGTAGATTGATTGTGCGCCGCGTCTTCGGCAGAAATGGTCAACGTGTACCGACCTGCTGCTAGGTTTGCCGGCACGCGGAGTTTTCCAACGTTCGTTTGGTCCTGTGGCGACCACGACAACCGCACCGGTTGCGCGCCATAGATGCGCGCGAACAGACGCACTGTGTCGCTGTCAGCAGAGACTTTCACGATCAGCTCCTCACCCGCCTTGATTGGTCCATCGTCAACCTTCACGCCGAGCTTCGGCGCATGACTGTCGATGACGAAGCTCTTCGTCTCCTGGTATCCGTTGCCATTCTTATCAGTCATCAACAGACGGCAGCGGTACGTTCCGTCAGGCAGCCACGCAGGCGCTAGAAAACGCACCTCCCAAACGCCTTCAGACTGCAAGAACTTAAGCGGCAGCGTTTCACCGAAAGGAAACACCGCGAACACTGAATTGATTGACTCGTCAGTTCTGACACGCAACACCGGATCGCCTGGTTGAATCAGTCGTGGCCGCAACAGCGCCCGTGGCGCCGCGATGAAAGCGGTGTACGGCGTGACGAAGCGATACTTTTGCGAGAGACGAATGATCTCCGCGATGTAATCTTCGCGCTCGCCGTTGAGATCCATCTCGCGCAACAGCGCGTCGACTCGAGCGCGTGCCCAAACACGCGGCAGATGCGAATGAATGTCCGCGAATTCGGGCAGCACCACATCGCGCGTGAGCTTGATCGTTTCAGTTCCGAACTGGCCCATAACCGTCACGGTGGTTCGTGGTGAAGGCGTACGATAACGACCCACGAACGCGAAGCTCGAACCGTCGAAACCGTAATCACCATTCGCGTAGATCTGGTAAAGGTTGTTCGCGGTGTTTGAGGTAAGCTGTAAATTCTCGATGCTCGTACTCCCGACATGATCGAAGAAAATCTTAAGTGCGGTTGATATGTCCTCGGTCTCACGCGCGCGAGCAAAATAGCCATGACCCGTCTTTGCGAGCTCTTCCAACAGCGCTCCATTTGCATCACTTCCCAATCCGAAAGTAAAAACGCGCACGTGATTGTTCGTCTGAAGTGTTTGCAGTATCTGCTTCAGGTTCCGCGTTCCCAACGTGGGATTGGCGTCAGACACTAAGACAACGCTGCGTTCGCCTACGGGAAACTGTGACGAGAGCTCGACTGCCTTTTCGAGTGCTTGTCGCAGATCCGTACCGCTGCCCAACATCGAATTCCTGATGAAATCAAGTGCGTGTTCTACGTTGTCAGGAGTCGCAGGCAGCGGCGTGGGCGAAAAGGCGTAAGTCTCTTCATTGAAAAGAATGAGATCAAATTGGTCCTGCGGTGAAAGTGAATTCAGAAAGTATTCGAGTGCCTCGACGGCGCGCTTGAGCTTTTCACCGTACATCGACAGAGAAGTATCGAGCACCAGGATGACGTTGCGTGGTTGTTTGCTTGCATTCGCGCCCTTATTAAAAACGGCACGAGCTTCGAAATACCCGTTCGGGTTTTGTGCAGCAAGCGACGGATCGCGCAGGTCGTATGCAGAGATCTGTTCCGGCGCGCGGTAGGTAGTGAACGAGAGCGTGGTTTCGGGAACATTGATGCGATAGTCAAAGGAGAAGTCATCCTTCAACTCCAAGTCACGCGCGTGAAACTCTGCTTCAAACTCATTCCGCTCGCTCTTCGCAACTGCCAGTGGATACACCTGTGTTCCATCACTGATCGGCGATATTGGATAGTCGCTCAGGACATGTATGTGCAGGTTGAACTCCTCCACGCGTTGTGCATCGCCGAATGATGGCTTTAAAGGGAAGGTGAAATGTGACGTGAGATTATCAACCGGCAAAACTTCGGTGTACTCGATCTCGACGCGCTTCGTTCCGTAGGCCGGAATCGGAAACACTTTGGCTGAGAACGCCGAACGGCCTTCATGCTCGTCGTCCTGTTGCAAAAGCCCCGGATCGATCTGCTGTTGCTTGATCTCGCTGTAGGCCTTGTTCGCACGGCGTTTTTCCATCATCACGCCGGGAATGCGAACGTCAGCGTCCCAAACTGCGAAGTCGTAAATCGAAGCAGTCTGCGGAAGTGCGAATAGGTATTTGCCTTCGAGGATCTGTGCTGAGTGGCTGTCGAAGATCTGCATCACCTTTACGCGCGCGTGTTGGTTATCGATCAGCACATCGACGTTCATTACCTGCAACGACAGTGTGTTTGGATCCGGTTTACCATGGGTGGACGGGATCAAAACGCCGGACTGCGCGGAACTGTGACGGTAGCTAAAGCACAACGGCAGCAATAGCGCTACGACGATCAGCAACCGAAGGAGCTTTCGTAATTTAATTTGCATCTCGATTCCAGTAAGAACTTTCGATACGCGCGATGCCGCCGGTTGTGCCGAAATAGACGTAGTCGTTACTGCCGGTGATGCTGAGCACATTGCGTGAGGGCAACTCGCTTTTCACCTGCGTCCACTGTTGAGAGGCTGGCTCAAAAACCAACGCCCCATCCAGCGTTCCTACAAAAAGCCGCGAGCCATCGCTCCACATCGCATTCGGATTCACAACGGCACGTCCAATCTCACTCGCAAAACTGCGCAGGTCGCCACTGCCGTTCAACTCGAACAGTCCCCCGCCGTACGTGCCCACGAAGATGCGAGGCCCGACAGCGCAGAGTGCGGTAACCCAGTTGGTGGTGAGTTTTGAATTCGTGTCTTTAAAGACCTGCGACACGCGGCCGTCTTCAACTACTGCCAGCCCACCGAGAGTGCCGACGTAAGTTTTGCGGCCCTGAACCAGAACGGCGTAGAGACTGTTACTCGGTAAGCCCTGTACTGTTGTTAGCCCACGAAGCTTACCGCGCGCGCCGAGTGACAAACCTTTGCTGGTGGCGAATGCGAGCAGCGGGTTGCGAGTGTTTTCGCCGTCGACGTCCCAGCGGGCGACTTGCAGAACGGCATTGCTCAAGAGGCCGTCTTTGGTGGACCACTGTTCAGTGTTCCGCAGGTTCGAGTCGAAACGCAGCAGGCCGGCTGAAGAAGCTGCCAGTATCGATGACTGATCTTTACTAAGCGAGTTGATTTCACGATTCGTTTCAGACTCCATGTGGGCGAGTTGTGTTCCCTGCGAACTGAGGATGTCGATTCCGCGTCGAAAATTCCCGGCCCAGACGCGTGCCTGCGAGTCGATGGTCAACGCTGAAACGAGGTTAGACGTAAGCGTGCGGGTGCGGTCAGGCTGTCCCCACGCGACGAAGGCATCCACGTGGTCCAAGTCAGATCGGTAAAGACCTTCTTCGCTCAGCAGCCAGAGAGAATTGTCGAGTGAAATCAATCGCGTTCCGGTTGAGTTCCCTGCCCTGGTCCAACGAAGCGGAGTCACCTGCCTCGAAGCCGAGATCTCACGGTCGCTGCGGAGACTAAAGGTCTCGCCATTGTCTTTGCTGAGCACAAGGCTGTCAGCCGTAAGAGCCATGCTCGACAAAGACGGGAGTGTGACGAGTGTTAGAAAACCAGACTCTGCGATGGGAGCGACGGCCAACCCGAAATCCGTGGCGACGAAGAGACTCTGGTTGGCGACGGCAACACCGACAATGCGATTCGAGAGCAGCCCATCTTCCGTCGTGAAGTGGGTCCAGCGATCTGCTTCGCCGATCCACAATCCATCGGCAAAGGTTCCGACAAACAAGCGTGTGCCGTCTTTGGCGAGCAGGTTGATCTCCAGCAGCCGCTTGTGTTCCGTTCCTGCGGTGAGTTCCTTGAACTGGCGACCGTCAAAGGCGATCAAGCCTCCGGCTCTCGTACCGATCAGCAGCCGCCCTTCGTCCGCCAGCAGCGCGCCGATCGACTGCGAGGTTCGGTCGGTCCAGCTAAACCCGCGAAACTGAGAGCCGTCAAACTCGACCAACCCCTGCGTGCGCGTACCGATGAACAGCTTTGAGTTGAAGACGGCGAGGCTGAGCAGGTCACTTTCCGGAAGACCATCAAGCACCGTGTAGTGCCTCACGAGTTTTCCAGTCCGGTCCAACTCGATCAGCCCGCCGTCGGAGGCTACGAAGTACGAATCGTTGAACCTGACGATGGCTCTCGCGGTTTGGTGGTTCTGCCAGATCTGGATCGCTTTGCTGCTGATCGATTTGAATAGCTTTTGCTCGAATGGAATGAGGTTCTGTTTCTCGCGGCGCGCACGCTCTTCGGCGAGTTGTTGGTCAGCCTGCTGTTTGACTCGCCACGCGCCCGCCAGCATCACAATCAGCGAGAGCACTACGAGCGACAACAACGTTCTTCGGTTCGCGATTGTTTTCAGCGCTGGCAGTTTGTGTTTTCCCATAAGCTGACATTCCGTCGTCGGCTGGATAGGCATTATTAAGATCGAGGAGTGTTTGCGTGAGGTGATGCGTCACAGTGCGTGAATGCGCGGTTACCAGTGCGAGATTGAGGTTAACCCTACTCGTCGATCTGTGGGCAAACACAGTGCGGCACGCTCTTGACATAGTCATGACCGCAGGAACATTCTCATCCTCACGTTAGTTTTGAGAAGATGCTTGGATAAATGTCAGTACCACCTGCGGTAGCGGGTG
>JBIOUJ010000161.1:0-42227 GCA_044867025.1 Pyrinomonadaceae bacterium | reverse complement strand
CGGAAATGCTGGTGCCGAGTCTTGGTGCGTCGGGTGCGATCTCTGGTGTGCTCGGCGGTTACATGCTGCTTCATCCAACGCGACGCGTGACCGTTTTATTGTTTCGTTTCTTTACGCAAGTGCCTGCGTACGTGGCAATCGGGATATGGTTCGCGTTCCAGTTGATTAGTGGACTGGGCATGCTTGGCGGCGGTTCGCAAACCGGTGGTGTTGCTTACGCGGCACACATCGGCGGCTTCATCGCGGGCCTCGTGCTGATCAAATTGTTCGACCGGGGGAGTGCTGGTCGCGCGCCCGCCTATTAGCCGGTTTTTGACAGGATTTACAGGATTAGACATGATAATCCTGTAAACGATGCTGCCGCCGAACCAGCAATGTCTCGACATTCAATCGACGCCTCGCGCGGAGATGAATCTGTTTCCGCTCGACACGTTTCCTTACGAGTTTCCCGGCAACGAGATCAAGATCAACTTCGAGATCACGGAGTTCACCGCAATCTGCCCGTTTTCTGACTTCCCCGACTTCGCCACAATTCGCATCGAGTATGTTCCAAACGAGCGTTGCGTGGAACTCAAGAGCCTCAAGCTCTACATAAACTCATTCCGCAACGTGAAGATCTTTCACGAGCACGTGATCAATATCATCCTGGAAGACTTCGTCGCCGCCTGCGATCCAATCAGCATGAACATCGAAGGCGATTTTCACGTGCGCGGAAACATCAAGACAATCGTTAGGGCCACCTACGTCAAATCTTGAATTCTGTATCTTCAGCAAATCAGGGCCAGGGCGTGTCCGGTTTATGGCGTCGTTATCGCAGCCTCCCGAGAAACGTCCTCGCAATCGGTCTTGTTAGCCTCCTGAACGATGCGTCGAGTGAAATCATTTACCCTCTCCTGCCGGTATTTCTCGCGAGCACTTTAGGCGCGTCTGCCAAAGCCATTGGCATAATCGAAGGACTCGCCGAATCGATGTCCAGCCTGCTGAAACTGTTTGCAGGTTATCTCAGCGATCGCCTCGGGAAGCGAAAGACGTTGGTGGTTGCCGGTTATTCGCTCGCATCGATCGTGAGGCCGCTGCTGGCTTTTGCACAGTCTTGGCATCACGTGCTTGCGATTCGAATGGCCGATCGTGTCGGCAAGGGATTTAGAACAGCTCCGCGCGACGCGATGATTGCGGACACGGTTCAGGTGGAACAGCGCGGCATCGCGTTTGGCTTTCACCGCGCGATGGACCATGCCGGCGCGGTAATCGGTCCCCTGGTCGGATACTTACTGGTCATTCTCTTTGTAGCGAATTCACAATCGCCGACCAGATCTGAATTCACGCGCGTCTTTCTGATCGCGTCGATACCTGCACTGATGGCGGTGCTCGTCGCGATCTTTTTCATGCGTGAGTCACCAGTGTCTCGGCCGGCCGAAGCTGAGATTCCGAAGCTCACGTTGCGTGGTTTCGACAGCAACTTCAAACGCTTTCTCGTGATTCTCGCTCTCTTCACGTTGTCAAATTCTTCAGATAGTTTTCTGATCCTGCGAGCGGTGGATTCGGGAATGTCGGTCGCAATCGTCCCGTTGCTTTGGGCCGCGCATCACGGCACGAAGGTCTTGAGTTCGTTGTTTGGTGGCGATCTTTCGGATCGACTCGGGCGCAAACGTCTGATCGTTGCGGGTTGGGTGTTGTATGCGGCGGTGTACGCGGGATTTGCTTTCGCTACTCACCAAGCGTCGTTGTGGGTTCTCTTCTTGATCTACGGAATCTATTTTGGTTTGGTAGAAGGAGCAGAGAAGGCGCTGGTTGCCGATCTCGTTCGACCAGAGCAACGCGGAACCGCGTATGGGTTGTACAATCTCGCGTTCGGCATAACGGTGTTTCCTGCTTCGCTTTTGATGGGTATGATTTGGGATTGGAAGGGGCCCGCGACGGCGTTTCTCGCGAGCGCGTGTGTGGGTGCAACTGCGGCGGTACTCTTGTTGATCTTCGTGAGACCGCACCCCGAACCGGCGTTGGCTCGCAGCGCCTGAAAACAGGAAGGAATATCAAATGAGACGCAGAGTCTTAACTCCTCATCCCGGTTTGTCGACTGCCATCGGCTACTATCTCAGCGGAATGGAAGAAGTGCGCCGCCAGCTCGCGGTCGCGGTGAAAGACATCCCGGACGATCTGATTGGCAAGCCGCCGTTTCTCGGCGCGCATTCGATAGGCGGGCTCGTGTTGCACATCGGCGAAGCAGAGTGGTTTTGGATGAAGATGGTTGTCAGCGGACACAAACTCACCGATGAAGATCAGCAAGCTCCTTACTGGGACATACTTGACGACGTCGAGCGCGTCGCGCGCAATGGGTACACAGTCGAGTTTTGCCTCAACGAGACGGAGAAAATACGCAATCTCACGCGCGACGTGCTTTTCGGATACAACGATAAAGACCTCGAACGCATTATTACTTTCGAGCGGAAGGGTGAGACGACCGAATATAACTTGCGCTGGGTGTTGCATCACCTGATCGATCACGAGTCACAGCACAAGGGACAGATTTTGATGTTGAAGCGACTGATGGCGTTATAGTGTTTTAATGAACTACAAAGTTATTACGACGGGCGATGATCTACGAAAAACAATCGAAGCCCTCACACCACAACCCGTAATCGGTCTCGACACCGAAACGACCGAGCTCGATCCATATACTTCACGCCTGCGGCTGATCCAGCTCGCGACGCCTGACTGCGTTTACATCTTCGACTTCGATCACTTCAGCAACGGCGATGTCGCGCACAGCGATGCGTTGGCTCCTTTGCGCCGTCTGCTCGCAGCGCCCAGGCCGATCAAGATCGCGCACAACGCAAAGTTCGACGCGAAGTTCATTAAGCACAATCTCGGGGTCGATCTCGGCGGGCTTTTCGACACGTTGTTGGCGAGTCAGCTTGTCGGCGCGGGCGACATCGAAGAGCGTCATGGCCTCGAGACGGTTGCGAGTCGTTATTTGAACGAGGCGATCGACAAGTCAGAGCGTTTGAGCAACTGGAATTTCGAGTTGTCGGAAGCGCAGTTGGAGTACGCCGCGCGCGATGCTGCGATCCTTCTGCCGCTGCGTGAAAAGTTGATCGAGAGATTGAAAGCCGAGTCGTTGGTGAAGTGCGCGCAGCTCGAGTTTGAGTGCGTGATACCGGTGGTGGATATCGAGCTCGCGGGCTTCTTCATGCACAAAGATCGCTGGCTCGAACAATTGGGGATCGTCGAGAAAAGAAGAACTGAACTCGCAGAACAGTTGCAGGGAGTTTTGGCTGAGGAGTCATTGCAAGGCTCGCTTTTTGGCGGACCACAGCGCGATGACATCAATCTCGACTCGCACCAGCAGTTGACGCAGGCGCTGAATCGCCTGGGCATTCCTGTTCCTGATTCGACTCGCAACTGGAAGTTGCAGCCACTCGCGGCCCAGTATCCGGTCATCGGCACGTTGCTGGAATATCGGACGGTGCAGAAAGCGCTCACGAGTTACGGAGAGAACATGATCGAGATGATCAATCCCGTAACGAAACGTTTGCACGCCGACTTCCGGCAGATAGGCGCGCCGACGGGCAGGTTTGCATGTACTAATCCGAACATCCAGCAGGTGCCGCACGCGATCGAGTACCGGCGTTGCTTCAGTGGTTACCCGGATGGGCGGAAGTTGATCATCGCTGACTATTCGCAGATCGAGTTGCGGATACTCGCGGAGTTTTCCGGCGATCGTGGTTTCATCGACGCGTTCAATTCGGGTGCAGATCTTCATCGCGTTACGGCGTCGCAGGTGTTCAACGCATCGTTGGACCAGGTGACGAAAGAGCAGCGCGACTTTGCGAAGCGATTGAACTTCGGCGTGGTCTATGGAATCGGCGCACAGCGGTTTGCGATGATGACCGGATTGAGCGTCTCGGATGCTGAGAACGTGCTGCGCCGGTACTTTGGAACGTACCGGCAACTCGACTCCTACCTGCGCGAAGCTGCGAACAGAGCAGTGAGTGAGCGACGCGCGCGGACGGCTTCAGGACGGCTGGTGCGTTTTCGTTACGACGAAAACGATCGACAACAGATCTCGATGACGCAGCGTAACGGCAAGAACACGCCCATCCAGGGCACGAGCGCCGACATTCTGAAACGCGCGCTCCGTTTGTTGAAAGACGAACTGAGCGACACGAGCGCCCGCATCGTCAACATCATTCACGATGAGATCGTTGTTGAAGCCGACACGGATGAAGCGCAAAGCATCGCGGAGAAAGTTGAGCGCGTGATGTGCGCCGCCGGTGAGGAGTATTTGAAGACAGTCCCAGTCAAAGTCGAGACTGAGATCGCCGACGAGTGGGTTAAATGAGCCGCAGATGAACGCAGATGAACGCCGATCTAAATCTGCGTTCATCTGCGTTCATCTGCGGCTCCAAATGAAGTAGATCGGAATACCTGTGAATACTAATAGATATCCAATCCCCGACGTCGAGGGCGCGAGAATCGCTAAATCAATAATAAAAAGCCCCGCGAGCACGATGTACACAAGCGGCACAAAAGGATAGCCGATCGTTCGATACGGCCTTTCGATCTCCGGCGCTTTGCGACGCATCACGATCACCGCTCCGACCATCAACACGTAAAAGATCAGATCCGCGGAAACAATGTATTCGAGCAACTGCGTGTAAACGTTTCCATACGTGTACGCGCCTGTTTGTCGATTCACAGTTACCGTGCGGGGAAGTACGAGGACGGCGGCCCACAGTCCCTGCGCTATCAAGGCCACCGCCGGCACGTGATGCGCATTCACGCTGTCGACTCGCTTAAAGAAAAGCCCATCCCTTGCCATCGCGTAATAAACCCGCGCGCCCGCGAGAATCAGTCCGTTGTTACACCCGAACGTCGAGATCATAATCGCGAGCGCCATGATGATCGTGCCGCTTGGACCAAGCACCGCCTGCATCACCGCTGTCGCCACACGGTTCTGGGGCGCGTTCTGGATTTCGGGTAGCGGCAGCGTCACGACATACGCAAGATTCGCGAGCAGGTAGAGCGTCACCACGAGCCCGCAACCCAGCAACAACGCGCGCGGCAAGTTCTTACCCGGATCGCGCACCTCGCCCGCCGTGAACGTCACGTTGTTCCATGCCGACTGCGCGAAGAGTGGTCCAACCATCGCTCGACCGACCAACATTAACAAAGCCAGCACAAGCAGACCCTCAGTCGCCGGCTCAAACCACACTTGCGACGCTGACGGTTTCCAACCGTTTTCCCACGACGCCCACCACGACGCCGTGTGCGCAGCACTGCCGCTGTTCCAACCGAGAAACAATCCGATCACGATCAACCCGAGAAGCGCGGCAGTCTTCGTAAACGTAAACGTGTTTTGAATGATCTTCCCGGTTTGCAATCCGCGAGTGTTGACGAACGTGAGAAACAGAATCATCAACGCCGCGAGAAGTTGCTGGCTCGACAGACTCAGCGCGTAGCCGTTGAACGATAGTTGATTGATCGTGAATGGTTTTACGAGCACGCGGGGTGAGATGAGATACCAGTCCGCCGAAACCCAGCTTGTGAGCACGCCGGTGAAGTTTGCAAAAGCGACGGCGACCGCAGCGATCGTTCCCGTCTGAATGATCAGAAAGAGGCCCCACCCGAACAGGAACCCTATTGATGGTCCATACGCCTCGCGCAAAAAAACATACTGCCCGCCGGCTCTCGGCCACATTGCCGCGAGTTCCGCGCAACATAGCGCGCCCGTGATCGTGAGAATGCCTGCCAGTGCCCAGGCTGCGATCAGCCAACCCGGCGAGCCGACCAACCGCGACGATTCCGCTGAAGTGATAAAGATCCCCGATCCGATCATCGAGCCTACGACGATCATCGTGGCGTCGAGCAGGCTCAGACCACGGACGAGTTTGGGGGGAGCTTCTTTGCTCATTCAGGCGGCGGGTATAGTGCCACAGATTTCTGCGGATGGGTACGGATTAGATCTGTCTTCATCTGTGATAATCTGTGATTCGGCTCTAGATTGAACGACCATGAAAAACGAACTAATCAAATTAATAACAAACAAGCAGGCCCACGTCGGGGTCATCGGTCTCGGGTACGTTGGATTGCCTTTGCTCGTCGAGTTTGCCTCGAAGGGCTTCAGAAGCACGGGCTTTGAAGTCGACGAGGCGAAGGCCAAACAGATTAATTCGGGCACGTCATACATCGGCGATGTGCCGTCGCGAAAACTGAAGGAAGTAGTCGACTCGAAGCAGTTGCAGGCGACTACGGATTTCGATCACCTGGCAAACTGCGATGCGATAATCATTTGCGTTCCCACGCCGCTGCGCAAAACAAAAGAGCCGGATGTTTCCTACATCCTCGCCGCTGCCGAGGAGATCACGAAGCGACTGCGACGCGGTCATCTGATCATTCTCGAGTCGACCACGTATCCCGGCACGACGGACGAAGTGCTGCTGCCGATGTTTGAGCAGAAAGGCCTGAAACTCGATGAGGATTTTCTGCTCGCATTCTCGCCGGAACGCGTCGACCCCGGCAATCCGCAGTTTTTGACTCACAACATTCCGAAGGTCGTTGGCGGAGTCACCGCAGATTCCACTGCTGTCGCGTCGCATCTGTATTCACAGATCGTCAAGGACGTTTACAGCGTGAGCTCGGCGCGCGTGGCCGAGGCGGCGAAGCTTTTGGAGAACACTTTTCGCGCGGTCAACATCGGCATGGCCAACGAGATGGCGCGGCTTTGTTACGCGCTCAACATCGACACGTGGGAAGTGATTCGCGCGGCTGCGACGAAACCTTTCGGTTTCATGGCGTTTTATCCCGGGCCGGGAATCGGCGGGCATTGCATCCCGCTCGATCCGCATTACTTGTCGTGGAAGGCGCGACAACACGGTTTCGACTCCCGTTTCATCAGTCTCGCGGAGGAAGTGAACTCGCGCATGCCTGAGCACGTGGTCCAACTCGTTTCCGATGGGTTGAACGAGGATCGTAAGCCCATGAAAGGCTCGAACGTGTTGCTGTTGGGCGTCGCGTATAAGAAAGATGTGAACGACGTGCGCGAGAGTCCGGCCTTGTCGATCATCGATCGACTGCGTGCGAAAGGTGCGAACGTCAAGTATCACGATCCCTTTGTTCCGGCGATCCGGTTTGACGATGCACACACGGACGCTGCCGGCGAGCCGCTGGCGTCAGTGTCGTTGACAAACGAAGAGCTGCAGGGCGCGGATTGCATCATCATCGTCACGGACCACAGCGAGATTGACTACAAACGCGTCTGCTCTCAGGCGTCGCTGATCGTCGACACACGCAACGCCTTGAATGGTGACGTGCGTCGCGAGAGCCGCGCGCGCGTGATTCGGTTATAAGCCACAAAAGGCACAAAAGGTACAAAATGTGATTTTTGTGCCTTTTTGTGGCCCATATCTATGCTGAAAGTTATTAACGTCGTCGGGGCACGACCCAACTTCATGAAGGTGGCGCCTATCGTCGCCGCTATGAAGAGGCGCCCGGCCAGCTTCCAGCCCCTCGTCGTTCACACTGGCCAGCACTACGATTCAGCAATGTCTGATTCGTTTTTCGAGGACCTCGATCTCCCTAACCCCGACACACACCTCGGCGTAGGTTCCGCTTCGCACGCAGTCCAGACGGCCGCGGTGATGGAGCGCTTCGAGCCCGTCGTGCTTCAAGAGCAACCCGACTGGGTGCTGGTCGTGGGCGACGTCAATTCGACACTCGCATGCGCGCTCGTCTGTGTGAAACTCGGCGTCAAAGTCGCGCACGTCGAGGCCGGGCTTCGCAGTCGCGATCGCACCATGCCGGAAGAGATCAACAGGTTGCTGACGGATCAGATCGCCGACCTGCTGCTTACTCCGTCACCCGATGCTGATGAAAACTTGCTTGCCGAAGGCATTCCGCGCGAACGAATCCGGTTTGTCGGAAACGTCATGATCGACTCGCTGCAAAAGAACCTTGCGGTGGCGAGGCAACTGAAAACAAAAGAGCAGCTCGGGTTGACTGGTCGCGATTACGCGCTGCTGACGCTTCATCGTCCTTCGAATGTCGATCTTCGCGAATCGTTCGAACCGATACTCTCGGCGCTCGAAGCGATCGCGTCGAAGTTGCCGATCGTGTTTCCGGTTCACCCGCGAACACGAAAGACAATCGCCGAACTTGGACTAACTGATCGTGTTGCCGCGATAAAAGATCTGCGAACGATCGATCCGCTTGGTTATCTCGATTTTCTGAATCTCTCCAGCGGCGCGCGACTGGTCCTGACGGATTCCGGCGGCATTCAGGAAGAGACGACCGCGCTTGGCATTCCCTGCTTGACGCTGCGCGAGAACACGGAGCGTCCGATCACGGTCGAGATGGGGACCAACGTTGTAGTCGGCACTGACACGCAAAAGATCATCGCCGAAGCAAATGCTGCATTGAACGGCTCTGCGAAGAAAACCATCACCTCGCCGCCTCTCTGGGATGGCCACACGTCTGAGCGCATACTCGATGCGCTCGAACAATTCATCTGTGCATATTAGCCTTGATGGCAGTGCTGAAGAAAATTGCACGAGCGGTTCGGGGAGAGGTGAAACTTACGACCGTTGCGCTGGAGGCAATTCGTCGCAGCCGTGCTTCGCTTCAAGCGCGCAGAGAACGCGCAGAAATCCACGACAACGAACCACTGATTCTCACGGATAAATACGCGCGGATGAGTCCGGATGAGTTGTTGGCCCATTTCCGGAGCGACGATCGTGAGGCGCGGTTTTTTGATGAAGTGTTTGAGATTGAGGCCGCGGAGGTTGCCGCAGCAGATCGGATCGTCGGTCGCGAGATTCAATGGACGCGCGATCCGCTTTCCAATTACGTTTGGCCGCTTGATTATCATCGCGACATCAAGTTGATGCGGACTGATGGCTCGGACGTGCGCGTGCTGTGGGAACTCAACCGCCTGGGCCACTTCATCACACTCGCTCGTGCTTACTCTTTAACAAACGACGAACGATACAGCGCTGAGTTTTTTGCGCAACTACGAAGCTGGGCGGATCAGAATCCTTACGGGCGTGGTCCAAACTGGACTTGCGCGATGGAAGTCGCGTTGCGAGCGATAAGCGCGCTGGCAGCGTTTGAAACGTTCCGTCGCTCACCGCAGTTGGACGCCGATTTCTTGTCGTTCTTTCTACAGCTACTCCAGCGACACGGAAACTATATCCGTCGCAATCTCGAGTTTTCATACATCGCGACCAGCAATCACTATCTGTCGGATGTTGTCGGACTGTTTTGGTTGGGTCTGCTGCTTCCGGAGCTTCGCCATGCTCGCGCCTGGCGCGACTTTGGCTTGGACCAGATGCTGCGCGAAATGGACAAGCAGGTCTTGAACGACGGCGCTGATTTCGAAGCATCGACGGGCTATCACCGTTTCGTAACAGAGCTACTGCTTTACTCGTTTTTACTCTGCCGCGCCAACAACGTTGAGATTGAAGAGCGATACTGGTCCAAGCTTCGTCAGATGCTGAGTTACATTCGTGCTTACCTGCGGCCCGATGGTTTTGCTCCTCTCATCGGCGACACTGACAGCGGCCGCGTTTTACCCATCGGTTATCGCAGGGCCGACGATCATGCGTATGTTTTGACTATTGGCGCGGCGGTATTTGATGACATCCCGCAAGCGGGTTCAAAAGGGTTTCCGGATGCGGGCATTTACATAATGCGCGACGGCGATCTTTACCTCTGCTTCAACGCGAGCGACGCTGGGATTCAGGGGCGGGGTTCGCATGGACACAACGATGCGCTGAGCATTGAGGTATCAGCGGGCGGCCGGGCATTCATCGTCGACCCGGGCACTTACGTCTACTCGGCGGATCTTCAGAAGCGCCACGACTTTCGATCCACTGCTTATCACTCAACGGTGAAGATCGACGGTAAAGAGCAGAACACTACAGATCCTTTTGTGCCCTTTGTGATCGGCAACGAAGCCCAGCCGCGCGTGCTCGCGTGGGAGTCAAACGGCGACTTCGACAAGGTTGTCGCTGAACACTACGGGTACGCTCCGGTGGTACATCGGCGAACGGTTACATTCAACAAGCGAGAACGAGCGTGGTTGATCGACGATGAGTTTTTTGGTGATGGTGAACACGTTTACGAGGTGAGGTTTCACTTCGATACGGGTTTGGATGTGCAGGTGCGGGGGACGTCGGTCGAGGCGCGTGATGGTGATGTGGGGCTGCGCATCTCAGCATTGAATTGTGACGTCACGCCGATCCTGGAGCCGCAGCCCGTCTCTCGTGATTACGGCGAAATGAGCGACGCTCTTTCTGCGTGCTGGCGTATTTCAGGGGGACCGGGCAAGCTTAGCTGGAGGATAGAAGTTTTAGCCGCAGATTACGCGGATGAACACAGATCCGTTCTGCGTTCATCCGCGTAATCTGCGGCAAAAATCATGTGCGGAATTTGCGGAGTTTGGGAATACGGCGCGAGCGAGGGTTCAGTTGAGCCCTCGCTGATCGCACGTATGCGCGATGAGATGACGCATCGCGGCCCAGACGACGCAGGCGAGTTGATCTTCGACGACCGTAGGGGTGGCTTCGGATTTCGCCGGCTTTCAATCATAGATCTCTCGGCAGCGGGGCATCAGCCAATGCACGGCTGCGACGATCGCACGTGGCTCGTCTTCAACGGCGAAATCTACAATCACGCTCTGCTTCGCGCCGATCTCGAGCAACGCGGCCACAAGTACTCCTCGCGCACTGACTCCGAAACAATCCTGCACCTCTACGAAGAACGCGGCCTCGACTTCATTCACGAAATCGAAGGCGACTACGGAATCGCACTGTGGGACGCAAACAAAGAACAACTCGTACTCGTGCGCGATCGCATCGGCGTCAAGCCACTGTACTTCTACCACAAAGACGGCCGCTTCATCTTTGCATCTGAAATCAAAGCCATCCTGCAACATCCGTCAGTCACGCCCGACATCGACGAACAAGCGCTGTATCACTACCTCACCTTCCTGACGACGCCCGCGCCCACGACGCTTTTTCGCGACATCCAAAAGCTCCCCGCGGGACACGTGCTGATCGTCAAACGCGACGGCGCCCTCAAAATCGAGCGTTATTGGGACGCGCTCCCGCCGGAAGAGGTTGGCAGGAGCAGTGAGCAGGAGCAGCGTGCCGAGATCTTGCGCTTACTCCGCGACTCGATTCGCAAGCGAATGATGTCAGACGTTCCTTTCGGAGTGTTTCTCTCCGGCGGCGTCGATTCGTCCGCGAACGTCGCGCTGATGTCGGAACTGATGTCACGTCCGGTCGAGACGTTCACAGTTGGTTTCAGCGATGCAGAGTATCTGAACGAACTCGAACCTGCCCGTCGAATTTCACGGCAGTTTGCGACGAACCATCACGAGGTCATCATCTCGGAAAAAGAGATGCACGACTTTCTGCCGCAGATGGTCTTTCATCAGGACGAGCCGATCGCCGATCCGGTTTGCGTACCTTTGTATTACGTTTCAAAACTCGCGCGTGACTCGGGGACCATCGTGGTCCAGGTCGGCGAAGGCTCGGACGAGATCTTCAGTGGTTACGAAAACTACGTCCGCCATTTGCGCATTTACGAAAACTTCTGGCGCCACGCGGAATCGCTTCCGCTTTCGCTGCGTCGCGCGATCTCGAACCTTTCGCGGCCGGCGCTCGAGGCCACGGGAAGAAAGCGGGCAGCGATCGAGTTGATTCGGCGGCTGGGTGCTGACGAGCCTTTGTTCTGGGGCGGCGTGGTTGTTTACGACGAGACGTTCAAGCCGCGCGTGCTGTCGAGCCAGGTGCGAGAACGTTTGAACGGTCTTTCGTCATTGCGAGTCGTTGAGTCGAACCTGAAGCACATCGAACAGGAGCGGCCGAGCGCTGATTTCCTGGCGCGTATGACGTATCTCGAGTTGAAACTCCGGTTGCCGGAGCTGCTCCTGATGCGAGTTGATAAGATCACGATGGCGACGAGCGTCGAGGCCCGCGTGCCGTTTCTCGATCATCACCTGGTTGAGTATGCGCTCGGATTGCCGCGATCGTCGAAAGTCGAAGGCGCGAGTGGCAAGCACATTCTCAAGCGGTCACTCGAAGAGATCCTGCCGCACGATCTGCTGTACGAACGCAAGCGCGGCTTCGGCGCGCCCGTGCGCGAATGGTTTCGTGAAGGCCTGGGCAATTGGTTTGACGAGCATCTGATGAACTCGACCATGCGCCGGCGCGATCTGTTGGATTACGATTTTGTAAACCGCATGTTGACCGAACATCGTCGGAAGACTAAAGACTGGGGCTTTCATCTTTGGGCATTACTCAACTTGAGTCTGTGGTATGAACGTTGGATCGACAGAGGAAGTCCACAAATTACACAAATTAAATCTGCATAATTTGTGTAATTTGTGGACGCAAATTGGATGGACGTTCGCCACGCGTCTGCTGATGATCTTCAACAGCGTTGTGGCGGGAATCATCGTCGCGCGGTGGTTGGGAGCGAAGGGCGTCGGAGAATTGGCCGTCATCAACGTCGCAGTCGCCACGGTAGTCCAACTCGGCAGCTTCGGCCTTCCTTCATCAAACACGTATTTCATCGCACAGAACCAGGAACGCTTCCGTGCTGCTGCCATCAACTCGCTGATATTCGCCCTTCTTGTTGGTTCTGTCCTGGCACTCGCACTCAGCGCTACGGGCGCGTTTCGTCCCGACTGGTTTGGTTTTGTTTCGCCCGATCTGATTCGCATCGCTGCGATCTCGATTCCATTCCAGCTCGTCACTTTGATCGGTCTAAACATCCTGCTCGCGGTCGGAAAAGTGAAAGAGTTCAACCTGCTCGACCTCGCCGGACAATCGTTTGTGCTGATCAACGCAGTGCTCGTTTTAGTCCTTCTCAAACGCGGACTCGGAACACTCGTCACGCTGAACACAGCCGCCGCAGTTTTGGTGAGCATCGTCGTTGCGACATTGCTCGTGATTTCAGCGCGCACGCTCGCGCAATCACAGTGGCGCGCTGACATATCGCTGCTGCGGCGAATGATTGCATACGGGATCAAATTTCATGTTTCAATTCTCGCAGGCGCAATCATGCTTCGCGCCGACTTGCTGGTCGTGAATCACTTTCGCGGTCCAGAGGAAGCAGGCGTCTACAGCGTTGCTTCACAATTTGCGCTGTTATTGATGCTGCTTCCGGGCGTGATCGCGACATTGCTTTTCCCGCGTGTGACCGCCGAACAAGATGCGCGCGGCGAGACGACGTGCCTCGTCACTCGCTACACCACGTTCATCATGTTCCTGTGTTGCCTCGCGGCTGTCCCGTTTAGTTTGTTGCTGCCTGTGTTGTACGGCGAAGCGTTTTCCGACGCGACAAAGTTGCTTTTGATCCTGCTGCCGGGCGTTTACCTGATGGGGCTGGAGTCGGTGCTGGTCCAGCATTTCAACGCGCTCGGACTGCCTCGAGCGATTCCGGTTTACTGGGTCATCACGCTGGCGTTGAACCTCTTTCTGGTGTTCACACTCGTGCCGCGATTTGGCGCGCAGGGCGCCGCGATCGCGTCTACCGTCAGCTACGCTACGATCTTCGCGCTGGTCGCGCTTCACTTTCACACCAGCACGGGACGCTCTTTCACCGAGGTATTCGTGCTCGGGAGTTTGCGCGGATGAAAGTCGTTCTGCTGGCCCTCAGCGGCGACTCGTCTCGCTGGCGCGATAAACTGGTCCAACTTTATCCGGACTGTTCCATCGAATCGATCTCGCGTGCTGAATTCGAAACCGGCAGTCACCTCAAACGTCTCAAAGCCCTGCGCAGTCTCCGTCCCGACATCCTCGCGATAGGCACTGAAAGACTGCCGTGGCAGAGAGGTCAAAATCTCTTCATGATCTTTGGAGCGCTTGCGGGCGCGCGCGAAGTGCTCATGATCGATGCGCACGGCGGGATGCTGCGTCGATCTCGATCGGATCTTCTACTCGGAGCGCCCGCGAGGCTCAGTCGCGAAACGCTTACGGGCGCGAGCGACATCGCGCAGTCTCGTCGCGAATTGCAAAGACTCGAGCAGGAGGCATTGAGATCGAAAGGCGTACCCGTCGCGATACTGAACCGATCTTATCCGCGAGTTGTGTATCTTCGTTCCACGCCTGGGCCAGGAACGCAGGCCGGTGGCGCTGCGAGTCATATCAAAGGCGTCGTCGAAGCGCTCGAGGCGCTGGGGGTTCATGTCGAGATCATCAGCAACGACGTGATTGCAGGGCTCAATCATGCGCAAGATCGTTTTACGGTGATTCCGCCAGAGCCGGGCGGAGGCACGAGGGCGTTGTTTGATATTCACAACAACCTGGTCTTCACGCGCGGCGCGGTGCCGCTGGTCGAGCAGGCCCAGCCGGATTTCATTTACCAACGGTATGCGCGGTTTAGCTGGGCCGGCGTTGCGGCGGCGGCGCAAACGAAGCGGCCGTTGTTTCTCGAATACAATGGCTCGGAAGTCTGGGTTGGACGGCACTGGGACCGCGTCGGAAGCCTCGACTTGTTGGCGCGATATGAGCGTTTGAACCTTGAGGCCGCGACGCGTATTTTTGTGGTCTCTGACGTTGAGCGCCGGAACCTTGAAGCGCGCGGCATTGCGGCCGAAAAGATCATCGTCAACCCGAATGGCGTGGATGTTGAGCGCTTTCGACCGGGAGCCGGAGGCCGCGAGGCGCGACGCGAATTAGGATTGACGGGTGACGAGCTGGTCGCGGGCTTTGTCGGGACGTTTGGACCGTGGCATGGAGTTGAAAAGTTCGCCGAAGCGATCAAGTCGATACCTGCGAGCGCGCGAGTTCGGTTTCTGCTAGTTGGAAGCGGAAGCTTGCACGCAGAAGTTGAGAAGCAACTGGAGAGTGAAGCCGGCAGAGTGATCTTCACGGGCGCGGTGGGCCACGATCGTGTGCCTGCGTTGCTGGACGCTTGTGACATACTCGTGGCGCCGCATGTGCCGCTCGCGGATGGAAGTGAGTTTTTCGGTTCGCCGACGAAGATTTTTGAATACATGGCGATGGGCAAGGCCATAGTTGCAAGCCGGTTGGGTCAGATCGGTGAGGTGCTCACGGATCAGGAGACAGCGTTGTTAGTTGAGCCGGGGAATGCAGGCGAGCTTACGGCGGCGATCGTGAAATTGGTTGACTCAAACGATTTGCGAGAAAAGCTGGGAACGAAGGCGAGAGAAGTGGCGGAGCGCGAGTACACGTGGAAGCACAATGCTCAACGCGTGCTCGATGCTTATCAATCGTTGACTTAACTTTACATGAGCTTAGCTCAAGAAAAACTTCGTGCGCGCGAACAGTGGGGCCAGGATCCTTGTGGCGCCGAGTACGACCGCGAACACGAGCTGGGCACGCGCGAATTCTTCGAGCGCGTAGAGCGTCATCGATATTCGGAATACGCGCCGTGGATGCCACGGCTCATGGAGTTTGAAAAGTTTCGCGATGCGCGGTTGCTTGAAATCGGCTGCGGCATGGGCACCGACCTGTTGCAGTTTTCGCGCGGTGGTGCACGCTGCATCGGCATCGACCTGACGCCGCGCTCGATCGAGATCACGCAGCACCGTTTCAAACTCTACGGTGCTGACGGTGCTTTCATGATCTCGGATGGAGAGAATTTACCTTTTCGCAGTGAGAGCTTTGACGTCGTCTACTCGAATGGCGTGTTGCACCACACACCCGATACCGAAGGCGCAATCCGCGAGGTGCATCGCGTGCTCAAGCCGGGTGGAGTTGCGAAGGTGATGCTTTATCACCGCAATTCGCTGAATTACTGGATTGAGATCGTGTTGCGGCGCGGCGTGCTGGGTGGACAGTTTTTGCGCGGCCGGTCGGCTGAAGAAATCATGAGCCACGTGATTGAATTCAGCGACCACGGAGCGACACCGTTAGTTAAGGTTTATAACCGCAAAGAGGCGCGTGCTCTTTTTAGTTTGTTCAAGAACGTCGTCGTTGACGTCGAACAGTTAACGCGTGCTGAGCTGCGCTTTTTGTCGCCGCTGGTTTCGGAGTCGATGCTCGACAAACTTCGCAAGCGAATCGGTTGGAACGTAATCATCACCGCCATTAAATGAGTAGCCACAAATGGCACAAAATACACACAAGATATTTGTGCTTTTTGGTGGCTTATTGCTCGTCGCGATCGGCGTGCGTGTTCTCACGCTGCAATTCATGCGTGCGCATCTTCACGATCCGGGATGGTTTCAAACCGGATCGTTCGCAAAGTTTGATAGTCAGGCGCGAGACATTCTCGACGGACGTCAAAGGCTTTTCTGGATCGACGATCCGGCGCGCACAGACCTGGCCCAGTATCCACCCGCGTTTCCCGCGTTAGTCGCGCTCATTTACAAAATCACCGATCACCATTCTGTTTACTCTGTTCAGGCGGTCCTCTGGATTCTGGATCTGATTTTGTCATTCGTGCTGATCGCAGGTATTGCGTTCACGGCTTTTGGTTGGCGCGCTGCGATCGCGAGTAGTTTTCTGCTTGGATTGTCTCCACTGTTTGCGATGTACGCTGCGTTTCCGTCCGCAGACATGCCTGCGACATGGTTTGTATTGGGCGGCAATTGGGCACTGCTCCTCGCACTGAAGCGTAAGAATGTTTGGCTGGCGCTCGGTGCAGGGTTGTTGCTTGGAATTGCATGTTGGCTGCGTGTGAATCCGCTGTATCTGTGCGTGGGTTGGGCCGTTGCGCTTTTTGCGTCCGTGCCGGCAGTGTGGTCTCGGAAAGTGAAGACGGGTGCAGCGGTTTTGATTGGGACTATCGTTGTGATCGCGCCGATCGTGATCCGTAATTACGTGGTGTTTCCAGACTTCACTCCGACAGGCGGCACGATCGGCGCAATCCTTTGGGAGGGTATCGGCGAGACCGAACTCGGTCAGGCGAACGGGTTCTGGTGTAGTGACGACAAGTTGATTGAGTACGAGCGGAAGAAGTACGGGTGGCCCGCGGAGATGCAGATCGGTCTGCAATTCCCCGATGGTATTCGACGCGACCACGAACGCACACGCGAATCGATCGCATTTATCAGCCAGCATCCGATCTGGTATTTGGACACGATGCTCGGGCGAATGTGGGGCATGCTGAAAGTCGCCGGAGATCCCGCGCCGTACAGTGCGTCGAATGGAATCAACGTGACGAGTCAAAAGTGTTTGCCGCCGCACTGGCAGGGGGGAGCGGTTGCACTTGGGGTGAACGTGCTGGGTATGATTCAGAGCGTCGTGCGCTACCTGTTTCTGCCGCTGGCCGCGTTTGGGATCTACGTTGGGGTGCGAAGAGATTGGCGCGCGAGTTGTGTGCTGCTCGTGACTGTACTTTACTATCTTGTTCCAGGCACGACAGGGCACACGGAGATGCGGTACGTATTGCCGATGCATGGCGTGTTGATTGTGTTTGCGGGCGTGGCCGTCGATTATTTATTTGTGAGATTTTGTGAACCCATCAGAGGTAAAACCCATCGCTAACCCACTTCCGCGCGAGATGATGGAGCACACGTATCCAATCCTCTTTCGCGTGGAGCAATCGCATTGGTGGCACACCGGGCGCCGCCAGATCATTGCCGCGTTCGTCGAAGACATTTGCCGGCGTGTAACCGATCGACGCCCGAGAATTCTCGACGTCGGTTGCGGCACAGGCGCGAACCTGCTCTTGCTTTCGAAATACGGCGACGCGGAAGGCGTCGACGTCTCCGAAGATGCACTTGCATTCTGTCGCGAGCGCGGACTCGACAAAGTACGCCTTGGCGCCGGCGAAGAACTGCCTTACGAAGATGGCACATTCGATCTCGTAACTGCGCTCGACGTCGTCGAACACATGGACGACGACCTCGCAGGTCTGACCGAGATGCAACGCGTGTTGCGGCCCGGGGGACGTGTACTGCTGTTTGTGCCGGCGTTTATGTTTCTCTGGGGCTTGCAGGACGACGTCAGTAATCACCGTCGCCGTTATCGGATGCCGCAGCTTCGGCGTGTGCTCGAACAGGCCGGATTCGAGGTCGAGCGCACGACTTACGCAAACATCACGTTCTTCCTGCCGATCCTGGTGATGAGAAAGTTAATGCGACTAACCGGCATCAAAGCCGAGTCGGAGAACAACATCAACGTGCCTGCGCTGAATGGCGTTTTAGGGCGGCTGCTTGGTGCAGAGAGTTGGATCCTGCGATATATGAACCTGCCGTTTGGCGTCTCGGGTCTCTGCGTTGCGAAGAAGCGCCACAAAAAAGGCACAAAGTGACTGTGCTGAGAAATCAATCCATCATCTGCTTTGGCGGTGAAGATTGGTGGTACCACCATCCGCATTCCAAGGCGCACCTCATGCGCAAGTTTGCACGTGCCGGGAACAAGGTGATCTTTGTTAACTCGATCTCGATGGGTCTGCCCGGGCTGGCCCATAAGGATCTGTTGCCACGAATCAAGCGCAAGCTGGGGAGTTATTCGAAGCTGGCTCGCGAGACTGACGACGGAATCACGGTTGTGTCACCTGCAAGCCTGCCGTTCTTTGGTTCCGCAACGGCGCGCGCGGTGAATCGTCGCTTGCTGGGAACGCAGATCAAGCGACTCGCGCGGAGTCGCGGGCTGACAAAACCCATTCTCTGGATTGCCATTCCCACTGCCGCAGACATGATTGGAACTCTCGGCGAATCCGCAGTGGTCTATCACGTTTCAGATAAGTATGATGCGAACACGATGGACCACGCCACCGATCCCGCATTGATACGCCGGTTTCACGAACAGGCGATTGACGCCGCCGATCTCATTTTCTATTCAGGTCGAAAACTTTTTACCGAAGCCGAGCGAGGCTGTGAACGATCGCACCTGCTCGAACAAGGTGTTGACTACGATCACTGGCGGCGCGTGGCCGAGACACCCATAGCGCCGGAGATCGCGCACATTCCTCGGCCACGCATCGGCTATTTCGGAGCGATAGAACCGTGGCTCGTCGATCAGGAATTGATAAAGCGCGCCTCGCGCGAGCGTCCTGAATGGCACTGGATATTCATCGGCAACAAATCGCGCGGCCTCGAAATCGAAGACTTACCAAACGTGCATTTCCTGCCGCCTGTGCCGTACGCGGATCTACCGGCCTACGCCGCCGGATTCGACGTTTGCGTGCTGCCGTGGGAAACTGAGCAGTCTTTTACGAGTTACGGCTCGGCAATCAAGGTCCGCGAATACCTCGCAACCGGCAAGCCCGTGGTGATTTCGCCGTTGCCGGAATACGAGCCGATGCGCGACGTACTCCGAATCGCACGCACGCGCGACGACTTTCTGCGACTGGTTGAGGAAGCGCTGCACGATAACGACGCCGCGGCAGTTGCGCGACGACAGGCTTCGGTAGCTTCCGGCACGTGGGACGCGCGCGCTGAATGGGTTAGTGGTTTAATCGAGCGGGTTTTGGCCGCAGATTTACGCGGATGAACGCAGATTTGATCTGCGTTCATCCGCGTAAATCTGCGGCAAAGAAAACTATGAAACAGGTCTTACAAAATCGAAAGACCGGAAGGCCCTTCGTCGGCGAAGTTCCCGTGCCAGCGTTGCAGAACGGACGCGTGCTCGTGCGCACCGTTGCGTCGCTGATTAGCGCAGGTACTGAGCGCGCGGCTGTCGAGCTCGTGAGCAAAGGCCTGGTCCAAGAGGCACGGCAGCGCCCGGATCTCGTCAAAGCTGTGGTTGCGAAAGTCAAGAACGAGGGAATTCTGAACACGTTTGCATCCGTGCGCGACAAGATGGCGGCGTCGCAGGCGTTGGGTTACAGCGCCGCGGGAATCGTCGCGGCCGTCGCGGACGACGTTACGGAGTTTCAGGTCGGGGATCGAGTGGCGTGTGCTGGAGTCGGCTTTGCTTCACACGCGGAAGTGTTGTCAGTCCCGAAGAATCTTTGCGTTCATCTGCCGGAAAATGTGAGTTTTGAATCGGGCGCTTATGGAACATTGGGCGCCATCGCTTTACAGGGTGTGCGGCTTGCCGAGCCGACGCTAGGCGAGTCAGTTGTCGTTATCGGATTGGGCCTGGTGGGCCAACTCACGGTTCAACTACTCAAAGCGAATGGGTGTCGCGTGTTTGGGTTGGACCTGGACCAGTCTCGCGTTTCGCTGGCGCTTGAGATGGGTGCTGATAAGGCAGTCGTTTCGAGTGACGCGGCAGCGAAAGAGATTGAAACGTGGACGCGTGGACACGGTGCGGATGCAGTCCTGATCACAGCCGCGACTGATTCGAATGCGCCCGTCGAGCTGGCTGCGCGAGTTTCGCGTTTGAAAGGCCGCGTGATCGTCGTAGGCATGACGGGCATGGACATTCCGCGACAACAGTTCTTCAGTCGCGAGCTCAAGCTGATCATTTCGATGTCGTATGGACCAGGGCGTTACGATCCGGATTACGAAGAAAGAGGTCACGACTATCCACTGCCCTACGTGCGTTGGACCGAGAAGAGAAATATCGAAAGCTTTCTCGATCTCGTGGCAGACAAGCGTGTCAACGTCGAGCGACTTACGAGCCATCGGTTTCCTATCGCCGAAGCCGATCGTGCCTACCAGTTGATCTCGGGCGACGTGCACGAACCATACTTGGGTGTTGTTCTTAACTACGATCCGGAAGCAGAGGTCGCTCGCAAAATTGCGCTCGGCGCTCGTATTCGAAAAGCGGAGAAGTCGATAGTGCTGGGCGTGATCGGAGCGGGCGGCTACGTCCCGGCCATGTTGCTTCCACACTTCAAAACTGAAGGCGTCGACTTTCGATCGATCACGACGGCGTCGGGAATCTCCGCACACGACGTTGGGAAGAGGTTTGGCTTTGCGTACGCTGTTTCGAGCGCAGAAGAAGTGCTGGACGACGCGGATGTAAACCTTGTCGTAGTCGGAACCCGACACGATCGGCACGCCGAGCTCGCACGGAAGGCTCTCGAACGAGACAAGCACGTGTTCGTCGAGAAGCCGCTGGCGCTCGACGATGAAGAGTTGGAATCAGTTCTCGAAGCTGCGGCAAGTTCAAACGGAAAACTGATGGTCGGCTTCAACCGCCGCTTCTCGCCGCTCGCGCAACGCGCAAAGGATTTCTTTGCCGGTCGCGAAACGCCGCTTTCGATACTCTATCGCGTGAACGCGGGTCGTATTCCGAAGGAGCACTGGACACAGGATGCGCAGGAGGGAGGCGGACGAATCGTCGGCGAGGTCTGTCACTTCATCGATCTGATGCAGTTCTTCACGGGATCTGCGCCGGTGTTTGTCTTTGCGGAATCGGTGAGCGCTAAGTCGAGCAAGATTGTCGATGCCGACTCCGTTTTCATCACCGTGCGCTTTGCTGACGGGTCGAATGGAAGCATCGCGTATCTCAGCGAAGGCGATAAAGGACTCGCCAAGGAGCGCGTCGAGATCTTTGGAGTAGGACGAGTGTTTGTGCTCGACGACTTTCGACGTGCGACGCTCTACAAAGACGGGCGCGAGGAGCAGGTAACGCTGAAGGCGCAGGACAAGGGGCAGCAAGCGCAGGTGCGCCAGGTTTGCGCGAGCGTGCTGGAAGGTGGACCAGCGCCGATCACCGTCGAGGAGTTGGCCGCAACCAGCCGCGCAACATTCCGTGTGCTCGATTCTCTCCGCGAACGCCGGCCATTTGAAATTTAGCCACAAAAAGGCACAAAAAAGAACACAAAGACATGTGTGGGATTGCGGGAATTGTTGGCGTTGACGTGGGGAGAGTTATTGGGCCGATGCTGAAGAGTGTGGAGCATCGGGGCCGGGATGATGAGGGAGTTTGGGTTTCGGAGGCGATTGATTCGTATGGGCGGCGTGCGTGTTTGGGACATCGTCGTTTAGCGATCATTGATACGAGTCCGGGTGGACATGAGCCGATGTTGTCGCCCGACGGTCGGTACGTCCTCACCTTCAATGGCGAGATCTACAACTACCGCGAACTGCGCGAACAACTCCGCGCGCTCGGACACAAATTTCGCACTGACAGCGACGCCGAAGTTTTACTCGCCGCGATTAGCGAGTGGGGTTGGGATGCGGTGGGCCATCTCAACGGCATGTTTGCCTTCGCCGTCTGGGACAATCGCGAATGTACGTTGACGCTGGTACGCGATCATGTTGGTATCAAGCCTCTGTATTACACGTTCATCTCCGCTCGCAACGACGCGCCTGCGACATTTCTCTTTGGGTCTGAGATTAAAACGATCCTTGCCACGGGATTGATAAAGCCTGCGCTCAACCCCGAAGCCTTGCACCAGTTTCTGACGTTTCTCTGGTCGCCGGATCCGAACACGTTGTTTGCAAACGTCAAGACCGTTCCACCGGCGCACCTGCTTCAATTTCACGCCGACGAGATCAAGCTCACGCAGTGGTGGGACGTTTCGTTCGACAAGATCGAGGAAGGCAAGAACGAAGCATACTGGCGCGACCGCGTGCTCGACACGCTCGAGCGCGTGGTGAAAATGGAGATGGTTGCCGACGTTCCTCTCGGGTCGTTTCTCTCAGGCGGAATCGATTCTTCAGGGATCGTGGCGATGATGGAGCGCCACAGCAACGGCCGCCGCATCAGCACCTACACCGTCGGCATCGAGAGCGAAGACCTCCGCTACGACATCATTCCCGACGACGTGCGTTGGGCGCGGCGCGTCAACGAACAACTCCAGACTGACTACCACGAGATCATGTTGAAACCGTCAGTCACCGATCTCTTACCGAAGCTCGTGTATCACATGGAAGAGCCGCCGATCGACATGGCGATCCCGAGTTATCTCGTTTCGCGAGCAGCGCGCGAAAGGCTGACCGTGATGCTTTCGGGAATGGGCGGCGATGAAGTGTTCGCGGGCTACCCGCGACAGATGGCAATGAAGATTGCGTCGGCGTTCGATCCGGTACCGAACCTTTTGCGACGACCGCTGATGAACACTGTTGCAGGTGCACTGCCTGGTGGACTACCGGGAAGACTAACAGCACCGCTTCGCAACGCGAAGAAGTTTGCGCGCAGCGCGGCCCTCGACTTCGAAGATCGTTACCTCGGTTACGGCACCTACTTCACGAACGACACGAAGCGACGTCTCTACTCAGACGAATGGCGCAGCATCACGAGCGAATACGATCCTTACGCTACTCATCGCGCCTACTTCGCGCGCGCATCCGCAGCCGCGCCTCTGAACCAGCTTCTCTACGTCGATCTCAAAACGTTCCTGCCGTGCCTGAACCTGTTGACGACAGATAAGACGTCGATGGCAGCAAATCTCGAAGTCCGTGTGCCGTTTCTCAACCGCGAGATGATCGACCTGGCGGCGCGCATGCCGCCGAGACTGAAACTCCACGGGCTGAAGCGAAAGTACGTTCTGAAGCGTGCGCTCGAATCTGTTCTGCCGAAGGACGTGGTTTGGCGAAAGAAAGCTGGCTTTGGGGCGCCAATTCGTTCCTGGCTGCGTGGTGCATTACGCCCCATGATCGGCGACCTGCTGTCAGAGGACGCGGTAAAGCGGCGCGGGATCTTCAGACCGAAAGAGGTCAACAGAATTCTCGATGCGAACTTTTCCGGCCGCGAAGACTATAACTTACATGTTTTCCAGCTTTTAGGCCTCGAACTCTGGCACCGCACCTTCCTCGACTAACCCGTGTCCAACGTGTGAAAACATTGACAATCACGGGTGGCGCAGTCTAATCTGCAAGTGCACGAGCCACCCCGGCTCGAATCCTGAGAGAGCCCTCACAGGCCTCGATTCTTCCCAGCTTCACTGCATGATCAGAGAAGAAGAATTCGACATCGTATCCCCAGTGGCGCAACTGCCGGCACAGGCGCAGTGTGTGCTTCTGGTCGAAGACGATCCCGCGCTGCGCCGATACCTGGAGGTCGTGCTGCAACGTGCCGGCTACGTAGTGCTGTCGGCGTGTGATGGGCTACAAGCGATGAAGGTTCTGCTGAGTGTCGTCGTGGATGTGATCGTCACGGATGCCTTGATGCCGAACCTTGATGGTTATGAGTTGTGCCGGTTTGTGAGGAACAGCGAGCATCTCTCTCAGTTGCCGATCATTCTACTGAGCGCGCTCGATCCGAAGAATTCGACTGACGAGTCCGAACAGGTGGACGCGTTTCTAGCGAAGCCCGTCTCTCCCGAAGATCTCCTGAGCCACATCGAAGAGGTAGGCCACAAAAAGGCACAAAAATGAATACAAATCCTTTTGTGCTTTTTTGTGGCTTTACTGAGGCGACTCGACCTGGTCGATCTGGGCTCGTTGCAGCTTGCCACTGAAGTCGACGTAGATCGACTTCCATTCCGAGAAGATATCCAGCACTTGAGTTCCGGCTTCGCGGTGACCGTTGCCGGTGGCCTTGGTGCCGCCGAACGGCAGATGCACCTCTGCGCCAATCGTCGAGGCATTCACGTAGAAGATGCCCGTGTACATCTCGTTCATCGCCTTGAATGCGCGATTGACGTTTTGCGTGTAGATGGCAGCCGAGAGTCCATAACGAACTCCGTTGGCGATCTGAATCGCATCCTCGATTGAGTTTGCGGGAATGACGGTTGTTACCGGTCCAAATATTTCTTCCTGCGAGATGCGCATATCGGGCGTCGCGTCGAGGAAAACGGTCGGCTCGATGAAGTGGCCATTGGCATAGTCGCCGCGGGTCAGACGTTTGCCGCCGCACGCCGGCTTCGCGCCATCGTCGTCGCGCCCGATGCGGATGTAGCCCATGATCTTCTCCACGGCATCGGCGTTGATGACTGGTCCAACATCCGTCTTCGGATCCGCGCCGTTTCCAACGCGCAGCGCTTTCGTATTCTCGACGAGCTTCGTGGCGAACTGTTTATAGACTTTCTTGTGAACTATCAATCGCGACGACGCCGTGCAACGTTGGCCCGACGTTCCAAACGCGCCCCAAATCGCGCCTTCAACAGCCAAATCGATGTCAGCATCGTCCATCACGATGATGGCGTTCTTCCCACCCATCTCGAGCGAACAGATCGCGTTGCGCTCGGCACACGCGGAAGCGACGATGCGACCGGTTTCAGTCGATCCCGTAAACGAGATCAAACGCAGCGCCGGATGATTCGTCATCCCAGCGCCGACAGTTTCACCATATCCGGTGACGAGGTTAACAACACCCGGCGGAATTCCTGCTTCCTCACAAGCCTTGACGAGATTGTACGTAGAAAGCGGCGTGTCTTCGGCGGGTTTGAGCACGACTGTGTTTCCGCAGATCAGTGCGGGAATGAGTTTCCAGGACGGAATCGCCATCGGGAAATTCCACGGCGTGATCAGACCGCAAAGTCCGACCGGCTGGCGCACGCACATCGCAAACTTGTCGCGCATTTCGGCCGGCGTTGTGAAGCCGTGAAGTCGTCGGCCTTCGCCCGCGGTGTAGTAAGTACAATCGATTGCTTCCTGAACGTCGCCGCCGGCTTCTTTCAAAACCTTTCCCATCTCGCGCGTCATGTCCGCAGTGAACTCTTCTTTATTGCGGATCAGGATCTCGCCGAGATGAAACAGGAGTTCAGCGCGTTTCGGAGCGGGAGTGTTACGCCAGCGATCGAATGCGCCCTGCGCGGCATTCACCGCGGCGTTGACGTCGTCGCTGGTGGAGAGCGGAAAGCGTCCGACGATGTCGCGATTGTCGGCGGGGTTGATGTTTTCAAACATCTCACCCGACTGGCTCGCGACCCACTCTCCGTCGATGTAGTTTTGATAAGTTTTGACGGCGGCGCGTGCCGCGTTGCGCGCCGCAAGTTTCGCGCCGGTTTTTGAGATTGCCTTTTTTGCCTGAGCCATAAAAGTCGTTATTGATAAGTGAACTGCACGATCAGCGGCACTGGTTGATTCGTGTCTCTTCGGACTCTCGTCACGTTCAGCACGATCGGATCGCCGGCTTTGAGTCCATTCAGCACGCGTTGAAAATCAGCGAGTGAAGTTACCGGTGTGCGATTGATGCGATTGATGACGTCGCCTTCGACCAGCGCCGGCTGACTCGTAGGCGGAACGCGAAGCTCGGCAATGAGTCCGACTGGATCGATTTCTTTGACGAAGAGACCTTGAACGCCGGTCAAGTGACGGTCCGAAATCAGTTGCGGCGTCAATTCAGCGAGGGTGATCCCGAGACGCAGTGCGTTGCCTTTAGGAGCAGCCTCTTTCGGCGCCGTCTTTGGCGGCGCGACCCACTCGCGAGTGTTGCGCGGAAGAGGCCGTTCGCCCAACGCGACGCTGGCGGTCTTCTTCTCGAACTTGCCGTTGACGTCTCTCAGAAAAGTGAGCGATACCTGTTGGCCCACGGGCGTGCTTGCCACACGCTGGATGAGATCCTGCGCGTTGGCAACCGAAGTGCCCTGAAAATCGACGATGATGTCACTTGGTTGCAAACCGATTTTCGCTGCCGGCGTCGCCTGGCCGTTTTCTTCAGCCGCGACCGACATCACGATCGCGCCCTTCGCTTCTGACAGACCATAAACTTTCGCAAACTCATCGTGCACCGACTCCAAGGTGATGCCGAGATATCCGCGTTTCACTTTGCCCTGCGCGATGATCTGTTTGTAAACAAAACTGGTTTCGTTGGCTGGCAGGGCGAATCCGATACCGTTGTAATCGCCGGTTGAAGTCGCGATTTGCGAATTCATTCCGATGACTTCGCCGCGCATGTTGACGAGTGGTCCACCACTGTTACCGCGATTGATGGCGGCGTCAGTTTGCAGGAAGCGCTGGAAGACGTTGAAGTACGGGCTCTCTCGTTCTTTCTTCGAAATGATTCCGGCGGTGACTGTCTGGTCCAGGCCGAATGGCGACCCCATCGCCAGCACCCAGTCGCCGACCTGGGCCGCATTGGAATCACCCAGCGTGACGGTCGGGAGATCTCGCGGTGCATCGATCTTGATCACCGCGACGTCTGTCTCAGAGTCGACGCCGGTGACCGTACCGCGATATTTCTCACCCGACTGCAAACCGACGGTGATCCGCGTCGCATCTTCAATTACATGATTGTTCGTCAGGATGTAACCATCGCGACTGACGATGAAGCCGCTACCAATTCCGCGCGTCGGACGTCGCGGGCGCCGAAACATATCGAGCAGCGAGTCGTTTTTCGACTGATCTTCTTTATCCTCTTCCTTTTCGCTGACTTCCAATGAAGCCTGGGTGGTTTCAATGTTGACGACTGCGGGCTCAACGCGACGCGCAATCTCCGCGAACGACGCTGACAAAGCTTCGGGCGCACGCGCAATCTGCATATCGGGCTGCGCTATCGTCGTCCGGCCTGACAAAATCGCACCGATGCCGATGCCTGCGAGCAGGCAGGCGATGGCAAGCGCGGCAATCCACACGCGAAGCTTGCGGAGAATCGTTCGTTCCTGTTCTGTCGTGTTGTTTTTCGGGTCAAACATTATTTTCACCACCTTCTACAGCCAAATCCGCGGCCCAGGGAAAGGAGTAGAGTATAGCGAAAGGGTTTTCTATTTACCATTGCAAGAAGAAGAAGCCCGTTTCTTACGGACGGAGCAGGACTTTTAGGATACCGCGCGCGGCGGCGCGACGCATCGCGTGGACGCCGTTCGAGAGCGGATACTCTTCGCTGATGAGGCTGTCGACGTCGATCGCGGCTTTCTTTAACAGGTCGAGAGCGGGAGTAAAGCGACCACAACGCGAACCGACGATCGAGATCTCATCAACCACGATCCGCGCCGCGTCGAGTTCAGTTTTTCCGTGAAAAGTCGACTTCAGAACGAGTTGGCCCTTTGGGCGAAGCAGGTCGAGTGCGAGGCCGAATCCGGTTGCAGCACCTGACGCTTCCACGACGGCGTCGAACTCACGTTTCTGCCTGGCAGCTTGTTTCGGCGTCGCGGTTTCGATCCCGCGTCGTTCTGCGATTCGCAGTTTGGAAGAGTGCTTTCCGATGAGCAGCAGCGACGCGCCGGTGAGTGCGAGAACTTGCGCGCAGAGCAGTCCGAGTTTGCCGTCGCCGATGACTGCAACGCGATCTGTTTTTGAGATCGAAACACGTTCGAGAATTCCACATGCGGCGGCAAGTGGTTCGGTGAAGACGGCGTGTTCGTCAGGAACGTTCTTCGGAACGGGCAGGAGATTTTCGACTGGCAGTTGCAGGAACTCAGCGTGCGCGCCGTCGCGGCCGTGAATCCCGAGCACTGTCCGACGAGCGCAATGTCGTGAATCACCGCCACGACACAGATCACATTTGCCGCAACCTGCGTTTATCTCTCCGACAACGCGACTACCGACGAGTGCGCCATTCGTGCTCTCTTCAACAACGCCGACGAATTCGTGTCCGATCGTTCCCTTGAACCCTGCGTAACCACGCGCGATCTCGAGGTCAGTGTTGCAGATGCCTGACAGGAGCACACGCACGAGCGCCTCTTCCGGAGAATCAGGCGTCTTTACATCCTTGACTGCGACACTTTTCTTCTCAACGCGGAGAGCCAGCATGCATTTTGTGTTCTTCTTTGTGCCTCTTTGTGGCGCTCTTTGTGGCGCTAGAACGTTTTACTTCGCGTGTAGGCATTCTGCAGCGTGAGCTCGAGCGTCTGTTTCGGCCCGGTGACTGTCACCGGCAAACGCCACTCGAGCTGCTCGTCGCCCGAGAGTGTCGCGTGCAACCACCAGCTTCCTGGCGAGAGAAGGACTGCGCCTTGTCCCTGTTTGTCCAAATGCGCCTCGATCGGCGAGCGACCCTTCATCCGCTCCTTCACAAAATCGTCGAGCCGCTTGCCTGCACGCGGCTCGCTGAAATACTCGTGGTGCACGGCAACAATATCAACCGGGTAAAGCCTTACTGTGGCGTCGAGCGCGGGACCAACAGTCTCCGGAGGCTGCCGGATAACGATCTGTAAAGTCATGGTTCCTCGTTCGGTTTGATCGTCAGCGGCGTTTGCGGGAAGTCGCCGGTAGATCATCCAACCCGCTCCGATGAGCACAGCGATCAAGAGCACTTGCAAAGCCAGGATGACGAGACCTCGTAAACCGGCGGCGGACTTCAGTCGGGAAATGTTGAACGGTCCCTTAGAAATCATTACTGCTGTTGCGGTCCTTTCAGCCGCCGAACGAACTCCACCAGCGAGTTTACTTCTTTCTCGGAGAGCTTGTTGGCAAATGGCGGCATGTTGCCGCGCACGCTACGACCATTCATGATCGAGTTGAAGATGCGTTCGTCGCTGACCTCAGCCTGCCACTGCGCGTCGGAGAAGTCGCGCGCATGGCTAAACTTGCCTTTCGAAGTTTGCGCGCGGCCGTCAGTGCCGTGACAGGACACGCAATACCGTCGATACACTTGCGCCGCCGGGCGCTCAGGCTCGGCGCTGACATTGAACACAAACGGCGATAAAAAAATGAAGGTCACGGCAGCGACCAGGCTTCGCATGACAGCATCATACCGAAGGGCTCCTTTTTGTGCGAGTACAACCTAGCCGCAGATTTACGCAGATGAACGCAGATCAAATCTGCGTTCATCTGCGTAAATCTGCGGCTAGATATACTTGAAAGCAACGTGAATGCGAAGTAAGCTCATCAAGTAATTTCCCGTAGCCTAAACCAGGAAAACTCAATTGACTGAAATCGAGATCAACAAGCTGCGTGAAGAGTGTGGCGTTTTCGGAATCTACGGACACCCCGAGGCCGCGCGATTGACTTACCTCGGTCTGTACGCGCTTCAGCACCGTGGCCAGGAATCGTGTGGCATCGTCGCTTCTGACGGCATTGAGCTGCGACTCGAAAAAGCGATGGGGCACGTCTCCGAATCATTCGATCAAACGCGCCTCGATCGGCTGCGTGGCTCGAGCGCGGTCGGACACGTGCGCTATTCAACCGCCGGCGACGTCTCGATTCTCGAAGCGCAACCATTTCTGGTCACTTGCCAGCACGGACAGATCGCGGTTTGTCACAACGGCAACCTTCCGTTCGCACGTGAGGAACGAGAACGACTCGAGCGCGACGGCGCGATCTTCTCTTCGACTTCCGACACCGAAGTCGTGCTGCACGGCGTCGCTCGTTCGCGCGCACCGGTGCGAGAAGCGATACCCGCTGTGTTGCGCGAAACCGAAGGCGCGTTCTCGATGCTCTTCCTGACGCCGTCTGAGTTGATCGTCATTCGCGATAGTCGTGGCTTTCGTCCGCTGGCTCTCGGTCGTCTCGGCGATGCCTGGGTTGTTGCGTCAGAAACATGTGCGTTCGATCTGATCGATGCGCAGTACGTGCGCGACGTCGAGCCGGGGGAGATGATCGTGATCGATCAGGAAGGTTTGCGATCGTCACATCCGCTGCCGCCGCAGAAACACGCGATGTGTCTGTTTGAGCACGTCTATTTCGCGCGGCCGGACTCTTTGATCTACGGCAAGTCGATCAACGAGTCGCGACACAAGATGGGCCGGCGGCTTGCCGTCGAACAACCTGCTGATGCCGACATCGTCGTTCCGGTGCCTGACTCGGGCGTCGCGGCAGCGATCGGTTATGCGGCTGAAAGCGGTTTGAGTTTTCGTTTTGGTTTGGTTCGGAATCACTACGTCGGACGCACGTTCATCGAGCCGCGGCAAGCGATCCGTTCTTTTGGCGTGCGTATCAAGCTCAATCCGGTGCGCGATCTGATCAGCGGCAGACGTGTGGTTTTGATCGACGATTCGATCGTGCGTGGCACGACGTCGAAGAAGATCGTTGGCATGGTCCGCGAAGCGGGCGCGAAAGAGATTCACGTGCGCATCAGTTGTCCGCCGACCATCAGTCCGTGTTACTACGGTGTCGACACGCCAAACAAATCCGAACTCATCGCGGCGAACATGTCCGTTGAAGAGATACGAAAGTTTATCGAGGCTGACTCGCTCGGTTATCTCTCGCTCGAGGGAATGATCAACGCGACCGGACTCAACGCGGATTCGACATGTGTTGCTTGCTGGAACGGAAAATATCCGACGAGAATCACGCGCGAAGCGGAGACGATGTGGGAACGGGAGCATGAATCCGTAAGCGCTGAAGGCTGAAATGCGTAAGCTATTGGCGACAAACTTAGTGCTCGTTTTTATCGTGTCAGCCTTCTATGCGCCTGTTCGCGCGCAACGTGACGTACCGATCGAAATCTTTCAGGTTTTGGACCTGCCGCTGGCCGTACACGAAGCTGCACTCGTTAAGTCAGACAAGGGATACTTACTCAGAATCAGTGTTGCGAACAGTGCAGAGCTCAAAATGATCGGGCTGCGATACTCGCTGATTACGATCAACTCCGACAATCAACCTCAGATCAGAGTCAACCGGACAGAAGGCTTCTCACTTGCGCCGTACGCGACGAAGAGTTTGACCTTCAAGACGCCGATCAAGTTGAAAGCAAAAGATGGAGAACGACTGGTGTTGATGCTGGAGCAGGTTGTTTCGCGTGAATCGATCTGGGAAGTGGTGAAAGCGAAGGATGCCCTCGAAGCATACGCCAGGGGTGATTATTCAGTGATGCCGGCCGTGATGCGCGTAGCGAACGCAGTTGATTCCCCACCAGACCTGCGCTCACCTATATTCCGAGAATAAATGCGACGAGCTACCAGAGGCTGTGGTTGTGCGATTGCGGTGCTGCTCGTCGTTGCCGGAGCTGCGGCCTTCGCGACATGGAAGTACGTGCTGCCGTGGTGGAGAACTCAGCCGCCACCGGCGTCGGGTGGTGAGCTGACGATTCGTATTCTCGATGTTGGTCCAATCAACGGCGATTCGATCCTCATCTCTTCCCCGACAGGGAAGACTGTGCTCGTCGACGCGGGTGATACGACGAAAGGCAAGGCTGTCGTCGAGGCGTTGAAGCGTTACAACATTCAGCAGCTCGACTACTTCATCGCGACGCATCCGCACCCGGATCATTTGGGTGGAGCGGCGGAGGTTTTCAAAGCGGTCAAGGTGTTGAATGTAATTGATAACGGCCAGGGGCCGACGGTGCCGCCGGAGCTTTTACCACCCAAGCAGACCAAGGCTGCGGCGAAGAAGCCGGCGCCGACCAAAAAGCCCGCATCAGTCACGAAGTTTTACGACGACTACAAAGAAGCGGTGAAGGCGAGCGGCGCGTCATACGCGGTTGCGCAGCCGGGAGCGAAGCACGATCTCGGTGGCGGCGCCCTTCTGACCATTCTCGCGCCATCGGAACCGTTCTTCACAAAAGACAAGATGACGAGTGGCGGCAACGAAGCAAACGCAAACTCGATCGTCGCGCGTTTGGATTACGGAACGTTTTCGATGTTGTTGGCGGGCGATGCGGAAAGTCAGACTGAGCATCGCTTGATGACGAAGGAGTTGAACCTGCAAACGAAGGTCCTGAAAGTCTCGCACCACGGATCGAAATACGCTTCGTCAGGCGACTTTCTGAATCGAGTGAAACCGGAGATCGCGATCGTGTCGTGCGGTGCGTGGAACCGTTATGGTCATCCGAATCAGGCGGTGCTCGATCGACTGCGTGCGGCGAATGTGAAACTCTATCGCACGGACCTGCAAGGCGAGATCACGATAACGACACGCGGCAAAGACAATGAGGTGACGGTCAAAACGGCGAAAGAGAGTACCGAGGATCTTTGGGCCGGACGGACGGCGCAAAAGGACGATTCGTCACGCTCGGGTTTTATCGCGTACGGCGACTTTGGTCCACCACCGCGACCCAGGAAGAGTGGGCCACAAGAAGGCACAAAAAGTACAGTCAAATGACGAAGCCTATTTCATACAGTGATGCGGGTGTCGATATCGATGCGGCGACTCGAGCCACCGACAAGATCAAGGAACTCGCGCGCAGAACTTTCAACCAGCGCACGCTTTCCGAGATCGGAAGTTTCGGTGGGATGTTTGACGGCGCGTTTCCGAATTTGTCGCAGCCGGTGCTGGTCGCGTCGGCGGATGGCGTCGGCACAAAACTGAAGATCGCGTTTGCGACCGGTGTTCATAATACGGTCGGCCGCGATCTCGTGAACCATTGCGTGAACGACATTCTCGTTCAGGGCGCGCGGCCGCTCTTCTTTCTTGACTACGTCGCAACGGGAAAATTGTCGCCCGATGTTGTGGCGAGTGTTGTTGAAGGGGTCGCGAATGGCTGCCGTGAGAATGGTTGTGTGTTGTTGGGTGGTGAAACTGCGGAGATGCCGGGCTTTTATCAGGACGGCGAATACGACATCGCGGGTTTTATCGTGGGTGTTGTCGACCGCAACAAGATCATCGACGGAAAGACGATCGCGGTAGGCGACATTTTGCTTGCACTGCCTTCCGCCGGACTGCACACAAACGGCTACTCGCTTGCTCGCAAACTCTTTTTTGAAGTTGCAGGTTACAAACCCGACACGCACGTCCCTGAATTGGGAATGACCGCAGGCGAAGCGCTGCTGTTGCCTCACCTGAGTTATCTCAAACCGCTCGACGGCTTGCTCGACAAAGGAGTGATCAAGGGTCTGGCCCACATTACAGGCGGCGGCCTGACGGACAACATTCCGCGAATCCTTCCGGAAGGCACGGCTGTGAAGATCAGAAAAGACTCCTGGCGCAAACCATCTCTATTCGAATTAATGCGGCGGCTTGGAAACGTTTCCGAGCCTGAGATGTATCGGACGTTCAACGTCGGTGTGGGGATGGTGATCGTTTGCTCGGCCAGCGACGCTGAAGCGATCGCGTCTCACCTCCAGAACGAAGGCGAAACGGTTTACGAGATCGGAAACGTCGTCACCGGGAATCGTGAGGTGCAGATCTGATCGCATCGCGGAAAAGGAGAATCGCGATCCTGATTTCAGGCCGCGGGTCAAACATGCTTGCCTTAAGCGACGCGATCGACAACGGAACGATCCCAAACGCCGAGATCGCGATCGTGATTAGCGACAAAGCCGGTGCGCCCGGTCTCGCAATCGCGAAAGAACGCGGGATCGAAACACTTGCGATAGAACGTCGCGGCCGCAATCGTGAAGAGCACGAGCAGGAGATCATCGCCGCTTTACGCGAGCGACACGTCGATCTGATATGTCTCGCAGGCTACATGCGCCTGTTGTCGCCCTGTTTTGTCGAAGCCTTTCGGGGCAGGATTCTCAACATTCATCCAAGTCTGCTGCCCGCCTTTCCCGGACTCGACGCGCAGCGCCAGGCGCTCGAGCATGGAGCAAAAGTGAGTGGCTGCACAGTTCACTTCGTCGATGAGACACTCGATGGTGGTCCAATCATCGCGCAGCGTGAGGTGCCTGTTTTGGAAGGTGATACAGTCGAGACGCTCTCCGCGCGGATACTCGAGCAGGAACACAAGCTCTATCCGGAGGCCGTCGCTGCTGTACTTCCAGCCGCAGATTTACGCAGATGAACGCAGATCTCATCTGCGTAAATCTGCGGCTTATTTCTTCTGCCCTAACGTTTCCGCGCGCTGGTATGCGGCCCAAACGGCTTTTGACAAAACCGTTCTTAAACTACCTTTCTCCATCTGATAGATAGCCTCTGCCGACGTGCCGCCGGGTGAAGTCACCATGTTGCGCAACTCCGCCGGATGTTTGTGCGACTCTCTCGCAAACAAAACCGCACCGAGCATCATCTGATGGACCAACTCCTCCGCGACGTGTCGCGAGAATCCCATGTGTACGCCGGCATCGACGAGCGCTTCCATCACGAGGAAGATGTAGGTCGGTCCGGTAGCGCTCAACGCCGTAGCCATATCAATTTGCCGCTCGTCTTCGACGCGGACCGCCTTGCCCAACGCCTCGAGCATCGCGCGCACCTGGCTCTGCTGTTTTTCGTTCACGTTGGCGCTGGCGGTCCAGGCGGTGACGCCTTCACCGATCTGCGCCGGCGTGTTTGGCATCGTGCGCACGACTGACGCGTGCAAAAGTTCATCGGCGATCGTTTGCATTCGCGCGCCCGCGACAACCGAAACGACGAGCTGATCCTGGTGCACCGAGCCTTTCAACTCTTCGAGCACGCGGCGCAGACGTTGCGGCTTCACGGCGAGCACGATCATGGAGCTGTTGTTGGCCGATGAAGGATAAACAGCCGTCGCTGCTTCCCTGTTTTGCTCGAACATCTCGATGCCGTACTTCACGTGCATTTCTTCGCGACGAGCCACGCGCGGATGGCTGCCGACAATCTGTTCCGGGCCAACCAGCTTCTTGCGCAGCAGCCCGGCAATGATGGCTTCCGCCATCACTCCGCAGCCAATAAAAGCCAGACGGCAGTTGCTGAGAGGATTTGTTTCAATTGTTTCGGTTGCCATTTTGGTACGCTCGAAATGAGCATAGCGCACCCTTCGACAATTGAGCTAATCTATCAGCCGGATGACTATCGACGAACAACTGGTCTACCTCGCTAAAGGCACCACCGAGATCATTCGCGAAAACGAGTTGCGCGCGAAGCTCGAGAAGTCTGCCGCGACGGGCAAACCACTGCGCGTAAAGCTCGGCGCCGACCCGACAGCGCCCGACATTCACCTGGGCCACACGGTTGTGATCCGCAAGCTGCGCGCGTTTCAGGAGCTGGGCCACATCGCGATTTTTCTCATCGGGGACTTCACCGGAATGATCGGCGATCCTTCCGGCAAAAGCGCCACGCGACCTCAACTCACCCGCGAGGAGATCAACGCGAACGCGGAAACTTACCGCCGGCAAATCTTCAAGCTGCTCGATCCTGAGAAGACGATCATTGATTTCAACTCTCGCTGGATGGACACGATGAGTTCGGCCGACTTTATGAGACTCGCCGGACACGTCACGGTCAGGCAGATTCTCGAGCGCGACGATTTTCAACAACGACTGGAAGAGAACCGGCCGCTCGCGCTCCATGAAGTTATGTATCCGCTCGTGATGGCGTACGACTCGGTCGCGTTGGAAGCGGACGTCGAGCTCGGTGGAACGGATCAGAAGTTCAACTTGCTGATGGGACGTAATCTGCAAAGAGAGTATGGACAGGAATCGCAAGCGGTGATGATCATGCCGCTGTTGGAAGGAACTGACGGCGTGCAGAAGATGTCGAAGAGTTTAGGCAACTACATCGGCATCAACGAGCCGCCGCAGGAGATCTTCGGAAAGGTGATGTCGATCTCTGACGATCTCATGTGGCGCTACTACGAACTCGGCACAGACCTTTCTCCGAGTGCGATCGCGGCGCTGCGTGAGAATACAAACGGCGGTCAACGCAATCCGCGAGATGTCAAAGCGGATCTGGCGAGACGTATCGTTGCTGATTTCTATTCCGAGAGCGAGGCTCGCAGAGCTGAAGATGAGTTCAATGCGAGGTTTCGCGATAAGCAGGCGCCGGACGTTATCGAAGAACGAGTGCTGCAAGCGGGATCGTGGAAGCTGCCGAAGTTGTTAGTTGAGCTCGGGCTCGTTTCGTCGATGGCTGAAGCTCGCCGGACGATCGAGCAGGGTGGCGTTTATGTTGACGGTGAGCGTCGCTCGCAAAATGATTTTGAAGTAAATCTCACGACTGACCATTCATTCCTGATTCAGGTTGGGAAACGACGCTTTATGCGAGTTCGAGGAGAATAACCGCGGATATCCGCGGAAAAAATAGATGTCGAGCATAGTTGCGACAGAAGACATCCTGATCATCGAAACACCTGAGAGGGTGCCGTTGCACTTTGCCCTGGCGTCGATCGGAAATCGTTTTCTCGCCTGTGCAATCGACCACACGATTCAGGCACTCGCGCTGGGCCTGATCCTGTTGGTCTCACTCATACTCTCGAGCTTCGCCACTATTCAAAACTTTATATCCAGTGCGCCCAAGTGGGTCGGCGCGATCATGCTTATCCTCCTGTTTCTCGTCTTCTCGAGCTACTTCGCATTTTTCGAATGGCTCTGGAGCGGACAAACGCCTGGCAAGCGCTGGCTAAAGCTGCGCGTCATTCGCGAAGACGGACGGCCCATCACGTTCTGGGAAGCAACGGTGCGAAACCTGATCAGGTTTTTTGACATCATGCCCTACCCGTTTTACTCAATCGGACTGATCTCCGTTTTTTCCACTACGCGCGATCAGCGGATTGGCGATATGGTCGCCGGAACCGTCGTCATTCGTGAACGTGAAGAGCAGGCGCCGGCGTTTTCCCAGGTCTTTGCAACACCGGTGAGCGATCCTGCGTTGCGACGCTCATTCAAACCAGTCGAATTCACCGCGAGTCTGAGTTCGTTAACTGAATCCGAGATCCAGGTTGTCGAGACATTTCTCCGTCGACGATGGGATCTGTCAGACCTGCCGCGACAGTGGATGGCGTGGCGAGTTACCCTGCCGATTCTCTACAAGATCCGACCTCAATACGACGTCGCTACGTTTACTTACGAGGGCTTCCTCGAAGAACTCCTGCACCGCTACCTCCAGGAACACCGCTTCAGCGCATGAGAAATCTGTGGTTTGATTTTGTGTACACACGTCTGCTAGTCTTCAAGGTTTTCGTTGAACCGAGATTTACAACCGAGGGATATAGAAATGAGTAAGGATGTTTTCATACTGGGAGGAAAGCGCACTCCGATGGGCGAATATGTCGGTGTGCTGAAGGATATTTCGGCTATCGATCTGGGAGCAGTTGCGGCGCGCGGCGCGCTCGAGGCAACGGGCGTTAAGCCCGAGGAGATCGACCACACTGTTATCGGTAATGCACTGCAAACCTCCGGCGACGCGATCTACGGCGCTCGTCACGTTGCGTTGAAGGCAGGCGTGCCGTTCGACCGTCCGGCATTGACCGTCAATCGACTTTGCGGCAGTGGCATCCAGTCGATCGTTTCAGGCGCGCATATGATCCAGCTCGGCGAAGCGCAAACTTGCCTGGTTGGGGGAATGGAATCGATGTCGCAGGCGCCCCACGTCATTCGTGGCGCCCGTTCAGGATTTGCTTTGGGTCAGGGAAAACTGGAAGACAGCCTCATGGTTGCGTTGCTGGACACTTACTGCAACACGCCCATGGCGGGCACCGCTGAAAACCTCGCTCGCAAATTCGAGATTTCACGCGAAGAACAGGACAAGTACGCGTTGCGCTCGCAGCAGGAAGCAAAGCGCGCGAAGGATGCGGGGGTCTTCGCGGAAGAGATTGTTGCCGTCGAAGTGAAGGCGCGCAAAGGCAGCGTGCAAGTCAACGAAGATGATCACCCGCGACCTGAAACAACGCTCGAAGGATTGGCAAAACTCAGGCCCGCGTTTGCTCAAGACGGATTTGTCACGGCTGGAAACGCTTCCGGCATTGTCGATGGTGCTGCGGCACTGGTGATTGCCGGCGAAGAGTTTGTCAAACAGCGCGATCTGAAGCCAATGGGTCGAATCGTGAGCTGGGCGTATGCGGGCGTCGAGCCTGACATCATGGGAATCGGCCCGGTACCTGCTACACGTGCGGCATTGGAGAAAGCAGGTTTGTCGCTGAACGATATGGATCTGGTTGAAGTGAACGAGGCCTTTGCGGCGCAGTACCTCGCAGTCGAAAAGGAATTGGGACTCGATCGCAGCCGTACAAATGTAAACGGCGGCGCGATCGCACTCGGACATCCGTTGGGAGCGACGGGTACTCGCCTGGTTTTGACTGTGCTGCACGAGCTTCATCGTCGCGGTGGCCGCTATGGTTTAACGACTGCGTGCATCGGCGGTGGACAAGGCATCGCGATGATCGTCGAGCGCTTGTAAACAATGGGGTCCTATGTGGACATAGGACCTATTTCTCCTCAATTTTGAATGAGATCCAAATAATTGCACGACGCGCCGAATGCCGCGCCGATCAGCGCCGGCTTAACTATTGGGTGTGAATCACTTTTGTAGCCAAGGCTACGAGAATTCGTATCCGGCACGTCGATTGCGAAATTTAATAAGTCCATGGGCTTGCGAAAGCAAGCCGAGCATGGTAGAAGTCGCGTCTTGCGTTGTCACCAATCGTAGTTTTCCCTTTTAACTCATTGCCTAAGGAGTTCCCCGGTATGTCGAAAATTGTAAAGCTCTTTTCTGTAAGCCTTTTGGTGTTGGCTCTAAGCGCAATCGCTCTTGCGCAGTCGACGACCACAGGTTCAATCGGTGGCGTGGTAACTAATCCAGCCAAAGAGGTCGTACCCGGTGCATCAGTTACGGTCAAAAACATCGGCACGAATAAAGAAGACACTGCCACGACCGATGACTCGGGACGCTTCAAGGTGCCAAATCTCCAGCCCGGGCTTTATTCCGTTACCGTAAACTCCGGTGGCTTCAGTCCGCTGACGGTAGAAAACGTGACGGTTGAAATCGGACGTGAGACCGAGCTTGAAGTGGCGCTATCGGTTGGACCCGTAACGGGTACAGTCGACGTCACCGCAGAGGCGCCGGCCGTCAACACGATTCAGCCGGACTTTTCCACCAATCTTAACCAGACATCGATCAACGAACTCCCAGTCAACGGCCGGCGGTGGTCTAACTTCGCAATCCTGACGCCTGCGGCTACTCCTGACGGCAACTTCGGTCTCATTAGTTTTCGCGGTATCTCCGGGTTGCTGAATAACAGCACCGTCGACGGCGGCGACAACAACCAGGGCTTTTTCTCAGAAGAGCGCGGACGCACTCGCAGTGCTTACTCGATCAGCCAGGCGGCGATTCGCGAGTTTCAGGTCAACACGTCAAACTTCGCTGCTGAGTACGGACGTTCCGCGGGTGGCGTTATCAACGCCGTCACGAAGTCAGGCACCAATGAGTTTCACGGATCGGCTTTTCTTTACAATCGGAACAACAGGTGGGGCGCTCGCAATCCAAACAGTTTCATCAATCGGTTAGTCAACGGAGTCTCAACTCGTGAGGCTTTTAAGCCGGAAGATAATCGCTACCAGTTTGGCGGCACTATCGGTGGACCAATCGTCAAAGACAAGGCGTTCTTCTTCTTCAGTTATGACGAGCAGAAACGCAACTTCCCCGGCGTCGCCGTGTTTGCTACTCCCGGCTACCTCAATACAGTCAACCGCACTACTCTCTTAGCGAGAGGCTTGACCAACGCACAGATCGATTCGTCGCTGGCCTTCATCAACGATTTGACCGGCGACGTGCCGCGTCGTGGTGACCAGAGACTGTTTCTGCCGAAAGTCGATTGGCACCTGAACTCGAATAATCAATTCACTGCTACGTATAACCGCTTGCGATGGAAGTCACCGGCGGGAGTTCAGACCGGTGCAACCGTGACGCGAGATCGCGCAGGCTTCGGCGACGATTTTGTCGAGACGGATTCACTCAATCTACGTCTTGCCTCAACGCTGTCGCCGACGCTCATCAATGAGTTTCGTTTTCAATGGGCTGATGAGCTCAATTCACAATTCGCACAGCCGCCGCTTCCAGGCCAACCGACGACCGCAAATGGATTTTCACCGCAAGTGGCTTTGACTAACGGAATCACGTTTGGCAAAGCGACGTCGTTGGACCGTGTGGCCCTGCCTGATGAGAGACGTTTCCAATTTGCGGATTCGATTACGTACTCTTCCGGAAACCATACTTTCAAGTTCGGCACCGACGTCAATCACGTAAGAGACATTGACGACAACCTCTTCACGGGAGCCGGCTCTTACACTTACAGCAACATCAACGACTTCATCGTCGACTATGTAAACTTCAATACGGGTGGTTCATTACGAACTGCCGGCCGCACATGTGCCACGCAGGCGAATCCAGTCGCGAATACACGACTCGCCGGAAAGTGCTACACAAGCAACTACAACCAGGGTTTTGGTCAGCCTCGTTTCGAGCTGACGACCACTGATTTGGCCTTCTTTGCACAGGACGACTGGCGCGTCTCGCCCCGGCTGACACTCAACTTAGGTTTGCGTTATGAGTATGAGAAGTTCCCGCAGCCGTTCCTCGTAAATCCAGCCTTGCCGCAGACTGCTAACCGGCCGAGCGACAAAAATAACTTCGGTCCACGTATCGGTTTTGCCGTCGACGCGAGTGGCGATGGTAAGACGAGCGTGCGCGGTGGCTACGGAATTTACTACGGTCGAATCAACGGCACGATCATCATCAACTCGCTCATCAACACTGGATTATCAACCGGTCAGGCCGTCAGCTCCGTTCCGGCGAATTGCAGCTCGGCGCTCTGTCCCGGCAATGCCACGGACATCGCCGGCAATCCTGCTGCTCCGGTCTTTCCGAACATCCTGAGTACGGCGCCTGCGGGTACGGCGGGCATCAACTACTTTAGAGAGGGTTTTCAGAATCCGCTCATCCATCAGGGCGACGTGATTCTCGAACGAGAGGTTGCGCGTAATACAGTGGTCTCCGCCAGCTATCTCTTCAGTTACGGACAGCATTTGACTACGTTCGTCGACGTGAATCTCAATCCGCCGACGGGCCAGGGAAGGGTGACTCTCGTTGATGGACCGTACGCGGGCCAGACTTGGGCCTTCCCGTACTATCGAGGCAGCGCGGCCACGAGGCCGTTCCCCGCTTTCGGTACTATCCTCGAGATTCGCGACAGCATCTCGACGAAATACCACGCGTTGGTGCTGCAAGCGAATCGACGTCTGACAAATGGTTTGCAGTTCCAGACCAGTTACACGCTGTCGAGAGCGCAGGACAACGGTGGATCGCAAAGTTCGGCAACGTTCACTCCATCGTTCTCAGCGCTGTTCGATCCATTCGATCCCTCGGGCGACGACGGTCTCTCGCCGTTCGATCGACGTCATAAGTTCGTTGCGAGTATTGTTTACAACACCAACTTCAAGGGGCTGACAGGCGCCGGCGCGGCGATCCTTAATGGATGGACGATTTCACCGATCGTCAACATGTTTTCGGGATTCCGCTACACCGCCGTGACGAATAACTTCACTCCTCCTGCTGGTGTTGCTACTGGTTCTACTTTCGGAACCAGCCAAGCAGGCGGCATTAACGGTTCGAATGGATCACTTCGTTTCGGCTTAACGCCGAACAATGCTTTCCATACTCCGTCAGTCAAGTACGTAGATTTACGGGTATCACGGCGTTTCACAATCAAGGAGAACGCCAAGATCGAATTGCTTGCTGAAGGCTTCAACATTTTCAACCGCACGCAGGTGACGGGTGTCAACAATCGAATCTACGTGCTTTCGGCTCCGACGACGGGCGCGAACGCGAACACGGTTATCGGCACTTTCGACCCAGCGTTCAGCACACCCAGTGATCTATCGAACGGATTTTTCTTCCGCGAACGTCAGATTCAGTGGGCCGTTCGTTTCGAGTTCTAGAAACGCGCAATCAGCTAACGCTAAACCGGGTAGGCTCGATGTTTCGGCCTACCCGGTTTTTCTCTGCGGCACTCTGCGTATCTCTGCGATCTCTGCGTTCGATCACTATTTCAATGCAGAGAACGCAGAGATACGCAGAGTGCCGCAGAGAGCCG
>JBIOUJ010000160.1:0-4650 GCA_044867025.1 Pyrinomonadaceae bacterium | reverse complement strand
GCGACAACACCAGCGACTCCGTCAGAATCTGACGACTGAGCCGCCATCTTCCTGCGCCTAACGCTGCGCGGATCGCGATCTCCCTCTGGCGCGTGATGGTGCGTACCAGGAGCAGGTTGGCCGTATTCGTGCACGCGATTAAGAGTATGAAACCGACCATGCCCAGAAGCAGCCACAGAGCGCGCCGCACATCGTTGCCGACAACTTGTTGGTGTGCACTGACGACATAAGCTGTTGTGTTGATGTTGGTTCTCGGATATTCGGCAGCGAGGTTTGCTGCAACAGTCGCAATGTCGTTATTAGCACGCTCGAGCGTGACGCCGGGCTTGAGTCTTCCAACAGCTCGAAAAACTTGAGCTCCGCGCTCTCCGAGGTTTCCAGCCTCTCCCACTACCGTCGTCAGAACCTGGGCGTGCTTTGCGAGCAAAGGAAACTGGTAATTCTCCGGCAACACGCCAATGATTGTGTGAGGCTTTCCATCGAGCATCATCTGCTGGTTGAGTATGTCGTCATTACCGCCGAAAGCGCTCTGCCACAGATCGTGACTGATGATCGCAACGAGTTGGGCTCCGCGTTTATCCTCCGCTTCGACAAAGTTTCGCCCGCGCAGGAGATTGACCTTCAACAGCGGAAGAAAGTTCGAGGTTACGCGCATGCCTGGGATTCGTTCTGCCTCGTTGTTGGTGGTCGCGTCGAAGTCGTGAGATTTGTAAGCAGCGATATCTTCAAAACTTTGGGTGCGTGTACGCCAATCTTGTAGATCGAGATAAGAAACGTAGCCTTCCCTTCGCTGTTCAGTCGACGTTCGCCAGATGGCGACCACTCGATCCGGATCGTGCATGAGCAAAGGGTTTAGGATGAGAGCGTTGACAACACTGAAGATTGCGGTGGTAACTCCGACTCCCAATGCGATGGTGAGTACCGCAGCGGCGGTGAACGCGGGGCGCTTCAAAAGAGTTCTCACTGCGTACCGAAGGTCTTTAATGATGGTATCCATAGGCACTCCTCACCGATTTTGTTTTTCCTGCTTTTTGTGCGGTTTTGTGGCTAATTGGTCACTCCACTTTTGTCTGCCGGTCGAACCGCACATTCCGAGCTCTGCCGGAAGTCAACCGAAACCCTGTGATGCGTTTTTCACTGTCCCGCGTGAACTGGACCATCTGGAAAAACCATCGATTGCTTGAAAACAGATCGCCGTCGAGTTCCGTCAATGGAATATCGTCATGACGCCGGTGCTCGGCGACGAGCTTTCCATCCTTTACAACCATCGTGTAGGTCGTGCCGAGCTCAGGGCTGTAATAATCTCCGGCAAATTCTTTTAGCTGCGCCGCTGTAGCCGGCGCGGCGTTCAGCCGTTTCGCCGATACGCTTTGAGTACCATTCTTCATCGCGAATCGAACGACGTTCCCTTTTTCGTCTCGTTCGAACGTTAGCTCGGAGTTGTTTGTCTTCACGAAAAAGGTGGTGTCGGGTTGCGCAATCAATTCAGACTTTGACTGTCCCGCGGCCTGTCCCATCAATTTGTTATCTTCTTTGGTGATCGTTACCAGCGTCCTGCCGTCGAGCAGGTACCGTCCGGCATATGCATCGAAGATGGCGGGATCCACTTTCACCGCTGTTCGTTCAGCGGCCGCTGGGTTCGGTGGCTCGGGCGCAAGCTTATCGGCGAGATAGAGGTCCGCTATCTTCATCGCCATTTGCTGGGGATTCAGCGAACCGAAATTGCTCAACGCCACCACGCCAAAGCGCTGGTCAGGAAACCAGAAGACAAAGCTTCGGTAAGCCGCATCTCCACCTGCATGACCGACAGTATTCAATCCCCTGTATGGACCAATGCTCAACCCGAACGCGTAACCAAGCTGCTTGCCACTGTTCAAAGTACCTATCTGCTGCATCTGTTTGATAACGTCGGCGCCGCCGACCTTCTTGTCCTCGAAATTGATCACCCAGCGCGCCAGATCCTCAGCCGTAGTAAATAGACTCGTCGCCCCAACGTTCGCGTAATTCAGCGGCGCAGCTTTAAACCCTCCGGCCGCGCCGGCCGATGTATACGAGTAGGCGCGGTTCTTTACGATCTGTTCGTGGTCATCATGAAAGTGCGTGTTGGTCATGCCGAGAGGTTTGAAGATATTGGCTTCGGTGTAATCGCGAAACGCTTGACCGCTTACTCGTTCGACAATCACTGCGAGCAAGGTGTAACCGGTATTTGAATAGAGGTTCTCCGCGCCCGGATCGAAGTTAAGTTCTTTCTGATGCCTGACCATCTTCATGATGTGCTCTTTCGTGATCACATCATCAAGCCGCCATCCCGCCATGCCGAGTAAAGTCCATTGATCGCGTAGTCCGCTGGTGTGGTGGATAAGATGACGAATCGTGATCTTCTTGCCGAAGTCCGGCACTTCCGGCAAGTGCTTGCGAATGTCGTCATCCAGCGAAAGCTTTCCCTGATTTGCCAGTAACACGATCGCGAAGGCCGTAAACTGCTTCGAAACTGACGCAACGTGAAACACAGTCTGGGGTGTGATGGGAACGTTGTATTCAAGGTTGGCGCTTCCATAGCCGCGTTTATAGACGATGGCGCCATCCTTGATGATTGCGATCGCTGCTCCGGGTGATTCGGGTTTGTCCCACGCCGCAAACAACTGATCGACTTTTTTCGTCAGCGGATCTTCCTGTGTTTGAGCGAGAGATGTCGTGACCACGCAACAGCATAAAAATAGTAAGACGGGGAACAATCGTATTTTCATTTGTCTACCTCCGGGGTTTTGAGGCGAGCATTTGGCTATGGCTTCGCCGCCTGCACCTTCGTGCCGTAATCTAACGAAGCATAAAACGTCCCTCTGCCCTGCGGCGTTAGATCCAGCATATTCCAAATCGGGTTCAATTCGTCGATGCCGCGCTCCTGGATGTCGGGGGCCAGCCGTGGATGACAACTGTAAAAGTGACGCAAGGTGCCGTCAGTCTCTCGAGTGAAGACCGAGAGAGTCGAGTCCTGACCTCCTTCGCGATCTTCACTGCCGAGGTCGTACTTGAACGTGCTTTCACCGGCGCTCAGCAAACGCAATTTGTCCCAACCGCGATCCCGTGCGTGTGCTCGCAGCGTGGCCGGGTCGGCGGCGGCGACGATCGCGAGGTCAACGTTTTGGGCCAGATGATGAGCAACTCCGTTGAAGGCGTCGAGCCAGGCAGTGCACATCGGACACGGCTTGCTCTGTTTCTTTCCGAACATCAAGTGATAGATCACCAGCGAACGATCTGGCGCGGTGAACAGTTCGCTCATACGAACTCTCTTGACCGGTTCGTCGCCGTCTTCGAGCGAAGTCGGGCCTTCAAGAAACTCGTAATCCTGAACTGTGCTGCCCTTTGGCAGCCCGCGGCGCAGCTCGGCTACGCGTTCACGCTGTCGCATCAGTTCAATTTCCGCGTGGCGCAACTCCTCGCGGGCGACGAGGTATTCGGCAGACTCATTTGGTAGATTGGTTTGACGATACGTGCCGTCGATCATTTCATGGACCATCACAGTTCCTGCCTTTCACTTGCATAAAGAATATGGTTCGAGGGTTTACGGAAATCTTACCTTCAATTGTATGGTTCGTCACCCACCGAAAAGAAATCACAGGACAAATGCAAGGGAAAGGAAAGGACCAGGAGACTTCGTTCGAGTAGACTTTGTTCAAACCAAAGATTGAGGAGAGTTTATCAACGTGAGAGCGCGTGTTTTGTTTCTTTGTTTCATGGTCGTAGTGATAGGAGGTTACATGAGTCAAACAGCACAACAATCTTCCCAACAATCCAGTCAAAGCTTCGTCAAGGGTCTGTGGGGTGTGCGATATCAGGTGAAGGACGTTAGTCGTTCAGTCAAGTTCTACACCGAGCAGCTTGGTCTAAAGCTTGACATGCAGAACCTGCCGGCGTTCGCGCAAGTTTCCGCCGGCAATCTCAAACTGATCCTGAGTGGTCCAGGTGCGTCGGGCTCCCGCCAGATGCCGGATGGCCGGCAGCAGGAACCGGGCGGATGGAACCGAATAATTTTGCAGGTTGACGACTTGCCCGCTCGAATTGAAACGTTGAAAAAAGCGGGACTGAAGTTTCGCAATGAAATGGAGGTAGGCCCAGGCGGGAAGCAGATCCAGTTGGACGATCCCGACGGCAATCCGATCGAGTTGTTCGAGCCGGCGCAACGTTAGTTCGTCGCGCCGAAACAGTCGTGAGGTGTTAATGGACAGCGATTGTTCCGCCTGTTAACACCTCCACAACTACATCGCCGTCCCAACAAGTACAGTAAACTGCGTTCTTCATTATTCTGGTCCGAGGCTTGAATTGACCATCCATCGTCATTACCGAAATGGGTTCCCTGGTATTCGTCGTATTCACCGCAATGATCTGAACAGCAGATTCTCGCGGATGTCCAAACTGCCACGCATGAAAATCCCCTGGTTCCTGTTGGGCAAACCAGCCGGCTGATATCACCGAGAGCTTCGGTGTCATTGCCCTCATAAGATCAAGCGAAGTACCGTTGGCCGAGCCGTGATGTCCCACTTTATAAACGTCGATGTCCAGAACGCTCGTGTTTTTGAATCGGTTGAGAATGAAAGGAATCTCAGGTTCACATGGATCGTCTTCTTTCTTGAGTGCCTCGTCATCCCCAGT
>JBIOUJ010000159.1:0-7634 GCA_044867025.1 Pyrinomonadaceae bacterium | reverse complement strand
CATCCGCGTTCATCTGAGCTCGATTTGTATTAATTCCCTGGATTACTCGTTACGGCTTCCGCGGTTTGCCCCGCCTTGGGATCGTATGGCGTCGCAAGGTATCGCTTCGCGACAGCCTGGGCGTTGTCGTAGTCGATTCCCGACTGCACCGCTTTGTTGTATTCCGCTACCGCTCTGCTGCGCTCACCCTTAGCATCGTAAGCATTCCCGCGTTTGATGTGGGCCCACACCTCGATCCATGCCGGCTTCAGATTACCGATGAGCGAGGCTTCGAGATTGTCGAGCGCCTGTTGCCAGTTGCGCTGTTCGAGGAAGAGCAGTCCAAGGTTGTAGTACACCCACGAATTGGATCGATCGAGCTTCAGCGCTGCCTCAAACTGCTGCTGTGCCTCCGCGTAAATCCCTTCCTTCATCTGCTCGATTCCACGTCGCGCAATGATCGAAACTCGCAGCTCGTCAGACATCCGCAGAATCTTGTTATTCGGATCGACGACGACTTCGATTGGCTGACCGTTCGACTCGAAATCGAAGTCTTCACTTCGTCCTTCAACACGAACTATTTTGGTGTGATTGTCGCCTTCGGCCCTCAGCAACAACTCGACCGGCATGCGCAGCGATTCGAGGTTCTGTTTCACTGTTCCGCGCGTGCGGAACTTACCCCCGCGCGTGCGAATGATCTGATAATCGACGGTGAACTCCGGAACGCCCGTTCCTTCAACCCACTGCGCAAAGAAGTAGCGCATGTTCTCGCCCGCGATCTTTGTCGCCAGTTGTTCAAACTCATCGATCGACGCGTTCTTGCCTTTGTAAGTCTGCACGTAAGTGGCGAGCAGTTGATCAAACTTGTCTTTGCCCATCGTTTCGCGCAGCATGCGAAAGACCATTGAGCCCTTGTAAAAGACGATCGATTGATACGCTGCTGACTGATCGTCGAGCGCACTCGGCGCGCGTGCGATCGATGCTGTTTGTTCGAACGTCAGCGCGCGTTCCTGTTGCTCGCGTTGCGCGGAATCAAGACCGCCCGAGCTCAACGTCGTCTCGCGATAGGCGAACGCGCTCCACTCGGCGAGACCCTGCGAAAGCCATGCATCGTCAAACGATTTGAGACCTACAGTCTGTCCCCACCACTGGTAAGCAATCTCTCTCTGAATCTTGTCTTCAGGCACAGGTCGAGTGGAGTCGAACATCTTGCTCGACAGGAAGATCATTCCCGGGCCCGAGTAGGTGTCTAAACTTTCGTCGTCGATCTGAACCACGACGAGGCGGTTGCCGAAGAGCGCTGGACCATATCGCTTGGTGTAGAACTCGAGCACGCGACCCGTCAGTTCGGCAAACACTTCGAGCCGTTTTTCACTGCCTGGCATCGCGTACAACTGAAGATCGTACTTGCCGTATCGCAGGCTGCGGTTGATGTACTGTCCGGCAGCAAAGTTTCCGATCAAAACAGGCTGACGATGTACGAAGCGATAACGAATCGCGCCTTCTTTCGGAGCGGGCTGGGCCACAATCGGATCGTCGCTTGTGCCGGCAACTTGCAAACCTGAAGGAACGATGAACGTGATGTCTGACGTAGCACGGTCGGCTGCATAATCGTGAAATGGAAACCAGCGCGATGCATACATCAGGTAAGAACCTTCCGAGCCGACGTAGGCCAGTCGCTTCGTCGCGAGGGGTCCGCCTTCGGGATTGATGAGCGCGCCGCTCCAGCGGACTCGCAGTGTTACGGGCTGATTTGCGGGGACAACCTGACCGAGGTCGATGCGAACGCTCGGTCCGAGCGAGCCGACACCGACCGGGTCCTGAACTACTCCGGTCAGGACCTTTCCGTCTTTCTCGATGCTTTCAACCTTCAATGAGCCGTTGAGCTCAAACACGACCGAGCGCGTCGCGTCCAGCGGCACAAACGTCACGTCAGCGCCCGCGCGCAGAACGTGCTGTTCCGGGATGATTTGAGCTTCGATGCGGTAGTGCGTCACATCAAACCGACCGGCGGTTTGTTGAGGGGCGGGCTGCTGCGACCTTGCTGAGAGGGCCAGCGTGAGCATGGCTAAAACGGCCATAAGGCCTGGAAAAATGAGCTTGATTCTTTTCATGGCTTTTCGCGAACGATTATACAGTCGAGGGGTTTGGATGGTAAGAAGAGACAGGCGGTTGGCCGGAAACCACAGATAACACGGATGAATCCGCGGATACCTGTCGCTAAGGTTTGGTTCCTTGGAAATCGATCTCTTTCTGATCGTCGTACAGTCCGGCGAACGTGCGGTCGAGGGGAGCGAAGGTGAATCCATCCTTTGAAGGTATGACTCTGTAACTCTTTTGCGAGGGCGCGACTTTGAATGAGTAATTACCGTCGTTATCTGTAGTCGCCGCCATCACCGCACCTGAAGGACTAATCAACACGACGACGACGTCAGCAAGTCCGACCTTGTTTTCATCGAGGATGCGTCCCGCGATCTTTACGGTCGAACGCAGCCGCTTCGATGCGTTCAGAAGGTCTTCCTCTGACATCGGCCGGGATGCATCAGGAGCAGGAGACGCGGCAGGAGCAGGTGCAGTTGAATCAGGAGCAGGATCTGACTTCGGAGTTTCGGTCGGTGTCGGTTCAGGATTGGTTGCCGGGGCCGTCGTGCTACTGCTTGTTACCGCCGCACCTGTTCCTGTTAATCTGTCCTCGAGTCCGTCCAGCGATCCGTTGATGGCGCGATACAGCCGTTCAATCTCCGAGCGTCGAACAGACTCCGCTGGTCCACCACGATAACTCTTGAGATACGACTCGAGCGCCTGTTGCTTTTCTCCGGATTGCTCCTGCACAACTCCCAGATGCCACAACGCAGTTCGCCATGCAGGCGTTTCCGCCGGCAGAATTTCCGCCGCTTGCTTCAGATGAGTAATCGCTTCCGTGTGCTTCTCCTGGTTGAACAACGCCCAGCCCTGAAGATCTTCGAGCTTTCCTTTCAGAATATTAGCCATCACGCTTTGCGGCGCGTCGGAAACGTCAGGCACAACCCCCGCGCTAATCGATCGCGCACGCAGATCTCGAAACTCATCCGCCTGCACGGCCAGCGTCAGAACCGGAACCTTCAGTGCTTCGTCCGAAGCCTTTCTCGCTTCCGCGACAAGCTCCAACACTGCGTCCGTTCCGACGCCATTTCGAAGCAGACGACTCGCCACGTAGACTTGCCGGAAAGCACGCATGCTATCGTCGCCTGACGCGAATTCCTTCGCGGCTGCAACCGCGTTGGATTCGTTGATCTTCTCGCCTTCAGTTGCCGGTGTGATGGCAGCGTTGAAAGCAAGCAGCGCTTTCATCAGTTTTGCGTTTGCAGCAGTGTCCGGTGAAGTGGGCTGGAAGATGCCGGCCTTTCGCTCAGGCGCGAGTAGTTCGAGAAAACCCGCGTCGCTTGCCTGTACGTGTCCAGCAAGATTGGTCTGAATCTGACCATCCTTGATCGTGAACGACTCGCGCAGCACCTCGACCGCTTCTTCATAAAGTCCCATCGACGCCAGCACGCTCGCGAGCTCGTAACTGAGAGTCGGAAACTTTCCGTACTGACGCGCGAAACGCATGGCGCGTTCGGCATCCAGCGGACGCTGTTGGGCCAACAGCGCACGGGCCAGCGCGATCTGCGCCCACGTGTAACGTGGCTCAACTTCGACAGCCTTGCGCGCCAGCTCCAAAGCCTTGTCGTAATTGTTGTGTGAGGCAAACCAATACGCCGTGCCCGCAAGCAAAGTGAGGCTCCGTGGTTCATCAGCCAGTGCTGATTCGAGCGCGCTATTCGCTTCGTCAGTGCGGCCGATTTCGAGAAGCGATATCACCTTGCCCGCGCGTGCTATGCGGTCTTTCGGATTCGCTGCGAGTTGTTCGTTGTAGAGCGCGAGTGCTTCTTCAGTCTTGCCGGTCGCGCGCGAGAGATCCGCGAGACTGGCGCGCGAAGCTTTTGACGCCGGATCGAGTTCGAGCGCACGTTTGTACTCCGCAATCGCCTCATCTAACCGCAGCGATATATGAAGACCGACTGCCATCATGCGATGTGCTTCGGCCGTGTCGGGGGCAAGCTTGATCGCCATCTCGGCAAGCCGCATGGTTTCTGCCGCTCGCTCGATTCCCATGTAAAAACCGGCTATCGCGACCAGCCGTTTCGCACTGGTTCCAAACTTCGCTTCAATATTTTGCGCGGTCTTGAATGCTGCTTCTTTCTCGCCACGCATGTAGAGGTTCGTCGGAATCTGGGCAATGACTCCGGAGAAGAGTTCGTCGGAGATGTTGATGTCGGCTTCGTCAACAGCGCGAAGCAGGAAATAGACACCGCCGGTGTTGTCGCCGTTCTTCAACTTCTGATCGCCCACGCCCGCATAAGTGCTGATAAGCAATTCAGTAGCGCGTGGTCGTGCCTTTGAATTCGGATGAGTATCGAGAAACTCTTTTAACTTCGCCTCGCGTTTGTCCAACGGGAGCGTCAACGTCAATTCGACTTCATCGATCTCGTCGAGTTCCTGCTCGCGCAACTCCTCAGGAGTTTTCTTCCTGACCGGCGTTACTCGCGAGGTCGCAGTTGTTTTCCTGCGATTCGTCGTAGTCGGTGTTTCTTTAGGTGTTTCTGTTGGACTAGCTTCAGGCGTTGGAGATTCAGTAGTTACTGGTTTTGGTGACTCCGCCGGCGTGCTTTCGGCGACTGGAGATTCGGTTGGCGTTGGATCCGTTTTAGGAGCCTCAGGAGACGGAGTTTGTTCAGGCGTTGCTTTGCTAACTTGTCTAGGCCGAGTCTTCTGATCATCCGTGCTGATAGACTCTGTTGCGGCTTCCGGACTATTAGCCGCAACCGTCCCTGCTTCGCCAAGATCAGCGACATTGAACGCAAACTTCTCCGCGAGTGCACTCGCAAAAACATGCACTCCACTATCGACAGCTTCCGTAAACCGTCCTTCACTCAACAGACTCTGCATTCGATACTGCATCTCACCCAACACGCCTTCGGGCAATGACAGTCGCGCGGTGCGGCTCGATTGAGTAAATGATGTTTTCGATCCTGCCGCCACAACGAGCAGAAGAGTCTTCGTGCGGCTGGTTTGCGCGCCGATGTTCCACTCCCTTGCGAGTTGATGCGAAAAAGTCGAAATGTCCTGCTCGCCAGTCGTGTCGACTACGGTCACATACAATTCGATCTTGCTCTTCTCTTTGAGCTTCGTTAGGAGGCTGTCGAGCCTGATCTTTGTTTGCGTGTCGATGACTCCGGCGAAATCGCTCACGTGACTTGCCGGTGCGGGCAATTTGTTTGACTGCGCGAGCGGGTTGACGCAGATCAGCAGAAACAGACTGATCGCGGGAATCACAGTTAAAAGGTCTTTTATGACTCGATATGATGGGGTCATGTCGATTGGTTCCGCATTCGTGTGGGGGACGGTTCGGGCGTCATGATACCATCGCAAACGAATATGGGCGAACTAGATGAAGCGTGGGCAGCCGTCTTATCTGAAGCGGAACAACGAGCGCGTCTCGCGGGCCGCGGGGATGTGGCGGAATACCTCGCATTGCGGAATTCCAACGATCTGCTTCGCAAAGCGGGAATCGATTGGCTGGTCGCTGGATTTACGACGCTCGCGGGTGATGCGAACCGCGCCGGGGCGAGTATTCAAATCTCGACGAAAGAGGGCCATCGTTTCGCGGTCGGAACGTCGACGATGGTTGGCCATCTCCTCACGCTCATCAACGGTGTTCGCACGCTCTACGTCGAGGCCGGCTGGCCCAGGACGCCGCGCGATGGATTTATTCGCGGCGGGGGCCTGGCGAGCGCCAACATCCGCCACATGGGTATCAAACTCGCAGATGAAGAACTCCTCCTCGCTAAATCCGCCACCGGTGCGCCAACCTGGAAATCCGTTCGAAAAAAACACTCCCTTCACGAGTCCGACATCCGCCGCCACATCACGATCCTCCTCGACAAACACTGATTTGGGCCTTTTTGTGGCTCACAACGTTTTCGTTAGTCCCTACACCATTCCGCGTTGAGGCTCCGCCTTCTCCCTTAAAAAACCACAGCTTTTTGAACGGGCACGGCACTTGCCAACGGTGCCCGCAGGGGATAGGTAACCCCGCGCAACACCGAGGAGAAGAAAGAAATGACGAACCGACACACACTGAAGTTTTCAATTTTCGCTGCAGCCATCCTGGCGCTAAGTTTGCCCGCTGCAGCCTCCGCCCAGTGGGGACGCAATCCCCAGGATCGTTATCCAGATAATCGCGACAACGGACGTTATGACGGTCGCGACCTGCGCGACTCAGTCCATCGACTCGATCGCCTTTCAAAAGATTTCGAACGCGACATGGACCGCGCCCTCGATCGCAGCAGGGCCAACGGCAGCGATCGAGAAGACCGCATCAACGATCAGGTTCATCAATTCCGTGATGCAGTAGGCGATTTGAAATCGAGAGTCGGCAATGGCCGCGACTTGAATCGCAGTGCCAACGAAGCGCGCAGAGTGGTTCAGGAAGGTCAGCAACTCGATCGCGTCGTCCGCCGGTTCGACAACGGGTCACGATGGAACCAGATCGAGCAGGAGCTGCGATTTATCAGCAACGTCTACGGATTTAGCTACAACGGTGGTTATGGCCGCGATGACGATTGGCGACGCGACCGCAACCGCAATGACCGGAACCGCAATGACGACTGGTGGAGACGAATTCCATTCCCTCGGTAATTGACCCGCATCTAATCCGCTTGTAACCTGCCATCGACAGGATTACAGGAATTGACAGGACCATCCTGTTAGTCTTGTAATCCTGTCTTCTTATGTCTGGCACTCTCTATCTCGTTGCGACGCCGATCGGCAATCTTGCAGACGTCACGCACCGTGCGCTTCAGGTCCTGAAGGACGTCGACCTGATCGCGTGCGAAGACACACGCCACACACACAAGCTGCTCCAGCATTACGGTATCACTACAAAAACCGTTAGTTACCACGAACACAACGAGCAACAACGCACCGCGCAACTCGTCGAGCAGCTTAAAGACGGAAGCGATATCGCAGTTGTTTCCGACGCCGGGACGCCGTCGATCAGCGATCCTGGATTCCGGCTTGTGCGGGCTGCGATTGAGAATGATGTGCCTGTCGTGCCGGTGCCTGGTCCAAGTGCGTTGATTTCGGCTTTGATCGCGGCCGGGTTGCCGACGGACGAGTTCTTCTTCGCAGGTTTTCTGCCTTCACGATCGAACGCGCGTCGCACGCGGCTCAACGAACTGCGAGCTGTGCCTGGTACCCTGATCTTTTACGAAGCGCCTCACCGTCTCGTGACGACGTTGAAAGACGCCTACGAGATCCTCGGCGAACGCGAGGCTGTTGTGGCACGCGAACTCACCAAGCTTCACGAAGAGATCAAGCGTGGACGTTTGAGCGAGCTCTCGAGCTACTTCGAAGATCACGACAAAGCACGCGGTGAGATCGTAGTGCTGATCGATCGCACAGTGATCGCGGAGACCACCGTCAAAACCGAATCAACCATCGCCGCTTTAGTCGATCGCTTCGAGCAGGAAGGCATGGACCATCGCGCGGCACTAAAAAAAGCGGCGCGCGAGTTAGGACTCTCACGCGCCGAAGCTTATCGAAAATTAGTAGCTGCAAAAAGGTAAGCCGCA
>JBIOUJ010000158.1:0-7139 GCA_044867025.1 Pyrinomonadaceae bacterium | reverse complement strand
TGGCCTTCATCCGGACTGCGCCACCGGCGCTCTGAACGACGGCACGGTTGGGCATGGTGCCGCCGCCCATAAAGAGAGCAATCCCGACCACCCCATCATTACCCGTCAAACCCATTTCGGCACTCGCTCCGTTTTCCATGGTGTAGAGCAAAGAGACGATTGCCGTCGTAGGGAAATAGACATAATCAAGGTGTCCGCCGAATTCGTAAACAACTTCACCGAGATCAAATGAAACCTGCTGCAGTTTTGGCAGCAGGCGGTCATACTCGTCGCGCGGAAGTGCGGCGAGCAGCCGGTTTTCAACTGGCACGGTCGGTTGAGTGCGTGTAGCCATTAAGGTGATCCCCAGGCGTTGCCCTAAACGAAACCCAAACCCGCGAGGCTCAGAGCAAGCACCAATCAATTAGCTTGGAGAAAAGTATAGCAGTATGTGGCATAGCGCACACATCTCCGTGTGAAGGCTTGATATGCCGGCGTTCGCCGAGATGCTGAACAACCCGATGTTCAACTTCAGGAAGGTCATCAAGGCTGACCTTAAATCGCTTCTTCACAAAATCTGGCAGGTGATTCTTCATATAAAAGGCTCATGCTAAGCCGCTGTGTCGTTCGGTAAGAAAAATCGCAGCGCTGATTAACTCGGCGGCAACGAATGGTTTCGGAATGTGCATTCCGTACCCAGCGGCCAGCGCGCGCTTCCGGTCGTCGATTCCAGCATAGGCCGTTAATGCCACCGCAGGAGTTCTTCCGCCATGCTCTTCGCCGAGCTGACGTATTCTGTCGATCAGATCATAACCGTTCATCTCCGGCATTCCGATGTCTGAGATCAGCAGATCGAATCGTTGTCGCTCCATTTGATCCAGAGCTTCACTGGCAGAACTTACTGAAACCACTTCGGCTCCGCACGTCGTCAGCACCGCGGCGACAAGCTCACGGGTGTCCTGTTCATCATCGACGACGAGGACGTGCAGACCATTGAGAGAGTGTTGCGCTGTAGTCGGACTATTCCGTTCATTCTTTCGCTCTGTTTTTTCTGCTGCGTTTGGGACTTCAGGAAGACTCGGCAGCGGAAGCATGACCCTGAAGGTGGTACCCGCATTTTCACCGAAACTTTCAGCCGTAACCGTCCCTCGATGAAGTTCAACCAACTGACGCACAATTGAGAGCCCTAGTCCAAGCCCACCATTGCTGCGTGTGTTCGAGGAATCGGCTTGGCGGAAGCGCTCGAAGACGTGTGGCAGCAGCTCCGGGGCGATGCCTTGCCCGCTATCGTTAACAGTGATCAGCGCGTGCGAGTGATTTCGTTCCAGGCGTACGTGCACGTCGCCTCCATTAGGTGTGAACTTGATCGCGTTGGTTAATAGGTTCCAGACAATCTGCTGAAGACGGTCGGGGTCGCCCAAAATGGGTCCGACGTCTGAGTCGAATGCGGCCTCCAGATTAATGCTTCTGGCATCTGCCGCGAGGCGCACGTCGTCAATGACAGCCTGAATCAACGGCGCCAGTTTGACCACGCGTAGGTCGAGGCAGAGTTTGCCGGTCATGATGCGCGAGATGTCGAGCAATTCATCGATAAGGCGCCCTTGAGCTCGAGCGTTGCGAGAGATGGTTTCGATCGCACGAGCAGTCTGCTGTTGATCGAGCTTACCGCCGGTGAGCAGATGTGACCAGCCGAGGATCGAAGTAAGAGGAGTCCGCAATTCATGCGACAACGTGGCAAGAAACTCATCCTTGACGCCGTTAGCCGAATCAGCTTCCGCGCGTGCTGATTGTGCCGCTGCCAAGAGCAGCGTCCGTTCTTTCTCCGCTCGCTTTCGATCAGTGATGTCGCGGATGTTGCACTGTATTACTGGATGAATATCTTCTTCATACACGTTACTGACAAACTCCACATCCCTAAGCTTCCCGTTTGTGGCTTGCAGCGGCAGGTCTTCGTAGCGGAGATAGCCTGTTCTCTGCAACTCTTTGAAGGCCTCCTGGCTCGCCTCCTTATCACTGAAGAGACCGATTTCCCAAAGCTCCTTTCCTAAGAACTCGGCGTGTGAGTAGCCCAACAACTCCGTCATGAATGGATTCACGTCGGTGATCTTCAGAGTGACCGCATCGAGAATGAGTATTCCGTCGCGTGCAGCTTCAAAGAGACGCCGGTAGCGGAGTTCCGAAATGCGCAGTCGTGATTGGGCCTGGTCGCGGGCGGGTGACTCATCGTCGTTCACAACATTTGAATCACTGTTCTTAACCTGCAAGACTTTCGTTGACGAGGACATCGGGCTTTAGTCTCTTTGAATCATGGGAATCGAGACGGCACCGTCACTGCTGACGTGGTGTCGTTTCATCGGCTGATCGCTTGCAAATAGATGCGATCACTGATCGGGACTCTCAATAACTATGTTGTTTTGTTCGACGAATTTCGTTTGGCCTCAGACCATTAATGGTTTTACATTGCCTGAGGAGATCCGTCTGTGTGCTAGCCCACATAAAGCCTTGATAGGAGCAGCAGCGCAAGACAACCGAAGATTGCTTGCGTCAGCTCGATGGAAGAGTTGGGCGTCATTTTCGCGGGCGTCGTGGCCGCTGCTTGGCTGACACCGACTTGACGATGGTGGAAAGGCTCGGAGCAGCAAGAAACGCCGACTCATAGGGAAGAACAGCTTGTGCAATCAGCGCTTCAATCTCGGGTGTGTTGATGTCTTTGGGTTCCGTGAGTCGGACGCTCCTGACTTGCTTGCCTTGACCTTCGAGTAGACCATGAGTGTCGCGTAAGTCTGCGCCATGAAGGAAGAAGAGGGTGACCCACCTCGGATAGCCGGCCACGGAAATGAACGCGTCGGATGTCCGCTCAGTTGGGCTGATGCCGAACACCAAAGCGTTGTAGTTGTCGTAGACCAACTCGAAGCCACGAGGAAACATACCGCGAAGCCTGGTGCGGGCCTCGCGCAACTGCGCTTCGACGGCAGGTGTGTACTTTCTGAGGAAGATTGAGATTTGCGACTCAACGGCAATGACAGTCATAACGCCAAAAGGAATCTTCTGTGTGGCGGTCAGATTCTGATCAAAAGCTTCATGATCTAACGGTGGCTTTACTTACTCGTTAAACGCCGAGACAGGCTATGGGAGTTTTACTCAGTTCTATGCCTCTCGTCAAAAGTGGCAAGCGAGGTTCTAATCCAGTGTTTGGTGATGCCACACCGAATAGAGAGAGGATGCTTCATCACTTAGCAGGCAAAGAAAAAGAGGACGAATGTCCTCCCTCTCTGATCAGAAATTTACGTCTGGTTTACGCTGTTTTCGCAGCTGCCAGCTTGTGAAGCGTTGAAGTGGCAAGCTCAGCTACACCAACTCTGGGCGTTCCCTCAACCAAACTCGTGAGGGTCTTCAATACCTCAGGATATCCTGAGACATTGTAGGCCTCCGCCTCCTCTTTACTATCCCAGAAGCTGATAGCAATAGCTTCCGAGCGGTCTGGGGCGACGAAAGTGATCTCATCGCGGAATCCCTTTTGTTTACGCAGGAGTGGCAAAATCTTGCTCTCAACAACGTTGGTAAACTCGGTGGTGACGTTCGGCTTCAGTTCCATTATGACATGGCGTGTAAACATGGTTAGCTCCTTTAGTTGTTTGGCTATGAACTTCAGGTGATCTGGGTGATTCCAGAGGAGCTGAGAAGAGAGTAAGCTTGGAACTCGGTTCGCCGCGTACCTTATCACGCACCTGCGCGTTTACCTAATCAGGATATTCGAAGTGTCATGAATATCGAATTGGCTCAGGATAAACTTTGTTCGTTCGCGTGCCAGTCGATGTCTTTATGAGTTAGGCGACGAAAGCGTTCTGCCGTTAAGCGATCAATAATGGCTCTAACTCCGAATGCTTAGGGACGGGAATTATTTCACGCGGAACATTCTCCATCGTCATTTCAATCAAGCGATCCACGACAGCTTTGACGTCGCTTGTCTCGCGCCAGACTCGAAGCTGGTCCTCGGCCGAAGTGCCTCGCTCAAGGATGGTCTGGATGTGCCGGATCTCTTTTCGCGAGCGCAGGTCGTCAATAACATCGTCAACGAATTCCAGTAGTTCACGAATGAGTTCACGCACTGGCACTTCCTTCCCCTTGCCAAAATCAATCATCTTACCATCAAGACCATAACGCACGGCGCGCCACTTGTTCTCCTCGATCAGCATTTTGTGATGGAGCCGAAAGGTCAGATTTTGATCGAGTAGTTTGTTGAGCTTTGCGACCAGTGCCTGGAAAAGGGCAGCAAGAGCGATCGTGTCATCAACGCGGGTTGGGATATCGCAGATGCGAAACTCGAGCGTTGAGAAGAACGGGTGCGGACGGACATCCCAATAGATCTTTTTGCCATTGTCGATGCATCCGGTTTCAATGAGTAGCTTGACGTAGTGTTGGAACGCGCTGTGGGAATCGAAGTGGTCAGGTATACCAGTTCGAGGAAACCTTGTGAACACTTCCGAGCGATAGGATTTCAATCCGCTGTGAACGCCGAGCCAGAAAGGTGATGAAGTAGAAAGCGCGAGTACATGCGGGAGGAAGTAGCGTATGGCATTCATTATCTGGATTGCGCGCTCAGGATCCTTAACGCCCACGTGGACGTGGAGACCGAAGGTGAGCAACGACCGCGCGATCATCTGATTTTCTTCAATGATCGATTCATATCTTGCATTCTCGAAGATCTTCTGGTCCTGCCAGTGTGAGAATGGATGAGTTCCGGCGGCGACAATCTCCAGCCCCTTCTTGCGCACAAGCGTAGAGAGGATGCTGCGAAGATTGGTGATATGGGTTCTGGCTTCTTTTATGTCCGTGCAGATGCCGGTGCCCACTTCGATCATCGACTGGGTCGTTTCCGGTTTGACTTGCTCGCCTAACAGCATCCTGCCCTCTTTGAGAATTTCAGAGACGTGCGAGCGCAACTCGCGGGTGTTCGGATCAACGATCTGAAACTCTTCTTCAATGCCAAGGGTGAATTGCTCGAATTGACTCGAGTCGGTTCTCATGTTTCTTTCCTAACTAATTACTGAATGGATTGGGCCGGTGCTTGCGACCATTTTGTACGGGTTGTCGATTTGGCCAAAGGCTCACGCAACTTTCGAATACAGGCCCCCTTCATCTTCCCAAGCCGCTGTAGCATTACTGTCGCGATGCGGAGATATGCTCAGACTCGGAGTTTCATCGCTAGTTGCATTACCTGAGACCGATTTAAGTTTGACTCGATTTCTCATCAGTAAGGCAAGTTGCTCGGGTTGTACGAGCCGGCCACGGTTGAGATTGATTAACGGATCGCTCACCAGCCAAAAGTCGACTTCGGCTGCGCCTCCTAACGGTACGAGTTTCTTGAGCAAGCCGGTATCAAGCTGCACCGGTTTGTAAAGCAGCATTCCGAAGTTACGTAAACGAGCCAGGAAGGCGTCGCTGCTACTGTTAAATAGTGGCACACGAAAGCGTCCGTGATCGTCAAGGGCGAACACATCGCCGTTGGCACGTTGCATGACATAGACATCGCTCATAAAAATCCTTTCTGCAATCATGACGGTACGCCAAACAAGCCCAACAGTCTGTGCGTTAGGCCGCATATAGTTTTGAAGTTAACGATGGCTCGGCAAAACAGATTACATCGCAACCTGCTGCTTTGGCCGATGGTGACTTTGTCTTGTAAGAACGCTTGATTTTGAGAGGGTACGGGATTACTTGAACGGTTTATAGACCTTGGGCGCGCTATTCAAGCGATGATCCACGATTCAAGAGACGAGCGAATTCGTTGCTCAACTCCTGTGCACGACTGCGAGCGTAGCGCAATTTCCAAAAGGTAAGAATAGATAATTCTGCTGGGGTTGGTTGTCTGATGCTCCCTTCGGCTGCCTGTAACTCCACGAGGCTTAGCTGCGTGTGCTGGTCCTTTTCCGCATTTAATGTGCTCGTAATTTCCACGTTTGACTCTCGCCTGCTTTTCCTCTCCTTTTCAGATGGTAGGAATCGTATAGCGATTCCGAGAGCAGCGGTCTGTGCTCTAACACACATAGCCGTAGGTAGTGATCTCAGATAATGTGTCATTTACAATGACGAGCAAAGGAGGGATCCGGCAACCTTTTTGGGCAAGCCCGTGTCAGAGTTAACAAGAGCTATGCGACTGATAGAAATAGCAATAGGCGTAATACTATTAGGTGGTGCAGCATGGACCACGGTTAGGACTTATAAAGGCCGCGGCATCTCGTCGATTCTCGTCCTCGCGGTCGCCGTATTCCTCGTCGCCCTGGGTTTGTCTTTTCTCTTTGGCGCCTTTGGCGAGTTAGTGCGCAACTTGCGGTTCGGGAGCGAGTGGCTCAAATGACCGATACCAAAAGGAAAGAAACATACGGTCGTGCATCAATAACAACAACCATCACATCGCGCGGTTAAGCAGATATAGTGCGTATGCAGTATATGCTTCATTTGACATATAGCACTACGCAGCGTAAGGTTGGGATCGAACCGAGACCAGCTAACTCCATTCTCAGCTCTTCTGGACCCGCCAGATTCGTCTGAAACTTACAGCTCAACTACCAAAAAGTTAAGGGTGTTTGCCCGCGCTATTAGTTTGTCATTATCGCGCGTTTGTTAACGCACCGATAATGGCGTACCAGTTCGCAGCCTCGCAGCCCAACTCCTGGTAGAAACCAAAAGGAGATTGAAAAGTATGACGACGAATATCCAACCACTACATGACCGCGTAATCGTGAAACGCATTGATGAAGGCGAGCAGGTGCGCGGCGGCATCATCATTCCCGACTCAGCGAAAGAGAAATCCCAGGAAGGTGAGGTCATAGCCGCCGGGCTCGGTAAATATCGCGAAGATGGCTCGCGTCAGCCTCTCGATGTCAATGCAGGCGACCGCGTTCTGTTCGGCAAGTACGGCGGCTCAGAGATCAAAGTCAATGGCGAAGAGCTGTTGATTATGCGCGAGGACGAGATTCTGGGAATCATTACCCGCGCGGGTGCGGCTGCCGGCGGCAAAAAGGGCAAATAGGTTCTGGCATAACGCAAACTGACGTTTGCAAAATTATGTTCCACAACCCGCAAACTATGCGTTTGCGTGACACCTTTAAATAGGAGAAGAGACAAAGATTATGGCAAAGCAAATAGTTCATGGCGAA
>JBIOUJ010000157.1:0-25723 GCA_044867025.1 Pyrinomonadaceae bacterium | reverse complement strand
CCACTCGTTGGGCCTGCTCGGCCGCAAGTTGCTGCAATATGTTGGTGCTCTTGTCAGCCGCCACCTGCGCTGTCACATAAGCCTCTTCTTTCGATTTGAGATCGGCTTTGAGCCCGGAAGGATTCACGCCCTTTAGTGTGTTGAGGACCTCGAGTGCGTCTTCGTATTTCTCAAACAGTCGCCACGTTGCATCCGGCACCGCTGCTTCCCACAGATCGAGTATGCCGTGGTGCGATATTCTGTACGCCTCGTCGGAGTCCTTCAGCTTGTTCTCGGCAGTTGCCAACTCACCTTTCGCAAACGCAACGTCCGGATCGGTATTCGGATCGTTGCCCGCCGCGACTGCTTTCTGAATCGCCTCGACAAGAGCAGCGGATTTTTGATCGACTGCAAGATTAGCGGCGACGAGTTCTGCCTCCGCCATACGCCAATCCCCGATGGCTGTATCGAAGTTCGATTGGGCTCCATCCACATTGACCCTGGCAGCGTCGACAGCAGCCAGGTTGGTATCAGTCGGATCCGCCTTTGCTTTCAGAATTGCTTCGTCAAGTAAGATCTTGTTGTCTGAGAGAATCTTGGCGACACCCGTGTCGATAGTCGCTTCGTCGCCTGCGGCCATTTCGCGATCGTCTTTCAGATCTGCGTCGTCAATCAGTGCTTTTTGTTCGGGTGTGAGTGGCGCACGAGCTGGATTTCCAACTTCTGCAAATGTCGACTTGGCAGAGTCAAAACTGTCTTCGGCGGTATTGACGAAATTTCTGGCGGCAGCTTCTGCGCGCAGGAATGCAACCCACGCTTTGGCAGCGGCGCCCGCTGGTCCACCATGCGTTTCGCGCTCCTTTAATAGTGCGTCTTCCGCCGCTGCTACATTCTTGTCTTCCTGGGCGATGGTCCCGACAGCCTGCGTGCGCCGGTCCTTAGCCCGCTGCAACAATTTTTCCGGAATATCACCTTCGATTCTCTCCTTTGCTTTCTTGAAAGCAGCACCTTCAACCGGATTCGCAGGATCGAGAGCTTTGCCAACTTCGGCCGGAAGATCTTTGAGCGGCGCATCGTCGAGGGCTTGGACCAATGCCTCGCGCGCTTCGTTCGCGACGGTCGCCTGATCGACAGCGGTTTGCGCTTGTGTGCGCACAGCCGAAGCAGCAGCAACATCGGATTGCGCCTGCGCGACGTTCGCCTGGGCCATCGAGAACTTGCCTTTACCGTTAGCGACTGCTGCCTGTTTCGATCGAAGGCGAATGGTCGCGAGCTCGAGCGCGTCAAGCAGCACCTCGCCGTCGGCCGGCGTCACAATGCCTGACAACTTTTGCCGGATGTCGTTGATTCTGCGTTCAAGATCGGCAAGCTCTGCTGACGCCTTTTTACTGTCGGCGGTCGCTGCGATTAGAGCGGCTTGCGCGTCAGTTAATCGTTTCTGCGCGTCGGTCAGAGCGGTTTCGGCGTTATCGCTCCGTTGAGTGGCGTATTCAAGAATCGTTTTCGGTTCAGGCATAAAAATCTCCTTGTTGCTTACCGGGCGACTAAGCCGAGCGGGACGCCCGGGAATGGGCGACCAGCTTTCACATATTCGCGCCGTATCGCATGAACAAAATGACTGCGGTCGATGGGCGCGCCGTCAGTCGCGGCCAGAAAACCGGCGGCGACGGCTGCATTGCGGATTACGCCACCGACGACGGGATACATGGCCGCGAGTTCGTAGAGGTTCACATCTTCAGCGAGCGGCGCGTCCTTCGGCAGATGGCACTCCCAAAGCGCACGCCGTTCTTCACGATCCGGCTCTTCAAAATCCACGACAAATTCCAAGCGTCGCAGGAAAGCGGCGTCGATGTTTTGGCGTAGATTCGTAGCGAGGATTGCGAGGCCTTCAAACTGCTCGAGCCGCGTCAACAAATACGCCGTCTCGAGATTCGCGTAACGATCGTGAGCGTCGATCACCTCGGTGCGTTTGCCGAAGAGCGCATCTGCTTCGTCGAAGAACAATGCTGCTTGTCCACGTTCGGCAGCCTCGAACACCGCTGCCAAATTCTTTTCCGTTTCGCCGATCCATTTCGAAACGATGCGCGATAGATCGACGACGAGTAGATCGACTTTCAACGCGTTTGCGAGAACTTCGGCAGACAATGTTTTACCGGTGCCTGGTGGTCCGGTAAACAGCAGTCGCACTCCGCGCGCGCCGGTGCGATCGCGCAGGAAACCCCACTCGTCGAAGACGCGGGCCTGGTGTTCCAGGCGAGAAACTGCTTCCTGAAGTTGGCCCAGGCGGTCAGGCGGGAGAACGAGCTCTTTCCAGGTTGCGCGCGGGCGAACCAGTCTCACGCCTGCCGCGAATGAGATGTTGCCGCGTGCGCGAATGCTGGTCGCTACATCGGCAAGCAAAGGCTCGCGTTTTTCTAGGTCAGTGACAAACTGAAGATCGGCGGCGATCGACGCTGCCATGAATGGTTCGACCGGATAACGCGCGGCCAGCAGCGATGCTTCAGCCGCCATCGCCGGAACTGTTTCTCGCCACATGCGTTTTCGAGCTGCGGGAGCGAGACGTTCGACTGGTACGGAGACCAACGGCCGGCCGTTTCGCGAACAAGCATCGCCGTAGCGGCCGCATGCGACGATGGTTCCGGGAAAACTGTTGAACGACGGAGGATCGGCTGCGGCTGGTCCATCCACCGCCGTCATGCGCAAGACCGGCACGACTCCGCGCGTCAGCGCGTGAATCGCAATCAGATGTTCGAGCGACGGTTCGATCGTCGCCGGCAACAAGATGCCGGCGGGATTCGCACCCGCGTGAGCGACGAGTGCGAGCGCACGATGAAACGCCGTCTCCTCGTTTTCGTTTGCAATGATTATCGTGCACGGCTCACGCCGGCTGAGTGCCAGCAAAGCGCGCTTGGCCGCAGTTGTTTCGAACCATTCTTCGAGACCGACAGTTGCGACAGCGGCTTCCGGTGTGCGTACGGCGGACGGCCAAACGTCGATGCCGTGAAGTACGGACCACAGTCCTTCAGCAAGCTGCAACGAGCGTTCGAAGAGCGGGCCATCGCCAGTCAAAAGTAACGCTCTGCTCTTCAGCAGCACGCTCGATTGAATCGTGTTGCGAAAGACGCGCCGGTTAGTGAGGTCGCCGTGAAGCAGTTGAGCGGCCAGGCCGACGGTTGCGCGCGATTCAGCATACGGATGCAAACTGCGCAGCAGGGCAGCTAATCCTTCATGTTCTTCACTCAAGCCGGCGAGCAGAAGGAGTTCGATCTCTTCTGGAGTCAGCGATAGTGAATGGGCCAAGCGATCGAGTGGATGTTCCTCGCCGTCAGGCGCACGATCGAGCGGATTGCGTGAAAAAGATTCCAGCGGTCGGCCACCCGCGACCGATTCGAAGAATGCCTGCAAAAATCCGAGACCACTCTGAAGCGCGTTGTCACTCGACGGCAGAGCAGTAACGAGGAAGCGAGCGAGTCGACCGGCAAGAATGCCCGTCTCGAGCGACAGCCGCTCGCTTACTTCTGCTTTTACTACCACGTCACTCATAAACAAACCTCATGACGATTCCCAACCAGCTCAGATAACCGGGATCGAGATCCAATCCCGCGCGCCGGATCTCCGTCGAGACTTCGTCGAGCGAAAAGCGGACTTCAATCCAACCAGGATCAGCGACGATCTCGGCACGACGACGACAAACAAACTCGATCAAAGACGCGGGCGGCTCCTCATCGAAAACGAGGAAGGACGACAAGTGATCGATCATCGATGCTGCCAACTCACGTAAGCCGCAGATTTCCGCAGATGAAGGCGGATCAGATCCGTGTTCATCTGCGAAAATCTGCGGTTTAAATCTGGTGTCGGGTGACAATCCCGCAAAGGCTAATGCGGCAGGATCGTCTGGAGATACAGGAGCGATCGTCATTGCGAGTTGATGAAGCACCCAGGTGAACGGCCGTTCCCGGAGGACAGGATGTTCGAGGATCACTTCCACCAGGTTGAGGTCTTCAAACACCGCAAATAAAAACAGCAGACCACCCCAACGCGTAAAGGCACGCTCGCGTAGATCGATCGGCTGTGATTTCTCGTTGGCTTCCGCGACACGGTCTGCAAGGCTTGCAGCCTCACGCGGATGATCCGCGGATACATCCGCGCCATCCGCGGCGTATGTCGTAGCTTCAGATTCTGCGCGTGGGAATGTGATCTCTTTTCGACTGAATGAGTTTGCGGTGCTGTTACGCGGATCTTCACTGTTGGCACTCTGGGCGGTCGCTAGTAGAGATTCCGTGCAGGCGTCGACGATGATCTCAATCACCGCCGCTGCGGTTCCGGTTCGTAGCAACGCCGGTTCAACCTCAGCTACCGCAAGCGCAGCAATCGATCGACGAACCGAAACACTCGCCTCACTTAACACACGCGACGCAGCGAGCGCGCGCACGAGTGACGAACGGTTGATGATTCGGTCGGCTTCACGCAGCACACGATCCGGCGCTATCGACGCCAATTCACCCAGTAAACGATCCGCCCCAGCCTCGGACTGGCTGAATAAAGAATCTGCTCCAGCCGCGGACAGAACAGTCGATGCCAGTGTCTCCCAATGCCGTTCAGTCAACCGCTCGGCGATACGCGAGAGCCAACCCGCTTCCGCCAAAACACGAAGTGTCGGAACAATCATCCCGCGTTCGCTGCAAAGCGCACGGACCAATTCAGAAACTCTCTGACTCTCACTCGCCGCGATCTTCGACTGCCACAATCCAAGCTGTCTCCACGCCCACACGCGACGGAAATCACTGCGTGCCACACTAATCGCCAAATCCGCGACGGCGTGCCTGCGCGACTGATAGACCACCGCTCTCGACGTCGAACTGTTACTAATCGCGTGGAGAATCTCTTCGGCCATCACCGCGCTCCAATGAGAGACAAGCGCCCGATCCGTTCCCTGAAGCCGCAACGACACCGTCGTTAACAGATCTCGTATACAAAGTTCGGCATCGTCGCTCAGACCCGCCTTTTCGATCGCCAGCGTAAATGCCTGGTCCAGGACCGCTGTCCTCAAATCGTCGAGACGCCGCCGCTCCGCTCGCGCCGAATGCGGAAGGCGGTAATGCGTCTCCAATTTGCGAACCCTCACTTCAGGCATACCTTTGCGCCTTTTTATGGCCTCCTCAGCCTCAACCGACACGCGTATCGTGTCCAACCTGCCCACTGCCGATCGTCGTACCCGCTTCCGGCGTACCCACGATCGTTCCGCGACCAATCCGCGAATTCCCCAGTTGCAATTGCATAAACTCACCACTGCGCCCAACAATCGAAGTCAGCTCAACGTGCAATCCACTCCCAACGCGCATACCGGCCCCGACCGTGCAAACCTCGACAAGCGTGTGTGCCGGTCGATGCAGTTCCAGAATCCAGCGCACAACTTCCTGTTGTTCTGAAGTAAGCGAAGCAGGAATGATCAGCGCAAAACGATGAGCATGCGTGGCAAAGAAGTCTTCACTCGTGGAGTTCAGTGTTTGCGACTCCTCTTCACCGACTGTGCCACCCACGCGAAACCCGGCGCCGACGATCGAACTGGACATCAATCCTCCAGCATCTCCGAGCATCGCATCGCCGAGTCCACGCAGACGAAACTTCTCGATGATGATCGTCTGTGTACCAAGATAGATCTCGACGAAGCGACGCAACCCCGCAACTGTTCCACGAAAACGGAATAGCCAGCTCACTTCAGCGATGAGCGTGCGCCGCACGTCTTCCGTTCGTCCGCCGGGTCGGGGTGCGCGCGCCATTCGTTCATCGAGCACCAGCCCCATAAAACTTGCGAGCCACGGAAGGATCTCCGCAGGCGCGCTGCGCGGATCGAGCAACGTCGCACGCGCGTCAGCCTCTGCCTCGAGCTCACCCAGCATCCCTTCGAACATCGCGAGATAGCGGCGCAGAAAACTTGCGACCTGCTCGTCACGCGAAAACGTTTGCGGTATGCGTCTTAAATAATCGTGGGTCGGATACTCCGCTCGTAACGCTCTCACGCGAGGCGTGGTGCGCGTGTTTCCGCTCAATTCGATCCGCACCCAGAGATAGCGACCAGGTTCAGCAATGACAGGAACTTCGTACGTCTCGAACGAATCGTTCGCCGCGAGCCGCACCCATGGAAGCTCGCGGCCCGTCTCGCGGCGATGTAACGCTTGCGCGGGAGTTTGTTCGAGCAGTTTAGCGAGCGACTGTGGCGGGAGCGGCGGTGTCGTGAAATGCGGATCGGTTGTATTTGCCGGCGGTTTTCTCTCGATCTCAGCGTCGACCGGCGGCTCGTCAGCAGTGATACAGCGGACCACAACATTCGTTTCCTTCGGAATGCACGCATCGAGAAAGAGCCGGCCCCAGATGGTATGAAACTCGTTACTGTCGAGTTGAAACGTCGTGACGCTGCCGGCAGCTAGATAGGTCAATCGAGCCGCAACTGCGTGACGGAAACCCGACTTGGTCCAGAAACCAATGCGCCCGTCAGGAGTGTTCACGATGCCAAGACCGTCGTAACCACGCGCTTTCAACGGCGGTATTTCAGAAACATCATTCTCGCCGATGCAGAAGCGTAGAAAGTCGTCGCCTGGAAGACGCGCCACCACCAACGGCATACATGGAGCCGCTGTTTGAAATTCAATATCAGTCGCAAAGGGCGCCTTGACGATCTCGCGTGCACCGCGATACTGCACCACGCGTGCATCTGCGGTACCCGCTTTCTCGAGCACGAACAATTCACCTTCAGGCGTGATTGCAAGACGTGATGGTCCAATGATCTCCGGTGGCAACTCGAGCGCCTGCGGATCAGTTCGCGCAGTGAGTTTGATCAGACCGAACGGCGACGTCAGGAGCGCATAAACTGTACTGCCGGAAGCAACAAGGTCAACCGGCATCGCGGGCAGTTGTACGCGTCGCAGTAAACGGTTTGACCGCAAGTCATAAACCAATATGCGCTTCGCGCCCGACTCGGCGACGAACAGTCGCCCGTCATCGTCAACTGCTAATCCGGCTGGTCCAAGTAGCTGAGCAGGCTGCTCTCCCGATAAAACAAAATCACCAAACTCGTCGTCGACTTCAGTTTCAAACAGATCTACCGGTGCTTTCTGATCGCTCGCGGGTTTCAACGGATCGTGTAACGCCCAATGCAACCTCTCCACGCGGCCTTCTTCGGGTATGCTGTGGTAGAGTCGGCAGTACTCGTCAAACGCCAACCCGCCGCCGAGCTCTGTGAAGTCTTCCTTCGCACCACTGCCCTGCGACTTGTCGTCGGTCCAGTAGAGCTGCACGACTTCGCCTTCGAGCGCCGTGTTGTTGTGCGACGCACGGAGCCACTGGTCGCGCGTTCGGATGAGTGCGAATGGACGCGGTGCGGGCATGCTCAGCACTCCTCCCTGATAACCGGGATGGGAACGAGTTGATTCGACACCGGCGGCGGCGCGACGCTTTGTCCCGGCGTAAGTGGACCAAGTGGTCCTTCAACCACCGTGATCTCAACGAGCTCAGGCACTTCATACTTCTTCAACTCCACCGAACCCTGCACCCACTTTGTTCCGTTCCAGCCCGCGACTTTTAGATCAGTCAGGAACTGAACACCTTCAACCTGCAACGCAGCGGCCTCGAGCTCGGGACCGTGTACGCGTCTGCCCAACGGCCAGCCCTGGCCTTCTGGTCCATAAGGCGGCAGCGGCGCGAGATATTGCCGGAGCACCAGCTCCACCCAGTGACGCACGGCTTCGATTCCGTAACCCTGCTTCGCCTGCAATCCGACTACGACTGCAACCTGTCGATAAGTCGGAGGGATCACGTACAACTCGGTCGTCACCAGTCGCCGCTGATCGAGCCACTCACAAACAGCACGTAACAGAGTTCGATCGGGCAACGGTGCATTGGGATGAGCCGGATCCTCGCGCGGCCAAACGACAACGCTGACGATTCCAGCAGCCTCCGACTTCTTAGTGGGCGGATGAAACCGCGGCAGACATTCAGCGCGGCCCACATCGGCTCCGGGTGTTGCGAGCGCGAGTTCCTGGAAGTCAGTAGCCGTCACCGCACGATCGCGGCGACGCAATTCGCCGGGTATGCGACTGAGTCCTTCTCTGATCGACTCAGCAGCCGCACCTCCGCGCGCGCGCAACGGATTCTCAACTTTGAGATCCGGAAACGCGACGAGTTTGGAGATTCCTTTCGGCGCTACGTTTCCTTCGGCGCCGCCACCATAACGATACTCACGCGCGCGAATTCTCTGGCCAATCTGCGGCGGCAGTCCTTGTAATCCATTACCGAAACGCACTTCGCCCGCTTCGAGATCGACGACGAAATGACGATCGTCGGGCTGGCTCGCATGAAAACCGTCTGTCTCCTTCCACTCGATCCAGCGTTGACCCTCTTCCACCTCGACTCTGAGCGTGCGCGCGAGCACTGGTTTGTTGACCACGTGAAAACGCTGATCAGGTTGCGCATTGCCGGTCCCGAGAAACTCAACGCGCGCCTTTTTCGATTGCTCGCTTTCCGCTGCATTGGCGCCCACGAAGAGCACTTTCCCAAAGCCGCTGCCGTCGTGCCGGAAAGCGCGCAACCAGCACAGCAGCTTCTTCTCTTTCTCTTCGTCGAGCGCCGGCGGAAACTGGCCCGTGCCGAGTTTGTCGAGATCGTCAGGCACGAATGAGCCAAACTTGTCGGCCGCTTTTGGCAGACGAACTCTTACGACGCCTTCCTGCTTGAGTCCGAAAGTGGTATCGCCTTCCACCATGACTCTGCGATATTGCGGCTGGCCGTTTTTGATCTCTCCAGTTGAAACCTGCCATTCAACCGCCGGCGCCTTAGGCGAAGTGCTTGCGCCGGGACACGCCGGTACCTTCTCCATCGATTCGAAGATCGGATCGGGGATGAAGCCGATATTGATCAGCGCATCGGCAAAGAACTCACGCATGTCGGTGATCTTGTCGTCCGGACTCTTCTTCAGTTCGTTGAGCACTGCGATCCAGATCATCCGGTCAACAGTTCCATCCAAATCGACGGGCGGGTCGTTGATATCGACGGTTTTGCTTTCGTAGAAGACGGCGGTGTCGATGGGTGCGAGGTTCGCAGCGTCAAGAGCGCGCACTGCAAACTCGAATGCTTCCGGTTCCTGCTGCTGGTCCGGTTTGGGCGCAATCATGCGTCCCATCGTCACGAAGGAGATGGGCCAGGCAACGACTTCGCTCTGCGTTTCGAAAGGAAGTGCCCCGGCCTTGAGTTCAGACTGGAGCGGCACGATCTGTCCGGTCCATTTCTGTTTGACGTCTTTGACGAGCTTGTCAGTAGAGACTGTGATCAGCGCGCGTGCCGCAACTGGAGGCCGCAGCGGAATCTGAAGCAGGCGTAGGAATTCGAGTCGCGCAGCTTCGGGGATTTGATTGAAACGATAGAGCAGGTTCTCGCCGAGAAACGCAAACAACTCGATCAGCGTGATGCCTGGATCGCTCGCGTTGTGGTCCGTCCATTCCGGCGTGTAAACGGGAATACGCCGTACCAACTCATCCCGCAATTGCTGGTAAGAGCGATCGTCAAGGATCGGATTGGGGATCGGCATGGCTTTGCTCTAAAAGTTAAACATTAACCGCAGATTCATCCGCGAAAATCAGCGGCTTCCAAATAAAACGGGTAGACGAAATTACCCTTTCGACCATCCCGTTTGTGGGTGTAAAAAATCTCGATCAGGATCAGCGACGGATCCTCGCCGGGCGTCACTTCAACGCCTTGCACGTCAATCCGCGGCTCCCACGCGCGCAGGGCAATTCCAACTTCGCGCTGAATCAGCGCCCTCGTCGCAGTCGTGTTCGGTTTCATCAAATAGCGACGCAAACCGCAGCCAAAATCCGGCCGCATGATTCTTTCACCCGGATCGGTGTCGAGAATGATCTGAATTGCCTGTCGAACCTTTTCTGGTCCACCGGTGTATTCGAGATTCTTCTTGCGCTCGTCGGGACTGACCGGAAAATTCCAGCCGCGCCCGAGGAAGGTCAACGTGCTCATTTGACTTTCACCTCCACGCGCGGTTCGTATTCGACGGATGCGGTGATATCCACGCCGGCTTCGGGCTTCGGCTTCCCGTCTTCACCCACAAGTGACTTCGCTTCGTGAATTTTCTCGCCGATCGGCAGCAGCGCCGTATTGCTGAATTTGCTCAGTTGAGGCGGGGAGTCGGGGTCGGTGATGCCATGTTCGTCGGGAATCCCTAATTCAAAGGCGCCGCTGAGTTCACCAGCCGTGAAACCGAGCCCGGCGGAAAGATCAAATGTGTCGACGTCGATACTCACGTCGAACTCGAGCGCCGGCATGAGCACCTCGAGCTTTGCCGATAGATCGATTCCGGCGGCAACAGAAAAACTCGGCGGAATACAAAGTTTCAGTGCCAATAAAAAGAAGAGGCCAAACAGAAAGACTACGATCGGCAAAAACAACTGGAGCACAAACATGGCAATGATCGTGATCAGCGGGATCGAGAAGAAGCAGATTTGAAATCCACCGATGCCGCCGCCGGTCGCGTTTCCGTCCTCGTCGATATCAAAGTTCATGCTCTGCGGCTTCTCGACGCGCACCGGCGCCAGTTTGCTGGCCGGCAGAGCAGCCACCTGGGCCGCCAGCTCAGGAAGATCCGGCATTCTGATCGTGATCGGACGATTGGCGGTGCCTAGCAGGTCGGTTGCTGAAGCGAGTTTGTAGATCTCGGTCGGTTCACTCCAAGTGAGTGGACCATGACAGTCGGGAGTCTTGTCGAGTCGCGGACAACCCTCTTTGTGGCGGCGCACAAAGCAGCGAATCTCGTAAGTCGCATCACTGTCAAAACGGGCGGCGCCGAATTGATCGGTGTCGAGACTGCTGGTTGGAACCACTCCGAAATACATGTTTTTACCGCGAGCGGAGTGCTTGGGAATGTTTGGATCGGGGAAGAGCGCAAACAGAGGAAAGAATGCTTCATCACGAGGAAATTCTTCGTGCTTGGTTTGCTGTGGTGTTTCTTCAACCTGCTGCCACGAGCCAACGTTTTCCAACGGTTGCTTCTTCGCGTTGCCCGCCTGTGCGATGAACTCGGGTATCCATCCTTCAAGCCTGGACGTCACGCCGAATGTTTTTTTCCAGTTGGCAAGTTTCTGTTGCTGCTGTGCAGCCTTCAGCTCCAGGTCTTTCAGCGTCGTTGTAAATGTTCCGTTTTCTTTGGCCTTTTGTATTGCGAGCGTGCGTTGCTTTGCTTTTCGACCAGTGGCAGGGGCGGTTTCCATCCAATAACCGATCTCGGCGTTGATTGCGTTGAGCGCGGTCTGAATTTTGTCGAATTCCTTCTTCGCTGTTTTCACCTTTGCATGAGGAATGTTCGTTACGCGGCGCCGAACGACGAATCCCGACTGGCAAACCTGATCGGCTGTCACCATCGGGAAACCGGCGACGTAGCAATGCAGCTCACAGACGACGAGATAGAACCGTTTATGCGTTGGCAAATAAAGTTTCAGAACTCCCGTTGGCACCATGAGCGCTTCGTGTGCGTGTTGCGGTTTGTCCCCCTTTTCAGGGCCCTTGGGCGCGTAAAGTCCGGTGAAACGTCCCAGGAGCGGTCCTGCTGCAACGGTATCGAGACGCTTGAGACTGGTGTTGAAAACAGTGTCGTCAATAGGCAAAAACTTTAGCGAGCGCTGCGGATCGTTGGTGAAGATTTTGACGAACTCATTTTGGTCAAACTTTTGGAAGACTGGGCGCGTCTGCCACGGCTTCACGCCATCGGCGTCGAATTGACGCTGCCAGCGATACCAGGGCGCCACCAATTTCCACTCGTGATTTCCGTTCATAAATTCACCAGGTTGAGCCGCAGATTTCGCGGATGATCGCCGATCTGATCCGCGTTCATCCGCGAAAATCTGCGGCTTAAACCGTCACCAAACGTTTCCGACTCCCGGCGAGTAAAGTGGCGACGTGATCGCGGTTGCGGTCAGCGGCTGGCAAACAATCGCGCCGGAAAACGTCGACGTCGGCGAATTGACTGTCAGACCTGAAGGCGCATTAATCGTCATGCTTCCCTTCGCCGTGATCGTTGCATTCCCGCTACCGTCGAACTTGATCACGCAGCCGTTGGAATGCTCGAACTTAACTTCCTTCGCAGCGTCGTCTAACACCAGCTTGTGACCGCTCTTCATCGAGAGAGTCACTTTCGATGCACCGTCGGTGTCGTCAAACTCGAGCAGGCTGCCGGCGCGCGTCTTGATCAGCCTCTTGTTATTCGGCGCAGCCGGCGCCTCCGGCATCGCTTCCTTACCGTTCCACGCGGAGCCGATGATGTAAGGCCGCCGCAGATCGCCGGCCTCAAACGCGACGACGACTTGGGTATCAACCGCCGGCAGAACTTCAAAACCCTGATCGTCGTCGGCATACGGTGAGAGCAACGTGGCCCACGACCGCACCGAATCACCATCACCCCCAAGCCACGGAAACTTGATCTGAATGCGGCCGAGCTTTTCCGGATCGACAATGTCGGTGACGATTGCCGGAAACACTCCGAAGTAACGCGACGAGTCGCCGTCTGGCCTGAATGCCTCGATTAGCTGGCTCAAGGTCCCTCCTGGATCGTGGCCCGCTCGGCCTCGAAGTGCGTGCGAAAGCCCGAGGAATCGTATGTGTGACAAACACGCGTCACGTAATAACCGGATCCTTCAAACGGATGGCCCGTACCTTCAAGCTTCAGTTTGCTACCCACCACCATGTCGGCTGAGCCACGCGTCGTCGCCACAACCGTGACGAACGCACGCGCGCGACGCAGCATCTCGGCGCGCGCGCGATCCGACGCCTCACCGGATTTCAAAGGCGCTTCGCGAACGCGATACGAAACTCGTTCGCCGAAAGCTCGTTCCAGCACTGCTGGACCAGTCATTCCCTCTGAGACTTCTGCCTGAATCGCATCACCGCCGGCTTCCTCGTCGATGTGTTCTCGCTGAGCCGCGTCGTAGCCACTGACCTTCACTTTGGTGCGTTGATGAGCCAGGTCCGCGCGGGCGCGTACGGAAACCAGGTGATTGCCCTGGACTAGTGTCAGCTCAGTTGCGGTTCGTTTGCTGCGCGACTTGAAGTGGAGCGTCTCGTCTTCGACCCAAATCTCCGCCTGTATCTCTCTTGCACGCTCACGCAGAAACGCCAGATCGCTCTGGTTCCATTGTTGGACCACGTCGTAAGTTGGTCCATCGGCATCGACCGCGGGCGTCAGTCCATGCTCGGCTGCGATGGCACTCGCGATATCGGCGTCACTCATGTTCTCGTAAGTCTTCATCCGCCTGGTCATACGCAGTTTCATTAACTTGTCTTCGGCGAAAACTACGACTTCCGGGTCTTTGCCTTCCTGGAAATTGGCTTCGAGACCACTGATCCAACCGCTAAAGACTTTGTGTGCGGCCGGCGTTGCGCCGAGCACGACCGAGATCTTCTTGCCGAAATCCACAACCGATCCGTCGAGGTAAAGTTGCTCTTGTTCGCCTGAAGCGTTTGCTCTTCCTTGTGCGACGAGGTATGCGGTCAGCGTTTTGAGTCCTGCTGTGGTCTCCTCGATTTCGAGCCGGACGATATCGCGCGCCAAATCAGCTTTGACGTCGTCGTCAATCTCGAACACCGGCCCGGCGTAAGTGAGTAATGCTTCAGTCATCGTAGCCTTCAGCAGCTCTGCGGAATCGATCGCGCGCGATCTGCGCTTCCGCCTCGCGGATGCGTGCGAGTTCTTCCCATCTCACCGGCTTCGGCGAACCGGCAGCAGGCGAATCAGTTTCGCCAGTCACTTCTGAAACCATTTCATCAACGTAAACACCCATCGCGCCCCCTCAATGTTTACAGCGCCCCGCACAGCCACACGGCCGCAGCGGCTTGAGCTTGCCTTGAAGTTTGTCGGCGGCTGTTCGTCCTGGGTCCCGTGCTGGTAAGGCGATCCAGGCGGGCTTGGTCGGATCGTTTGTCAGCGGCGGATCACCAGTGTCAATCCGCGTTTTTATTGCGACCGCCCCCTGGATCGATTCGGAACGCATGTCTGCCGCCGCACCAATCGTCACCCGCAACGGCACGCCGAAACCGAATGAGCTCGCACGCGGATCCGCGCGTGGCGGACGCGGTGCGGCTGGCGCGGCCTGCTGCGCAGATGGACCAGGCAGACCGGTTCGAATGAGCGGTGGCCGTGCTTGTTCGGGAGACTTTGGTTGCGCGGCGGGAACACTGGTTGACGGTGTCGAAGTGCTTTTAGTTGGAGCGCTGCTGCGGGTCGCAGGAGGCAACGCTTTCACCGGAGCTTTGAAAGCCGCACGCGCCTTCTGCTCCGCCGACTCATTCTTTGACGATTGAACCGCTTCGATCGCCGCTCGCACTCCACCCGCGGAAGAGAGCGCAAAACCCGAAGCCAGGTTGGTCCCGATTCCAACACCGGAAACCGCATTCAAACTCGCACTCGGCGCCAGGCCAAACGACTGTTCGATCGACGCGCTTGCACCCGCTTCTAAACCAACCGTGACCCCGAGCCCCGCACTCGCACTCAAATTCGTATTGAACCCAACTTCAACTCCCGCGGAGAGTGACAGCGAACTCTCACCACCGATCTGTAGACCACGCCACGCGGCCGGATCGACTCCGACTCGCGCCGCAAACTCACCCGCGCTTTCTCCACCAAGCGCGACACCCACACTCGCCGACGCGCCGATCCCGATTCCCACGGAAGCGCTCAGCCCAATCCCCACGGACGCTCCAAAACCAATTCCCAGCGAAGCGCCGAAACCGATTCCAGCCGAAGCACCTAAGCCGAGTCCGCCTCCGAGTCCGCCGGCGGGAGCACCACCTGGCGCCGGTGCACCGGCGCGGTTGTCGTCGGCGCCCTTTATCTCGTTCTCGCGATCTTGTCCTTTAATTGAGAGCGGAACTTTCGCGCGTAACGGAACGCCATTCGCGGCAAAGTGTTCGAAGTCGATGGTCATCGATTCGACCACGCCTTCGACAATCAGATCTCCCCACGTGAAACGAATTCTCGGTGGCGCGTTTTGCTGTTGACCTTCACCCTTCGCAACAAGGAACTTCTCCAACTGCCTGGTCTTCTCACGTACTGAGCGCGGATTCTCTGTCGTGCCTTCGTCGGCAGTATCAAAGACGAGATCCAGATTGAGCGTGGTCGAGCTCGCGCCCATGTGTTGCCGCACTTGCTTGCCCTGCGTCTCCCCACCTTCCACGCGGTTGGTCAGCGTCAACCGCAGCGTGGTTGGATTGAACTGGACCGGGAACGAGTCTTTCTCAGTGTCCCCGTCGAGTTCCGCAATCATTGCCTTTTGCAATTCCATAGGTTCTCAACTGCGAGCGAGTCTTAAATTTCCACCAGCCGAAGTCCTTCGTGTGCGATATGCAGCTCTTCAATCGCGACTTCACCGGTCTTTGCATTTAATTGTGGCCCACTGACCTTCATCGGTAATCCGCGATCGAAGACCCACGTGGCGGAAACGTCTTCACCTTTGCTCATAACCTTGATCATGCCGTCGTAACGCGGGACCGGACGTTCGCCGGAAACGATTCCCTGAAGCCACATCCACAGATCGCGATTTGCGCTACCGCTCGACGGATAGAACATTCCCCGCTTCAAAATAATCGGGCTGTACTTCGCACGGCCGACGCGCCTGATGATTCCGTCGTTGCGCCCGCCTTCCTGGTACTCCTGAACATCCATCTCGATATCCAGACCCGAACACTCCTGAAACGCGCCGTCGCCGAGCTCTGTCCCCGAAGGCGAATCACTCGGCGTCTGCGTGCCTGACTCAACGCTCTCGCTCTTGCGCAGCGAGATCTCGAAGCGAAACGATCTGAGTAGTTGATCGGCCATTAGTTCATTTCTCCTTCAGCGTCAGCGTGCCATCTGCATCGCGCGCCAGACGCAACACGATGAATTCCAGCGGCTCGGCTGGAGCGACGCCGATGTCGACAATCAACTTTCCCTCGTCCATCGTTGCGCGCGAGTTATTCGTGTCGTCGCAGACGACGAAAAACGCCTGCTCCTCGGTTGCGCCGCGAAATGCGCCGACGCGAAAAAGCTGTCGCAGGTAGCCGCGGATCATGAAGCGCACTTCAAGGCGCAGCGCCGAGTTGTTTGGTTCAAACACGATCCACTGCATCTGTTGCTCGAGCGCGCGTTTGATCATGGTCAGCAAACGACGCACGCTTAACTGCCGGAACTGCGGCAAACGGCTCAACGTTCGAGCCGCCGTCAGTCGAATGCCGGCATGTTCGCGTAGATAGACGTTGATTCCCTGCGGGTGAAGTTCATCGTGACGCGCGGATGACACCACGTCGTTCAATGAGATCACTTCGGCTGCGATCACATTCGCTGGACCATGCGGTACGCCGAACGCCAACTCTTGCCGGGCAACCACACCTGCGGCGACCGCGGAAGGCGGTACGGGCAACAGCGCATCGCGACTGTCGTCACGTCTCGAGACCTTTAGCCACGGATGGTAAGCGGCAGCAAAAGCCGAATCGAACCGCGCGCGCCACGCGAGTATCTGGTGTTGATTCAAGCCGGGCGGAACATCGATGAGGACGATAAAAGAGCGAAGAATCTCCGCGAGCTCTACGAGCCGTTTCTGATATCCGATGATCTGTTCGCGCTCCGAAAGCACACGCGGATCCAAACGAAGGCCCTCGAGAACGTATAAGTGTTGAGTCTGTTTCGGTTTCTCCGGCGGGTCTACGCAGGTCTCGAATTCGGCGCCCCCGAGTGATTCGTCGACGACTTCTTTATCTTCCACGAATTGTGCAGGCGAGTAGAGATCCGGGACCACCACGATCGAAAGATCAGACAGGTTTACAAATGCGTGTACACCGTCGCCCGGTTCTTCATCGCCCAGCGTCCATGTACCAAAGAAATCGTCCGGAGAAATGTCCGCGTAGCGATCGAGTCCGCCTTCGAACGAGTTTCCGTTTCCTGCGGAGATCAGATCGGGAGTGTCAGGCATCATGAATCCGGAACTCCAACTCGCATCCGGATAGACGAGTTCCGATTCGTAGCAAAGCACGGTCGCCATCCAGCGTGGATGAGATGCTGAAAGGCCGAGCTGCTCGTGTCGTTCTTTCCGCCCGTCACCATCGTCGATATTAAGCACGCCTTCGACGACTTCGACCGTGTCGATGTCTGCTGGTAAGACTTGATCGAAGATGGCTTGCCAGACAAAGCCCGCACTGTTTTCACGATTGACACGATCTACACTGACGACGAATCGCAAAACACGCTGCGTGTCTGTGAGAGTCAAACGCAGCAACGTGCCAACCGGAAGCGTGACGTTCTGATCGACGCTCAATCCACTGAGTGTCGGTTCCTCGAAGAAGAGCGGCGTCACTGTGAAATCGAGCGAGCCTTGCAGCAGGTTGCCCCACGTGCCTTCGTTGCGCGCATGCAGCGTGAGCTCAGTCGCCAGCATCTTCGCGCCGGGAACAACACCTTTAGCATCGCCGTTCTTTGCAGGGTCAAATGACTCGGTGACAATCCGCGCGACGTAAGCTCGCCGTCCGCCTTGCTCGAAAAACGCAGCGACCGCGTAAGGCAACAGACCCGGACCTTCAAAGCCGCCAAATATGCGGCGATAATCGTCGAAGCTCTCAATTGCGACGGCGACGGTTCGACGCCGCGGCCGTGCCGGCTCGACGCACGGCACATCGTCAAGCCATTTTTCGTTGACGACGGGAACGCGCACTGGTCCACGAGGCGCGACGCCGGCAAACGCGCACACGTCCATGCGCACGCCAGTAAGCGCGCGAAGCGGCGAATCGGGAAGCTTGTAGATTCCCGGCGCTCCAGTCGGTATGCGGAGAGGTAAGGCCATACGTGATTCCCGGTGCACAGGTCCTATAGAGGACCAGTAGTGATGCGTTTCGTTATCCATGAAACGCCGAACGCGTTCGCTAATTGCAGCCCAGGGTTGGAGCGAGAGCGACAACCCTGGGAATACGGCAACCGCATGCTTTCAACCCTGCAAGGTTCAAAATACATTTTGATTCGATTACCCAGGGTTCTCGCTACGCTGTTCATTATCATGACATCCTTTACAGTTTGTTTTCCCGACCCGGTTGTAAGCGGCCTTTCTCATTCTCCCCAAGCTTTAGCTTGGGGTCCTCGTTGTCTCCTACTCTTGAAAACCATTTAAATGGTTTTCCCGATTCTGGAGCGGTGTCCCCCAAGCTAATGCTTGGGGAGAATGAAAAGGCCCGCTCTCATGATAACGATGTGTAAAGGATGTCATGATAATGAACAGCTACGCTTGAACCCTGGGCTGAAATTAGCGAACGCCTTCGGCGTTTTTCCGACAGACTCCAAGCAGGCTTGCCTCAAAAGTCAGGAATCGCTCTTGGATCGGGTCAGTACCACCTGCGGTAGCGGGTGGGTGGACCATGAGACTTCAAAATCCATAATAATATCGCGTGCTCATCATCAACCCACCCGCTTTGCCGTCTGAATCCTAGGGAAGTACCGGGCCACGAAGAACAGGTACACGAGCCAAAAGGCAAGCCAGACAGACGCGACGATACGAAGCCTAATCAGAAACAGGACCAGACTTGGCGCGAGGAACATCGTCGTATAACCGAGAAGCCAGAAGCGATCGGCTCGCCGGGCGTACAACGCCCTGTCGATGTCGTCCCCGTCGCCAAGCGAGCACCGGTAGTAGTGCAACGTCGCGAACACGAGTGAGAAGGTCGCAATGCCCATCGCTATCAGTGTGGCTTGGAACAACACAGGATTGATCCTGCCGCTCTCGAACCTCGGGTACAGAAAGAACAGCATGAAGGTGAAGATAGCGATGTTTGACGCGGCGAGCGTATAGGTCCGAGTGACGTTGACTGCGGCAAGATCTTCTCGCATCAAATTCCTCCATGATAAGTCAGCGGCTTGCGAATTGCCGATCGACAAGTCCTTACGAGGTTCCGTAACGGTCGTTTACTGACCGCCAGTACTTCTTCAGGTTTGCCATCGGAGCGATCGCGTTTGGTTGCAGCGAACGTTTAGTAATTGAATAGGGTCGCTTCGCTCAGAATAATACAATCGGAACCTTGGGTCAGGTAATCGAATCTCCTTCCTCATAGGAACGTCGTTCGAAAGTGGGATTTTCAAGTCCCGCAAGCGAAATCGCGGGAACGGTGAGCTAACACATCCGTCTAACATCTCGCAGCAAAAATCACACAAGTCCTTTGATGTGTCAGAGCCTACGGCTTGGCACGCGCTTTGAACTTGTGTGCCATCCAGCACTTCAAGATTACCAAGGAGAAACCGTGCAAAACTTGCTGCAAGACTTGCGCTATGGCTTTCGCACACTGCTGAAGCATCGCAGCTTCACTTTCATCGCAGTCTTCACGCTCGCCCTCGGCATTGGCGCTAACACGGCAATGTTCAGCGTAGTTAATGCCGTATTGCTTCGCCCGCTTCCATACAAAGATCCTGGTCGTCTGGTAACTATCTGGGAAGAAAGCCCGGACAGGGGCCTTTATCAGATTCCCGTCTCGTTTGCGAATCTGCGCGATTGGGTAGATCAAAATCAGACCTTCGAGCAAATCTCGGCCTATACATTCACAAATCTAAACCTCACTGGAGCAGGCGAACCGGCCCGGTTGCTATCCGTCAGATCCTCAGCCAATCTTTTTTCGCTGGTTGGTGCGACACCGCTGCTCGGTCGCGCCTTTCTACCTGGTGAAGACAATGAGGGAGCCGCCCGCGTTGTGGTCCTGGGGCACGCCCTATGGCAAAGTCGGTTTAATTCGGATCCCGGAATTGTAGGCAAATCACTAACACTCGATAACCAGAATTACACGGTTGTAGGTGTTATGCCTGCCAGCTTTCAATTTCCGGTTGGCTTCGGCTATCTCGGCAAAGCCTTGAATGATCCCATTGACTTGTATGTGCCACTGGCGCCGACAGCCGGCGAATCGCGTCGTGGCAACTACTCATTCTTCGCAATTGGCAGACTCAAATCAGGAGTACCAATTGATCAGGCCCGAGCTGAGATGACCGCGATCGAACGTCGCCTCGAGCAGCAGTATCCGGACGGCAACAGCGGTATCGGCGTTAGCCTTATTCTCACACAGGAACAGACCGTTAAGGACATTCGTCCAGCCTTACTCGTGTTGCTCGGCGCAGTCGTTTTCATGCTGCTCATAGCTTGTGCAAACATCGCCAACCTTTTGCTTGCGAGAGCAGCCGCGAGAAAGAAAGAGATTGCGATTCGCACTGCTTTAGGTTCCAACCGGTTGCGCATTGTGCGATTGCTGCTTACTGAAAGCCTCATGCTTTCACTTGCCGGCGGTTGCCTCGGCCTGTTAATCGCTTATTGGGGTACTGATCTTTTTGTGGCCCTTGCGCCAGACAATATCCCGCGACTCAATGAAGTTGGCGTTGACGCCACAGTGTTTGGTTTCACTCTCGCCATCTCGCTGATCACAGGACTTCTTTTCGGATTAGTTCCAGCGCTTCACGCCGCAAAGCCCAACCTGAACGAAGGGCTAAAAGAAGGTTCGAAAGGCTCGATGGGAAGCGCTGCGGGCAAACGCACACGAAACTTGTTGGTAGCAGTCGAAGTAGCACTTTCACTGGTGCTGCTAATCGGCGCCGGCCTTATGATCAAAAGCTTCGTAAGGCTGCAGCAGACAAACCTCGGTTTTAATCCCGATCAGGTATTGACCGTAACCCTCGATCTTTCGACCTCCACATATCCGGAGGATCGTCAACAGGCCGCCTTCTTTCAACAGGCGCTGGAGCGGATTCAGTCACTCGCCGGTGTTCAATCTGCCGGTGCGACCACAGCGCTGCCTCTTACTCTCTCTCTCTCCGGGTCCGACTTCCGCATCGAAGGACGTCCGGAACCGGAAGCCGGCAAAGAGATGATCATCAATACGAGCAGTGTCAGCCCCGGCTACTTCAGTACGTTCGGCATTTCCTTGTTGAAAGGACGAGATTTTTCAGATCGCGACAATAGCGATGCGCCACGGGCTGCGATCATCAACAACGATCTGGCTCGTATCTATTTTCCCGGCGAAGACCCCATAGCGAAGCGGATAACGTTCGACGACGGTGAGTCGTGGATTTCAATAGTGGGCGTAGTCGCTGATACAAAGCGACTGGGTGTCGATACCGCCGCGAAACCCGAAGTCTATTTTCCTTATCTTCAAGTGCCCGCCTCATCGATGAGTCTGGTAGTTCGCACTGCAACTGAACCTCTGAGTCTGGCCGGTGCGGTAAAAAATCAAATTCAAACGATCGATAAGGATCTTCCGCTGGGTGAGTCGAAGACCATGCAACAGGTTCTGTCAGAGTCAAACTCCGGACGACGGTTCAATCTGGTGTTGCTAACGGTATTCGCGACGGTCGCACTCATACTGGCAATGGTAGGTATTTATGGCGTGATGTCCTACGCGGTGACGCAGCGCACACACGAGATCGGTATTCGCGTGGCCATCGGGGCTCAATCGCGCGATGTGTTTCGAATGGTGGTCGGGGAGGGAATGATTTTGGCGATGATCGGAATTGGTTTCGGTTTGGTTGGAGCCTTCGCGCTGACGCGATTGATGACGACGATGCTCTTTGCCGTCGAGCCAACCGACCCGGCAACGTTTGTCATCATCGCTGCATTGCTGACCGGTGTAACATTAGTTGCTTGTTACGTCCCAGGGCGAAAAGCAACGAAAGTCGATCCATTGGTGGCACTGAGGTACGAGTGAAGGAGCCTTACGTTGTCACGGCCGCCCAAAGCGTTGGCGGTATTCGGTTGAATAGATAAAGCCGAAGATCATGTGCCGGAAGTTGCTCGGATTGGCTGTCAGCGTACTTACCCAGTCGTCGTAGCCAAGCGGGTCCGGATCGCGTCGCAAATACCCGAAGTACTGCATCGCCACAAACGCGCGAATGAAAAACTTGTCCGTCACCGTTTGCAGCTCCACGATCTCACGCAGAACCTGCGCCCGCGTCTTCTGACTTGAATTCAATGCATCAACCAGTGCTGCCTTGTTTGACAACGTCACTTCGGCATTCGTCGCCAGCGCATCGACATAAGCACTATTCGACAACGCATCGTAACGATTCTTGAATTCCTGCCGCTGCACAAACGCATCGGTGAAGGCTGCCTTACTGATCGCCTCTGAGGCGGGCGACTGGGCGCCACCCACCTGGACCATGTCAGGCACAAATTCGACATAGGTGGGACGCCGGTCAAAGCCCACTTCATAGAACTTGTAGGCAAAGTAGCCGCGCACGCGAAACTCGTCGGACAGGAAGAAACCCGAAGAGACGTGCACGCGATCGCATTGCGGATTATCAAACTCACCAAAACCTCCGTTGGGACAATTGCCCAGCGTATTGGTCCAATCGGCGAAACCAAGGGGGTCAGGCAAGCGGCCCAGCAAGTCGATGTACTGCTGGGTGACAAAGAAATTCACACCGTCGATCGGATTCTGCACAGCAGGTGACGAGTCGTTGTCGGTGATGGTGATGGTGGCCGTAGTCGCGGTCCCAAGCTGGGCGCCTGCCGGTTCCTTCAAAGTGACGGTAAAGGTCTCATCACCTTCCACGAGTGCGTCATCCACGATGGGAATGATGATCGACTGAGTTGTTTGACCAATCCCAAACTGCACTCTGCCGACACCGGTGCTGTAATCGCAGCGCTCAGACGCTTTGTTATTGACGACCGTACAAGTCTGCGAGCCGGCTGTATCGGCCGTCGAATAGAGCACCGTCGCTGTTCCCGAGATGTCGCCCCCGCGGGTAACAGTCACGTTCGCGAACCCTGCTCCTTCACTCACGCTGAAGGCGCTGTTACTTAACTGCACCGGAGCATCATTGTCGATGATCGTCAGCTCAACGACGCTTGGTGCTGCGAGTGCCACCCCCTCGATGTTTTCTCGCAGGATGACGAAAAGTGTTTCATTTGGTTCCGCCGTACTGTCGTCGGTGATTAAGACACGGAATGTCTTTGCTGTCTCGCCCGGCGCAAACATGAGCGTGCCGTTGGCTGATGTGTAGTCTGAGCCACCCTCAGCGCGGCCGTCTAAAGTCGCAAAGGCAACGTTCGCGGCCGCAGACGAGTCACCCTCACGCACGACTGTCACCTCGAACGAACCTGCGTCCTCGGAAACGGATAGGCGTTCGCTGCCGAACCGAATAACGTTTGAACTCGTGTTAGCAATCTTCAGGATAAAAGGATCGGTCTGAATATCATCGTCGGGAATGATAGGTTCCTCGTTAGTACCTGTCCTGCCCGTGTGTATGATGCCTTGGACTGTAATCTTAAAGACAAACCCCGTCGCGTAGATGTTCCCTTCTGAGTCGATGGCGACTCCGGCTGCTCCTTCATCGAACTTGCTGCCCCCGTAATAGGTGGAGAAGATTAGCGAGTTTGCTCCACTGGCATTGGTATCGATCTTAGTTATGAAGAGGTCGAGGTCGCTTCCGGGATGCTTGATAGTCTGGAACGCATCGCGGGTGGGAAAATCGGCCGAGGCTGTTTCACCTGCCACGTAAGCGTGCCCGCTCGAGTCCACCGCGACGGCATCTGCAAGATCTATACTTGTGCCTCCAAAATAGGTGGAATACAGCAACGCCGTTCCGGCTGTGTTCACCTTTACGAGAAAACCATCGATTAAGCCTCCGCCAAACGCCGGCTGAAACCCATTCACTATTTTGAGATTGGGCGCAGTTTCACCGAAGAAGCGAGTTTCGAAGCCGGTCACGTAGGCTTGGCCGCTCCCGTCAACCTCGATGTCCGTGGTATGCAGCCTTGAGTTTGTTGCCGTCGTGGTATCGGGAATGATGAACGAATATACAAGCGCGGAGCCGCTCGCATTCAGTTTCTGCACACGTGCGTCACCAGTTATATAGGAGTTACCCGACGCGTCAATCGCTATGGAGGCGCCGGGGTCGAAGAACGTTGAAAAGACCAGCGAGGCCTCGCCTGTTGCGTTGGTGTTGAACTTTGCCACGAAACCGTCCCACTCATCGACTGGGTTTAGCAATCGAGCATGCGTGGTTCGCAAAGCACCCGCTGTCACCGGAAAATTTACCGATCCCGTGGCGCCCGAGATGAACGCGTTACCAGCGGCGTCGACGGCGATGTCCCCTCCGGTATCAGAATTGGTGCCTCCAAGAAAAGTCGAATAGAGCAAGTCACTGCCCGTCGTATTTAGCTTCGTAACGAAAGCGTTTAGGGAGCCGCGCAGTATCGACTGAAACGCGTTACGTACGGGGAAGTCGGCGGAGCCGGTCAAACCAACGACATAAGCGTTACCTGCAGGATCCAGTCCGATGCCTGTACTAAAGTCACTGCTATCGCCGCCGAGAAGAGTGCTGTAGACCATCCCTGCACCGTCGGGCGTGAACTTTGTGATGAAGGCCTCACCGTTACCGTTCGAATTGTTCTGCGTTTTCTGAAAGGCGTTCGGCGTGACTGGAAAACCGGGTGACGTGATAAAACCCCCGCTAACGTAAACACTCCCCGCCGAATCGACTGCGATGCCGCTAGTAAATTCGTCACCGGCTCCGCCGAAATAAGTCGCGTAGACCAGCACTGGATCTATCACAAGCGCACGGCTCTTATCGTAAGCGCCAACTTCGAACCCGATCTGGTTGCGTCCGCGAAATACGAAGCGACCCGCTACCGTTTTCCGTAAGCCGTCTATTTCCTGATACAAGACAGGTTTCTGTTGTCTGATGATCTCGCCACTCGAAAGGCGCATAATCAGATCGCCCGTTACCGAGTCTATCTCTGTTCGTTTGACGCCTTCGATCCCGAGTCGAATATCTTCGGGGTTTGCACCTGGAGCTAGATGGAAGTCGTATTCGAGACTACGCTGGTTGCCGTAATAGACAAGGTCAATGCCCTGATAGAGATCTTTGTATCTAACTTTGCCGTACGTGGCGACATTGGTGCGCCACGATCTCCGATCATTTCCTAACAGGTAATTGACCTTACCAGGCAGCCCGTCTTCGCCACTCACAGTGGCATCCGGACGTGCTTGCAAAAGTGTCATCCTCACCACATCACCAACAGGCGAGCGCCGCGAGTTTGGGCGCGAACGAACGTCCTGTTTGTGCTTTCCTCCTGCCTCTTTGTTGAGGGACAACACGGCCTGGGTAGAAGTAAGGTGGAGTTGGTAGCCGACTCCACGTGCAAGAAATTTAACGGATCGGTCCGCCTGCCCCTCATTTACTTCAAAACTTATCGGGGCTTTGCGGTAAGTCTGGGCAGAGTGTGCCTGCCGCAAATTGTTTTGGGTTAATTGGTTTGGTACGGATGGCTTTGTCAGATGTAGTGATTGCGTTGGTCGGCCCACGTGACCACTGACGATTGGCGGCGCGACGGTGGCAAACACAAGTGCCAGCGTCAGCACTCCGGTGGTAAAAGACTCGAAAGCACCTGTTTGATGTCTCATCGTTCTCACCGACTCCTATTTCGCTGAGCCATTTCTGTTACTTTCCGCGTGGGGTGAAGTGCCGGCTTTAACTCGCCGCGCACATGTCAGGACCTTTGTGTCGTTGGGTCACCATTCTAACTCAAACGAACATAGTGTCAAGATCTAAATGATTGTTCATAATTAGCTTATATGGCGTTGGAAGATTCTTCCGTCTTTTTCTGTGATGCTGTAGTGACCTGAATCAACGAGGCTTGCCTCAAGAGTCAGGAATCGCTCTTGGACCGGGTCAGTACCACCTGCGGTAGCGGGTGGGTCAACGATT
>JBIOUJ010000156.1:0-15139 GCA_044867025.1 Pyrinomonadaceae bacterium | reverse complement strand
GATCGTTGAGAACGTTTATAGGGGATAGAAGAATCATCGTTGGTTATCGATCAATCTCTCCTAAAACGATGTCGAGCGTACCGATAATCGCGACCACATCGGCGACGAGGTGTCCCACACACATCTGCTTCAACGCTTGAAGGTTGATGAATGATGGCGGACGCACTCTCACGCGCCAGGGCTGTGCGCTGCCGTCGGAAACGATGTAGCAACCTATCTCGCCTTTGGGTCCTTCGATCGAGTGGTAGTAATCGCCGGCAGGAGGCTTCACGATCTTCGGCAACTTCGCGTTCACTGGACCATCGGGAAGTTTTTCAAGCGCTTGATCGATGATGCGGCGGGACTGTCGCATCTCTTCCAGTCGCACGAGGTATCGATCATAAGTGTCGCCGTTCTCGCCGAGAGGAATATCGAAATCCATGTCGGCGTATGCGGCGTACGGTCGAGACTTTCGCACGTCCCAGGCGACTCCGGAACCGCGAAGGGCCGGACCCGACAATCCGATCGCAATCGCATCTTCAGCAGAGATGACGCCGATGCCGACGGTTCGACTCAACCAGATGCGGTTCTCGGAAAGCACCGTCTCGTATTCGTCGAGACGCTTCGGGAAGTTGTTGACGAACTGGCGCACGTCTTTGTTGAAATCGTCGTACGCATCGTTCGGCATGCCGCCGACGCGCCACGCGTGACACGTCAGGCGCGCGCCAAATTGTCGCTCGAATATCTTCAAGATCTCTTCGCGTTCGCGCAGAGCCCACAGCAAGACGGTCACGGCGCCGATGTCGAGCGCGTGCGTTGCGAGCCACAGCAGGTGCGATGCGATGCGATTGAGCTCGGTCAGAATCGTGCGCAGGTAGTGTGCGCGCGGTGGAACGGCGAGCCCCATCATCTGCTCGACGGTTTCGACCCAAACGAGGCCATTCGAGACGGCGGCGATGTAATCGAGACGATCCCAGTAAGGCGCGATCATCGTGTACATCCGGTTCTCTGCGATCTTCTCCATGCCGCGGTGCAGGTAACCGATGTCGCAATCGAGATCCATGACGGTTTCGCCGTCGAGCCGCAGGACCACGCGAAGCACGCCGTGTGTGGACGGGTGCTGCGGCCCCATGTTCAGCACCATCTCTGGGCTGTCGAGCAGCGTTTCCTGTGTTGTCGCGATCTCTACCTGGTGCATATTTCTTTTAGTTTAGAGTTCAAGCTTTAGCTTGTCCGTTCGCAACAGCAACCTAAAGGTTGAACTCTGAACTAAGCTGCGGGGACCTCTGCTGGTTTTGGCTTATAACATCCGGTGACGCGGAACGGCTCGATCACCAAACCAATCTCTTCCGCTTCCCCACTGTTTCTCTGCTCAACCAGCTTCAGCACAATCGCACTCGCAGCGCTCGCCTTGTTCCAGACGTTCCGCGGCGCCGCAGTTTCAGTCAAAACAAACCCTGCCACCTTGGCCGCATCGGCCGTATCGAAGACTTTTGCGTCGTAATGAGTGGCGATCTCTTTTGGTGTCATTTATCTTTCGGCATGACTTCCTTGCCGCCGCGAAAGATCTCGCGCATCAAGCGTTCCTGCGGCACTGAAAGTATCTCGAGACCGTAAGCGCGCCGCTGGTGCAACTGCTCCATCTCCACTTCAGACATCACCGGCAGGTGCTGTTCGGTCCAGGCATTCTCCACAAATTCCAGTGGATAATCCTTTCGGAGCGGATAGCCTTCCCAATCAGGCGGCAAAAGCAGCCGTCGCAGATCCGGATGACCTGCGAAGCGAATGCCGAACAGGTCGAACACTTCGCGTTCGAGCCAGTTAGCCGCCGGCCAAACACCAGTCACGCTATAGACCGTGTCACTCGTGCGAACCTTCAGTCGGACCCGCTCATTTGTCGGGATTGAAAACAGGTTGTAGACGATCTCGAACGGCGCATCCCAACGATCCGGGTAGTGCACGCACGTCAGGTCTGAAAGGTAATTGAAAGGCGTGTCCTGATCGAGTCTAAGAAAGTCGCAGATCTCAACGATGCGCGCGCCGTCAACCGTAATCGAAAGCTGACCGATAAACTCGGACGCGTCACCGACAGCTTCGCCAAACTGCGATTTCAGTTTCTTGACGAGCGGATGACTGCTCGCATCGGTAGGTTTCGGACCTTCTTCTTTCTTTTTGACTGGAGGTTTCGGCGCGCCTGCCGCTGGCGGCTGGTCCTGCAACGACTCCTTCACGGCGGCTACGCGCGACTTTGCCTGCTCGACCATCGCCGCCTTTTCGGCGTCGGCGCCGGCGAGCGTACCTGCGGGGGGAATTGCTGATGGTGGTGGCGTGCCGGACGCCTCAGCATCTGAGACGCCCGGCGGTGTGGGTTCTTCCGAACCAGGTTGCTTGGTGTCTTCTGACATTAGACCGGTCAGATTATCTCCGCGACGATGGGGAGACAACCGTTGTGAACATTGCTTTTACAGCGAATAAGAGATGAAAGCGAAACCGGATTATAGCAAATTTTTTCTTAAAGCCATCCACAGATTGCGAGGAACTGTGTAATCTACGGCTTTGTTGCTATGAGTCGCGCCCCTGCAAATAGAACTCTGACGTTGTCCGACGAAGATCTTGCCCGTTATCAGCCCGCTCTTGCGAAGCTAAACTTTCCGGCAATCATTGATGATCTGCGCGATAAGCTCGTGTGTCAGGACGTTTTTGCCGCCTTACCTAACATTCCTGAGCAGTGCGTCGATCTGATGTTTGCCGATCCGCCTTACAATCTGAACAAGAGTTTTAACGATCGAAAATTCAGAAAAACATCGGTTGACGAATACGCGGAATGGCTCGATTCATGGTTGGCGAAGACTGTCCGGGTACTCAAACCCACGGCTTCTGTTTACATCTGCGGTGACTGGCGTTGCTCGGCTGCGATTCACCGCGTCGGCGAGAAGTATTTCATTCCTCAGAACAGGATCACATGGGAGCGCGAAAAAGGTCGCGGCGCGAAGTCGAATTGGAAAAACTGTTCGGAAGACATTTGGTTTTTCACGGTTAGTGACGATTATTACTTCGACGTCGAGGCCGTGATGCTGAAGCGGCAGGTGATCGCGCCTTACACCGATCGGAACGGCGCGCCGAAAGATTGGACGGAGAGTGAAAACGGGCGTTTCCGGCTGACACATCCGTCGAATCTGTGGACGGATCTGACGGTGCCGTACTGGTCGATGCCGGAGAATACAGATCATCCGACGCAGAAACCGGAGAAGTTGCTGGCGAAAGTGATTCTTGCGAGCTCGCGCGAGGGTGATCTCGTTTTCGATCCGTTCAACGGATCAGGAACAACGACCGTGGTCGCCAAAAAGCTCGGACGACACTACCTCGGCGTGGAAATCGACGAAACCTATTGTTGTTTGGCTGCGAAGCGCCTTGAGCTTGCTTCTGAGAATCAAAGTATTCAGGGTTACCTTGATGGTGTCTTTTGGGAAAGAAACACTAAGAGCGCCCTTCAAAAGAAGTCGGTATGACATGATTTACACGATTTGGGCAGGATTAACAGGATGCATCTTGAAAATCCTGAAAAATCGTGCAAATCCTGTCCATAACTTGACGATCCTGCGCCCCGAACCCTATCATGGCGTGTTTGAAAATGCGGCTGGGGGCCGCCTATAGAGAGTGATAAGAAATGAAACCAGGAATTCATCCCGAATACGTTGAAATTACCGTCTCCTGCGCGTGCGGCGAGACATTCAAGACTCGCTCCACCAAGAAGGGCGACCTGCACGTCGAAATCTGTTCGGCTTGCCACCCCTTCTTCACGGGTAAACAGAAGCTGGTCGATACCGCAGGACGCGTCGATCGCTTTAACAAGCGCTACGGCAAGAAACCCGCTGCCGAAACCGCCGCCACTCCACAGCATTAGCCAGCACAACTCTTAAACGCCGGCGTGAGTCGGTAGTTCGCAGCCCGCGAACTACATCCAACGCCGGCATTTTTGTAACCGTAATTCGACTTTTGATATGAGCACACCAGAACGAGATCTGATCGTCGGAGGCCAGGCAGTTATCGAAGGCGTCATGATGCGCACTCCGAATGCCTACGCCATCGCCGTCCGCAAAGCTGACGGCACGATTGTCAACACTGCCGCGCGCCTGCCCAAGTGGAGCGATAAGTATCCGATACTGAAGTTACCGGTCTTGCGTGGCGGCGCGGTGCTAATTCAATCGATGGGTCTCGGAATCAAGGCGCTCAATTATTCTGCTAACGAGGCGTTTGCGGAAGTCGAAGAAGCGAAGACAGAAGAAGTGAAGGTTGCGCTTTCGCCCGCAGTGATCGAGGGTGAAGGAGATTTCGCAGGTCTGACAGGCGCCGTCCCTGGGCTGTTTCCGGTTCCGACTCAGAAGCGGTCCAAAGACGAGCTGAAGAAAGGAACGACGGCCGCGGCCGCTGGTTCGATAGTCTTCGCGCTGATCTTCAACATCCTGCTCTTCGTCGCCGCTCCGCTTTTGCTGACAAACGCGCTCTTCATCGCCGCTGGTTGGGCCACCGCGCCCGCCGCAGTCAGCGCGCCGGTTACCCCCGGCACCGTTGCCTCGGAACCAGCGAACGAAGCGTGGTACGAAGACGCCTGGACTACAGTGAAGACTTACCTGCATCCGGTGCGACCATCTGTCGCCTTCAACCTCATCGACGGGCTGATTCGCATGACGTTCTTTCTGATCATGATCGTCAGCTTCTCGTTCTTGAAGGACATCCGCCGCGTGTTTGAATACCACGGCGCCGAACACAAAACAGTATTCACGTGGGAAGCGGGTCTGCCTTTGACCGTCGATAACGCGCGTCCGCAACCACGCCAGCATCCGCGCTGCGGCACCAGTTTTCTGATGGTCGTGATGCTGGTAGCGATCATTTTGTTTTCGGTAATCAAGTTTGATTCGTTGTTGTTGAATTTCCTGATTCGCCTCGCGCTGATGCCGCTCGTTGCTGGCCTGTCGTACGAGATCATCCGCTTGTCGGCGAAGAAGGAGAGCAGTTGGTTTTTCAAACTGATGACAAAGCCGGGCGTGTGGCTGCAAAACATCACGACGCAGGAGCCCGACGACAAACAACTCGAAGTCGCGATCGAAGCGTTGAAGGAATCGTTGAAGCTGGAGCCGCAAACGGGCGACCCGCTACCCGCGCCGCTCTCGTGAGGTATCTATGTTACACAAGCTCGAACAGATTGTTCAGAGGTACGAAGACCTGACGCAGGAGCTCTCGTCTCCTGAGCTGCTTTCAAACCCTTCCGCATACGCGAAAGCGGCGAAACAACATCGCACGCTCGGCGAGGTGGTCCAAAAGTATCAGGCGTGGAAGGGATTGAAGAACGAGTTGGCCGGCGCGCGCGAGTTGTTCGACACGTCTGACGACGACGAAATGCGTGAGATGGCGCGGCTCGAACTCGAAACACTGCAAACCAAACTCGACGATGCCGACAAAGAACTCAAACTCCTGCTCATCCCGAGCGATCCTAACGACGAGAAGAACGTGATTCTCGAGATTCGCGCCGGCACCGGTGGTGACGAGGCAACTCTCTTCGCCGCGGAGATGGTGCGCATGTATTCGCGTTACGCCGAAAAGCAACGCTGGCGATTTGAAGTTTTGGAAGCGTCAGAGTCCGGCATCGGCGGAATCAAAGAAGCGATCGTGTTGATTGAGGGAGACAAGGTCTATTCCAAGTTGAAACACGAATCGGGCGTGCATCGCGTGCAGCGTGTGCCGCAGACAGAAGCGAGTGGCCGAATTCACACCTCCGCGATCACTGTGGCAGTGCTTCCCGAGGCTGAAGACGTCGACGTCAAGATTGATGCGAAAGATCTGCGAATCGACACGTTCTGTTCGTCTGGCCCGGGTGGTCAGTCGGTGAATACCACTTATTCCGCGGTACGAATTACACATCTGCCAACCGGCGTCGTGGTTTCCATGCAGGACGAGAAGTCGCAGATCAAGAATCGCGAAAAAGCGATGCGTGTACTGCGGGCGCGTCTCCAGGAACTTGAAGAACAAAAACAACACGAAGCAGAAGCAAGCGAACGCCGCTCGATGGTGGGCTCCGGCGATCGCTCAGAGAAGATTCGCACCTACAACTTCAAAGAAAATCGTGTCAGCGACCATCGCATCGGCTTAACGATTCACCAACTCGATTTAGTGATGGAAGGAAATCTCGATCCTTTCATCGACGCGCTTGTCGCACACTACCAGGCGGAGAAACTGAAAGCTGAAGCGGTCGCGGCGTAGATCAATTGACGGGCGCGTTCACCAGCGTCTTGAGTTGATTCAGGTACCCTTCGCTCAAGCCAAATTTCGTCGCACCATTCGAGAATGCCATCGCGTCACACGCACGTACTCCTCGTTCGCCATGGTCAGTCGAGGGGAAATGCAGAACGCCGTTTCGGCGGACACACTGCGACGCCGCTCTCTGCGCGCGGGCATAAACAGGCAGAGGCAACGGCGCGCAGCCTCAAATCGGAATCTTTAACAGCAATTTATTCGAGCGATCTCGCGAGGGCGATGGAGACAGCGAGGCCGCTTTCAAAGCTCACGGGGTTGCCGATCAACGGCACGGACGCCTTTCGCGAGCGCAGTGTCGGCGTGATGGAAGGACTGACTTTCGAAGACGCCGCTCAACAACATCCCGAACAGTACGCGGCTTTGCTTCGCCGCGACTTTGAACATGTGTTGACCGGCGGTGAGAGTTATCGTCAACTCCTCGACCGCGCCTGGCAGAAGCTCGATCAGATCATCGCGCAGAATCGCGGCGGCAAGATCGCCGTTTTCAGTCACACCGGCACGATCTGCATCCTGGCCCTCCACTTAATGGGCGCGCTTGATTCACCAGAACTCAAACCCGTCTGGATCTCGAGCGCGAACTGTGGCATCACGCGATTCGAATTACGCGATGATGGATTCGTGCGAGTGCTTTACGTTAACGATACAAGCCACCTGGCAGGTGTTTAGCCGCAAAAAGGCACAAAGTTCATTTTTGTGCTTCTTTGTGGCTAAGTTTTATATCGCGTACGGCGTGCAGGATCCCATCACTGCCGCGTGTTAGCTTGAGGATCGGCGAGAAGGAACCCAGTTCCGCGGCTTCGCGTTTTTTCTCGTCACTGATGAACCGATCGTCGTCGAAGTGGTATTCGTCGATCCAGTATTCCGGATAGCCTGGACCGGAGACGTAGGCGTGAATATGGGCCGGGTTCGTACTCCCTGGATACGAACCCGGCTTTATCGTGCGAAACTCGTACTTCCCCTCTGAGTTTGAGCGCATCGACCCATGAAGCCGTGTCTGACGACGGGCTTCACCGCTTGTTGTATAAACGCCGGTGGCATCGGTTTGATAAACAAATAAATTTATTCCCTCCATCGGCGTCTTCCCATCGGGCGCGTAGATCGTTCCCGAAACGATCAACGGCTCACCCGGTTCTTTGTCCGAGCAGATGGAAGTTTTCCAGGAAACAGGATCGGAGTTTGTAAGTACGGTGCCGCTAGTCGCGCCGGCACAGCTTGTAAGTTCAACGATTCCAAGTCCAATTAACGGCAGAGTCAACGCAGTTGATGAAGCACGACGCAGGAACGCTCTTCGATCGATCGTATTTACATTCTTCATTTCAATTCTCCCTCGCCGATCTATTTAGGACTCATCCCTTTCAGGCGTTGACTGAGGCCGCCTTTAACTGTCCCATACGTACCTTTCTTCGAAAGGTTCTTTCCACTTCCGATCCAGGTGATCTCGAGCATGGTTCTCCACGTCGCGAGCATTTGTTGATTGCCCTGCAAGATTCCTTCGCGTGTCACACCCGACGGCGGCGGCGCGAAGCCCGCGAGCTTGTCGTAAACACGACCACGATCTTCTCCGTTGACGCGCGCGAGCAGGTGCCACAGCGTCAGCGTGTCGCGCGGCCGCGCCTGGTCCAACATCAAATTCAGTGAAGCACTCCGAATTGCCGGATTATTGTTGAAGTCCACCTCTTTGAGCCTCAAGCGGAACGGCTCCGTCGCGTCGACAAAGTACGGCGTGCCTGGACCAATTCCCTTTCGTGTTTCGCACGCAGCGCCTGCCGGAACTATCGATTCACGACCCTCGAGTTCCAACGCGACCCATCCTGAAGTCACTTGCAAGAGACTTCCGCCGTGTTCATCGACCTCGAGCGTGTAGGCACAACCCATGTCAGCAGCGACTGCGGAAGGCGTGTCTACAAAGAAGAGTCGCGGCGGCGCCCAGATCTGCGCGCTCATCTTCCCGCGCGTGAGTTCGAGACGATGTTCCGTAGGTTCGGTTGCCAACAGTCTGACACTGGTGTTCTCGTCGATGTCGACGTTGCCGATCGAGCCGACTGCGATCCGCGCGCGTGAGCGACCGTCTGTTTCCAACACTTGTCCCATTCGAAGTTGACCGTCGTCGTGAATTATTTGATTTCCGATCCTCGGCGTGCCGTCCAGACGGTCCACGCGCCACGAAGATTGAGCGGTTAGAGATACTCGTGGACCAGCGGGCAGTGTTGGTGATGGAAGATTGATGTAATACACCACGAACCCACCGAGTACGACGAAGATCGCCGCGGCGGCTGCTGCGAATGCAAATATCGGACGTCTTGCTGAAACGCGGTGACTAGTTATCGCTGGGACTTCACTCTTCCCATCGAGTACGTCCTCGAGCTCACGCCAAAGATGATCCGGAGCCGAAAGCTTCGGGAGTTGTTCGGCGAGTTTGACCCCGAGCTTTACTTCTTCAAATTTTGTTCGACACTTCGCGCACGAAATAATGTGTTCCGCAAACTGCTTCGACTCTTCGTTCGACAGTTCTCCATGACAATAAGCTGAAATATTTTTTGTTACGTGTTTAGAAAACATCCGTATCTACTCTCCCCATACTGCGGGATTGTTCAAGTGTGATAGACGCTTCGCCAACTGGCTGTGACCGCGGTTGAGACGCGACGCTACGGTGCCCTTCGAACACCCCAGCACACTCGCGATCTCGTCGTACGACAAGCCTTCGATGTATCTCAAAAGTATCGGCAAACGAAATCTCGGTTTGAGTTGCGCGATGGCAGCCTGGACCGCCTCGGCAACTTCGAGTCGAGCGTATTGCTTCTCCTGAGGTTTTTTGTCGCCGGGGTTTCGCATCGCAACCGTCTCTCCCAAAGGAAGCAACCTCTTGCTGCGGCGCCGTTCGTCGTGACAGGCGTTGACGACGAGCCGGTAAAGCCAGGTGGTGAATTCTGAATCGCCTCGAAACTGACGAATCGCCGTAAATAACTTCAGAAACACGTGCTGGGTGACGTCGTCCGCCACTGCTCGATCGCCGCCCGAGGAATAGACCGCGATGGAAAACACCTTGTCTTTGTAAGTTTCGAACAGGAGTTGAAAAGCTGCGCGGTCGCCCTGCTGGCAGGCTTCGATAACCCGTCCGTCAATAAGCTTTTCAGCCATCACCATTGAGGTTAGACGAGGTTCATGGAGGCGTTCTTCCAAAAAAGAAACCACAGATCACACAGATTAATCTGTGTAATCTGTGGCTAAATCATGTTTAGCTTTACTAACGAGTGACGTGCACGAGCATCTCGGTACCCGACTCGATCTTCAGCTCCTTACTTCCCTGCACCGCCAAAGATCCTGCGCCACCGGCGCCGCCGATGATCAATCCAATCGCAGCACCTTTGCCGCCGCCCGCAATGCCGCCGACGATCGCGCCGACCGTCGCGCCGATGCCTGCTCGTTTCACCGTCTGCTTGGTCCTGCTTCCTGATTCAACTCCACCTTCATTGTCAGCCTTGCCTCCATCGTCGCCGTAAACTCGGGTGACGTATCCATGGAGTACGCCTTTGCGCCCATCGCGCATCTCGACTGAATCAAACGCGAGGTTCATGCTGGTCCGGCCTTTGATCTTTCCTGACTTCTGAATCGAGCTTACGTGACCGTAGACCCTCGCTTCGTCGAAGCGACTCGGATCGATCACTGTCGCAGTGAATCGATCGCCAACGCGCGAGTCTTTACTTGATAGCGTGTCGTTTATTCTTACTTTTAAATCGGTGCCGACTGGCACGAGCGGAACAGCTCTTCGTGTTGTCGTTTTTCGCTTAATAGCCGGCTTCGTTTGCGCAAAGCCGAGCGACGTCAATCCTAAAATCACAGTCAAAACCAGAACAGTCCGCAAACTGTTGCGAAGTACGTATTTCATATCGTCCTCCAAATCCAGTAACAAATTACGGGGGAAGGCCCCTAAGTGAGGTTATCGGCAATTCCACTTAACGCGGTGGTAGCAACATCAGCAGCAACACCGGCACCGTCTTCACCTTCGAAATATCTTTTGCGGTGAACGCTACCGTCGGAGTCGAAAATGTAGGCCGAAGGGGCTTCGCGCATGATGATATCTTGCAGGCGCATCAGGCCGTAGAGAAGAGCTTCGGGTCTGGGAGGGCAGCCGGGGATGTAAACATCCACTGGGATGCAGCGATCGACTCCCTGCATCGTGGAGTATGAATCGAATGGACCACCGGTGGAGGCGCACGCGCCCATCGCGATCGCCCATTTGGGTTCGGGCATTTGATCGTAGACGCGGCGAACAACGGGACCCATCTTCAGTGTGACGGTGCCGGCAATGATGACCAGATCGCTCTGACGTGGACTGGGACGAAAGACGCCGGCGCCGAAGCGATCGATGTCGAACCTTCCCGCGCCCGTGGCAATCATCTCGATGGCGCAACACGCCAGACCGAAGGTCATGGGCCACAGCGCAGACTTGCGCGCCCAGTTAACAACCGGCGCCGCGAGGTCGACAGTCTTCGCCCCCACCGTTCGACGAACGGAATTCATGATCGAGTCGACGGTAGTTAGGACAAAGCCCTCTTCGTGTTCAGCCATTTTTCACGCCCATTCAAGCGCGCCTTTGCGCCACGCGTAGTAGTAACCAACCACCAGGATCCCAATGAACACGAGCATCTCGAGCAGCGCGAACTTCGTAAACGAGAAGTCGTCACCCATGAAGATGATGGCCCACGGAAGCAAAAATATGGTTTCGACGTCGAAAATCAGAAACAACATCGCTACGATGTAATAGCGCACCGTGAATCGTTCGTGTGCCTCAGTCGTCGGATCGATGCCGCACTCGTACGGCCGCATCTTGCCTTTTTCGTACTTGATTGGCCTTAAGAATCGGCCGAGGATCAGAGGCAGGACAGGAAAGATCACAGCCACGGCGAAAAAGATCATTACCGGCCAATAAGCTGTTATGGAACTTCCGACGTTTTCTGTTGTGGTCGTTGCTGCCTGAAGAAGCATCGTTTCCCTTGAGAACACCAAAATAGTAAGCGTCGCCTAAGATGGTTGTCAACGACGATCATTTCTTCCTCTGCGTAACCTCTGCGTAACCTCTGCGTCTCTGCGGTGGATAGATCTTTTTAACCGCAGAGAACGCAGAGGTACGCAGAGGGCCGCAGAGAAGAACGTGTTCACATCGATGTAACTTCACAGCAAGCTCGATTTAAGATCGCGGACATATCCTGCGATGTCTCAAGCAATCCACAAATCAGCGAGGACCCAGAAACCATGACGCTCTCGATTGGCAATCGCCTAATCCTGCTGTTCGCCGTTCTTTTACTCGCCTTTATCTCCGTGAATGCACAGGAAATGCTGAAGGTTCCTACTGACCCACCGGACCCGAACGTCGCCGAACGCGTGCGCGCGCTCGAGGGCGAGTTGGAGCGACAAAACGCCAAGCTGGATCAGTTGCAAAAGACGCTCGAAGAACAGCAGCTAACAATCAAAGCCTTGCTCGAAAAACTCTCTGGAGAAACGAATCCGCCTGCCGTAGCAGCCGTACCGGTGACTGCCGAGCAACAGCAGGCGGCACCCACAGTCGAACAGCGACTCGCAAAGGTCGAAGGTCAAGTCACGAAGATCGGTCCGCTTCGTGTTAGCGGCGACTTGCGGCTGCGGTTCGACGGAATCTTCCGAAACGCAACCGAACCACCAGATCCGCCGCTCGAACACGTGCAGAACGTGCGGATGCGCTATCGTTTCCGCCTGAATTTCGATACCGACATCCATCCGAATCTGAGTTTCCACGCACAACTCGCTACCGGGCCACCAAATAATCCGCTCTCGACGAACCAGGACTTCACCTCCATAACCGCCCGCCCACCCTTTTCAATCAGCGAGCTCTGGGTTGAATACCGCCCGGCGAAATCGGTTCAACTCCAGGCTGGTCGCGTGCAGAGTATCTTTGCCGACAATTCCCGCTTCTTGTTTGACGACGACCTTCGTTTCCATGGCTTCAACGAACGTTATGTGGCTAACTTCAAACCCAACAGTGCCTACCTCTCAAGCCTCGAGTTGCGTGCCGGTCAATATGTTTTCTCGAATCCGAACGTTGCCGTTATCGCGCCAACTAGCCCGCTCGCACGCGCAGGTGACGTCGTCGGCACAACCGGAAGATCGTCCATGCTGTTTCACCAGGGGTTTCTTGCGAACCAAACCTTCAACAAGCGTTGGAACAGCCAGACAGGCGCCGACATTCAACTCTTTCGTCACCCAAATCACATTCAACTCGCCTCGACGCAGGAAGGACTCGTCTTACTCGTACAGCCCGGACTGGGTATCGCACTCTCCGGACCTCTCGCCGGAACCGGCAACGCCACGACTACTCCCGGCGGCGCAATGTACACCGCGCCCGGCTTCCAGGTTCTGCGTTTGACCTACCGGCTCAACTACGCAGGTTTCACGCACGGCGAACACGCCTACCCGATTACTTTCAACGTGCAAGTCGCTCGCAACGTCGCGACCGGTTTGAACGAACGCGACGCGATGCTGGCGGCGATGCAGATCGGCAGGATCACCAAACGCGGCGACACATCTTTTCTTTACGTCTTCGCGATTAAGGGTGCGAACGCCATGATCTCACAACTGACGGACGACGACCTGGGCACAGGAACAGGCGTCAACATCCGAACGAATCACATTCGCTTCGAATATGGGATCAGTCGAAAGGTAACGTTCCAGACTCTGTTGTACGTGCAGAATTCGTTGAGACGCAGCGGACAGTACCCGAACTTCTTCGTGCCGGTAGGCGATTTCGCGCCGGTCACGTATCGCGTGCAGCCGCAGATAGTGTTTTCGTTCTAAATGGAAGGTTCTTCTCTGCGTTCCTCTGCGCCTCTGCGGTAAATAGCGGTAAAAAATAGATCACCGCAGAGGCGCAGAGAAACGCTGAGATACGCAGAGAAGAAGTGTTGGAGTAGGAATGATCATTGCTGAACACCCCCTCCGCAGATCCGGACGTGCGTTACTAACGCATCCGGCTCTTGCCTTAGGTGCTGACGCCAATGCGCCACGAAGGATAAGGGTGATGCAACATCGGACAAGGCAGCCAAAGATTTATCAAACGGCGCATCCGCTCCCAGGTCAAGCGCGTCTTCTGGCTTCGGCGCCGCAGCGTCCGATACCAAGCGCGTCCCACGTGGAAGCGAAACACAGACAGCGAGCCGAGGTTCGAAGGCACACCGTAATAACGGTTGTGTCCCGCAACTACCGACCGCAGCCACCTGCCCACCTCCGGCACTGGATTGTGCATTCGTTGGCGCAGTTCCATTTTGATTTCCTTCAGCTTGACGCGTTTCCTCTTACTCATCGTCCGCCGCAACACCGTGAACTTCCCCTTTCGCGTTTGGCTACAGCTATGCGTGAAGCCCAGAAAGTTGAAGGTCTCGGGTTTCCCTTGCCCACGCGCTTTTCGCTGCTTGACCGCGAAGCGGCCAAACTCAATCACGCGCGTTTTCTCGGGATGCAGTTTCAGCTTGAACTTGGCGAAACGCTCTGCCAATTCATGGTGAAACTGCTCGGCGTCCTGTTGGTGCTCAAAGCCCACCACGAAGTCATCGGCCCAGCGCACCACAATCACGTCGCCTTTGGCCTTTGTCTTTCGCCAGTGCTGCACCCAGAGGTCGAACACGTAGTGCAGATAGAGGTTAGCCAACAAAGGCGAGGCACTGCCGCCTTGTGGCGTTCCTTCTTCACTGCACCACCACCGTCCTTCTTCCAGCACGCCCGCGTTCAGCCATTTACGGATGAGTCGCACCACGCGCCGGTCAGCGATGCGGTGCTCGACGAACTTTATCAGCCATTCATGGTCCAACTTATCGAAGAACGAGCTGATGTCGCCGTCCAGCACCCAGTTCACTCTCCTCGTCAGCAACCCGGTGTACAAAGCATCCAGCGCCTTGTGCTGGCTCTTGCCCGGTCGGTAGCCATACGAGAAACCGAGAAAGTCAGTCTCGTAGATTCCATTCAACACCTCGACCGTCGCCCGCTGCGCTATCTTGTCTTCCAGCGCAGTGACGCCCAGCGGTCGTTGCCGCCCGTCGTCTTTGCTGATGTAAGCTCTACGTACCGGCTTCGCTCGATATGCCCCACGTTGCAGCCGCGCCGAGAGGTCTGCAAGATTGCTCTCCAGTTCCTCTCCGTACAGTCGCCACGTTTCCCCATCTACTCCCGGCGCAGCATCACGCTTCAGCCCATAATAGGCTTCGCGCAACATACTCAGGTTGTAGATGTGGTGCATGAGGCTGGTGAACTTCACCTGCTTATCTTTCACGGCTGCTTGCCGTATCCGCGAGAGCGCACTTTGCACGACTTCCCGGTCCTGTGCCCGGTTCGTGTTTTGCCCCAGCGGCTTCCCCTTGGCCAGCCCCCTTCGCTCCACCTGCTCCGCCACCGGCGCACCGGTTTTGTTCGCGGGCTTCGTCGCTACTATGGGGCTGTCCGACTTCCTGCGTCCGTTCATCATCGCCGTGCGTCCTTAGACTTCTCGATGCGTTCCCAGCCTGCCGGCTAGGAAGAACGCAGGATCTCCCGGTTCTCGCACAAGTTGCTTCCGTGCATGCCTGGGGTCTTAGACCGCGCGGGATACCAGCGTGCCTCGCCAAGGCGGCGCGCTGGTTGTTGCCTTCCGCTTGCCCTAACGGCGTCGGCATCCCGAGTTCGGTATCTTTCGCGGCTCAATACCCTGCCTGCACTTTCTCCTGTCAACGCTTCACCGTCGCCCTTATGAGCACCGGCGCATGACTCGGAGTCGTTATGGTTGGCTAGACTTTTAACGTATGACTCTTTCATTCACCACAACTTGCCGGTTTATCCCGGCGCACTA
>JBIOUJ010000155.1:0-5241 GCA_044867025.1 Pyrinomonadaceae bacterium | reverse complement strand
GTCGAGCCGGTCTTCGAACAGGTGGCCGTGGGTGTCGCGTGTCATGGCCGCTGAGCTGAGGCCGAACATCTGCTGGACGACCTGTGGGTCGGTCGTCTTCGTCCTGAACTACGGCCAATTCGACTTCGCGTCCGCACCCCCAGCAAAAGCACGCCGACAACCGAAACCACCACGACAACCTTAAAACGATTGGACCATCCGCCCGGTGAGGGAACACTGATGCGCTGATCGTAGTTTCCTTGAAACGTGAACGCCGACCAATAGTACGGAGAACTCCACCGCCGATCCTTTCGGATTGTGTTCTGAGCCTCACGCAACGCTGCGGCAGGCGGCATTCCATTTTGCAGCATATTTGAATAAAAGTGCTTCATCAATTCGGATGTTGCCTGATCGTCCACGCTCCACAGACTCGCCACAGCGCTCGACGCACCCGCATGCATGAATCCGCGTGTTAGTCCTATTAATCCTTCGCCCCGGACTTCCTTACCGAGACCTGTCCGGCATGCACTCAATACAACGAGATCGACGCGCGCATTCAGGCCGTAAATATCCTGTAGACCAATGAATCCGTTTTGCTCCTTCGCGTCGCGATTGACCATTGAAAGAAACAGTCCCGAGTTTTCGGGCTTCTTAGGATCGAGTACGCCGTGCGTTGCGAAGTGAACAATCGCGTATTGACTCAGATCGGTTTTGAATAGCGTCTCACGCGAAGCGTCAAAACCAGTGATGATTAGCGTTTCACTTCCGGCAACCTCACGCAGATTTGCCAGCTCGCTAGTTGTATAAAAAAGCGGCTCAATGTTGGTTGGGTCTACTGTGTCTCCCTCGACTTTGATGTCGCGCAAAGCGGTTCGCCACCGATCTGCGCCCGGCTGCATGCCGGCGACTAATTCGCCGGCGTCCGAATCTTTGTATAGCGCATAGTTGGAAGCAAAAACCGGATCGCCAAAAGCTGCGAGCATCTTCGCAGGCGGTTGCCGCCGCGCCGTCTCTTGTCGCAGCTCTCCAAGAATCGACGCAGACGGAGCATTGATGATCTCATGTCGATCAATTAATGGCTGCGAATTTGCCGAGGGGTCGGGAAGCATTTGAAACGGAATGTAGTTGAGCGCGTCGTCGGCGACCACAATGATTCTGGCCTTGTTCAGTGATTCCCCGAGCGGTTGCAAAACCAAACTGCTCAATTGGTTCGATGCCTGAGCGAGGTTGGTTTCAGTCTCAGCGCCTGGTGCTGCTGATAACAATGTGTAGACCTTCTGCGCAGCTTCAGTTATCACCGCTTCCGCCGGTAGTTCATGACTAACGATCTGATCGCGCGTGATGGTCCAGGCATAGCTACGGTCTTTGCCGATACTGTACTCCAGCAATACCGTGTCGTCGTTTACGACAACCTGCTCCTGAATACGGCGCAAATCCCAACTCGACGGCTGGCTCATTTGCACGTAGGAGCGCGACTGCGCTTCGATTGCCTGAATCGTTTGTTTGTACTGGCTTTCGAGTTGGGCCAATTCAGCATCCAGGGCCAGCAACTCTTCCGGTTTGTATTTATGACTCAGCAGCGTGATCTTGTAGTTCTCTTTTACAGTGAGGGATTGTCTTAGTGATTGTTCTCTTTGAGCGAGCTGGGAATCGATACCTGGGGGAACCAGGTTGGTCCGCGTGGCTTGCAGCAATTCCTTGAGCGATCGGCCCCGCGACTTCTCGCTGAGCTCAAAAGCACTTACCGCAAGGTTTTTACTCGGCTGCGCGGCTCTCTGGCGCATCAGGCAATCGATGTAGCGTTCGTAACGTTCGTGGGTCGTGGCCGAGAAGGCCACGGTGAGATCGCTGCTCGTGGGAGTACGGCGCATGTCTTCGGTGACATCGATCGACTGGCGCAGGTATTCTTCTGCCGTCCCAAGATCGTTTTGAGCCATCTTCAACTGGCCCAGAGCAAAGAGGGTCGCCGATGCGTTCAGGCGATCGGAAAGCGACTGAAACGTGGTCAACGCCTTTTGATAATACGTATTTGCGTTTTCGAGTTTGTTTTGCAGCGTGTAAGCCTGGCCCATCCGGGCTTGCACGCGTGCAGCTTCCATCACGCCCGAGACTTGTGTGAACAGCCGAAGCGCAGTTTCAAAGTGAGTTAGGGCAGTAGCGGGATCGTTGAGCGCAACGTAGGTTTGACCGAGGAACTCTTCACACATGGCAGCCAGGTTTGGCGTGTCGATCTTTTCAGCCTCCTCGATGGTCCGGGTGAGGGTAGCGATCGCGTCCGGATATTTACCCTCGATGTAATTAGCTTTTCCTATCTCCAGACCAACAACAGCCACGCCAAGCGGACTCTTGGCTCGTCCGAAGTATTCAGTTGCCTGGTGAAGGTTCGAGAACGCTGCTTCTGGTAAGCCAATATCGATAAAAATCTGTCCGAAAGTAATCGTGATTTGTCCCATTTCAAACGGGTAGGCTTTTTCATCAAGTAAATTTTGTCCTTGCAGTAACAACGAGATTGCACTCTGCCACGCACCTTTTCGATATTCGACGAAACCCAGGTTAATTAAAGCCTGTGCTTCTTCGTAAGGGATATTGAGCTCGCGCCAAATTGCTAACGCGGCTTCGTGGCTTGCTGCGGACTCCGTAAAATTTTGCAGCGTCAATTGATAGTGGCCGATAGCAGAATGTGACTTGCCCATTCCCCATTTGTTACCCACCGAGGTCCAAAGCTCGAGAGCCTGTTGTGCCGTTTGTAACGCCAGGACGTGATTCTCGCTATTCTGACAATCGCTCAAGGTGAGAAGTGCCTGGGCTTTGCCAGCCTTGTTGCTGGTTTGGTCGCTCAGAGAGATAGCAGTTTGCAAAGCTTGCTTAGCCTTTGGACATTGGCTCAGGTTAGTGTAGGCCATTGCCGCGCCGTTTAAGGTTTCGATCCTGGCGGAGGTGTCGTTCTCATTCAGCGTTTTCAGAACTTCCTGAAATGTCGCCGAAGCTTCTTCCGGGAGGTTCAGAAGCAGTTGCAGGCGGCCCACTCGATTCATGAAGCGAGCCGCCTTCAGATAGTCGCCACTCTCACGTGCTACGCGAGCAGCTTCCACCAGGATTGAGACGGTTTGCTGCCGCTCCTCCATGGAAGTTACACGTTCATCGCCCTCTCGGTTGAGAACGTCTACCTCCGGAGCCTGCGCGCTTATCGGGAAACATCCAAACAAGAGAAATAAACAAACCAGTATTCGGCGAGAATGCTTCATTCTTTCTCTGGTCGTGAGTTCCTGGCCTCGGGAGGTTCGGGGTTCTTGTAGACTGCGTTCGCAACGCGCGGGGACATTGGAAGCTCCCTCGTGCGTCGTCCAAGTTTGGGTTTCATTGGAAAGTTTTTAAACGATGGGCAAATACACGGACTATCCGCCATACTGCCTCCCGGTTTGTTGTAGCCTCCGCCTGGCTTGTTGTAAGCACCTACAGGACTGATTGGGAATCCTAAATTGCTTGGGCGCGCTTTCCCAATCTGATGGACGTCTTGCTGCTCGCCGTCGTGCTCCGGAGCCCGCATTGTCTTTTCCCAATAGTCTTCAAGGAAGGTATCCCAGGTATCTTCACGGCCGTGATTAAAAGCGTAATTCTGGTAATTTTCAAATGGGCCCTTTTCCTCATGACTCAACGGCCGGATCCAGGGAAAATAAATAGAAAGACCGTGAGCATATTGATACTGCCATCCAAAATTATCAGATAAAACGATGAGGCCGTCCGGCCGCGGCTCCAACTCGCCCATAACCGCCCCACAGGAATCTGAAAGTTCTTTCAGAGGCGCATCAGCCGCTAAACGGCAGTTTGCAAGGTCTTTCACAGACTCATCAACCTCCTTATGGCAGTCTAAAAGTTCTTTCAGAGACTGATCGCAGAGCTCTTTTAGGCAACGGCAAAAATCATAGATGTCAGTATATTCGTCACGCCAAAAGGCTTGCGATTTCAAATGGGCCAACAAGATCAATTGTTGACCCCGAGCCGTTGTCACACTCTGCTTCAGGTAACCGGTTAGCCTTCGCAGATGTTCGACGAGGCGCTCAATTTTGGTCCCATCCAGGCTGCAAAGCGTAAGGTCGTGGGAATAGCCAGAGTATGCAAAGTCGGGCGCATTATATAGCGTCAGCTCGTAGATGTTTTGAATCAGTGTTTGCACAGCGCTCTCATCGAGGGGTTTACCTTCGTTAGCTTTTTCTGTCCTATTGAATATCTTCTTCAGCAATTGCCGGTACGGCCAACTGCCGATGTATGAATAACCTTCGGAAGCGATCATGTACCTGGCAGTGTCTCTAAGTTCATAGACGACTTCAATGGAACTCATAGAACAACTATGAAGACAGATCAGTTCGAGGTTACCCTCCCCACTAATAGTTTTCGTGAAATTCCTGATCAGATCGCCAAAGTCTTTTAGGGTGATCGAAGAGCGTGGATATTCGTCGTAGAGGAAAGTGTCGTTGGCCACAACCATGCCATGGCCGACGAGAAAGAGTAAGTAGTGTTTCGCCGGACTGTTTTCCCGACAATAACCAATGAAATTCTCGAGCGCCTTAGTCGCATTCATACTATCAGGTTCCATTAACTTTGATTTAAGCGAATTCGTACATCTGCCTTGGTCGCCATTCATGTCATCTGGCATGATCTCGTCGTCTAAGAAGCTCCGAATGTACGGATCTGCTCCATCACCAATCTGTGTGCGAAACTTGCTGGCTTTCTTCAGAGTTTCATTCACATTAAAAAGTCTCGTAGGCACGCCTTGCTCATTCGAGTCGAAGTAGAGAAGAACCTCCGTGTTCTCTTGGTACCCGGCGTCTTTGACCGCCTTGATTTGCGAAACCGTGAGCGGCGATAACTCCATGTCACTCGCGAAGAAAAACATGATCGTCCAGTCGTTTATTGTGTCGTTTTCGTTGGCCATACTGTCCTCCTTATCCGTGAACGGGTTGCGGATCCGCGTCGGTAAACTACCGGACGCACTAGTTTCGCTGTGGCAACCAATATGGCTGCGAGGGGTGAAGCATTTCTGCTGATTGATTTCCTTTACGTGCAGGGCTGCGGAGATCGCTTTTCAAGTGCCTGGGACGAAGCGAATAGCACACGCCTTCTATTCGAACTTGGATTCGAAGTCAATCCTCAGGAGAAATAAAACAACCTGGTTAGCCTTTTGCTCTCACAGAAATGTTTTCTTGCTACCATCCATATCTAATTGAGGCTGCTGCTGCGATTTTAGCCGCAGATTACGCGGAT
>JBIOUJ010000154.1:0-26299 GCA_044867025.1 Pyrinomonadaceae bacterium | reverse complement strand
TTTCAGCGTTTGTTCTTCTTGCTCTTGTGACCCAGGGTTCTCGCTGCGCTCGAACCCTGGGCTGGAATTAGCCAACGCCTTCGGCGTTTTCCCCTGGGCTGGAATTAGCCAACGCCTTCGGCGTTTTTAAACTGAACCAGTACCCAAACTGGCGGTAACTTGTCACCCTACCAGCCTTCTTGCTAGTATCCGCGCACATGGAATTTGTCGAGAAGGCTCGTATCATGGATGGCCCGCGCATCAATCGCGCGTTAGCCCGCCTTTCGTCCGAAGTCGTCGAGGAAAACCATGGCGCAGGCGATCTGTTTCTCGTTGGCATCAGGCGTCGCGGTGTGCCGCTCGCCGAACGCATGGCAACGAAGATTGCCGACCTCGAAGGTTATCGACCGCCTGTCGGCGTTCTTGATATAACTCTGTATCGCGACGATCTTTCGACCGTTGGCGCGAAGCCAGTTGTCAATCGCACAGAGCTTCCCGGCGACATCGAGAACCGCAACATCGTCCTGATCGACGACGTGCTTTACACCGGCCGCACGATTCGCGCCGCGCTCGATCAACTGATCGATTTCGGACGCCCGCGACGCGTTCAACTAGCGGTACTGATCGACCGCGGCAAAGAGCATCGCGAGCTGCCCATCCAGGCCGACTACATCGGCAAGCTTGTGCCGACGAAAAAGAGCGAAATCATCAAAGTCATGCTCCAGGAGTTTGATGAAGAAGAAGGAGTGGTAATCGTCGAGCGACCGTCAGAGACGGCGTAACGAAGCGGCCGATGGCCGCTTTTTTTATGGACTTATGAATACTACTTTCAACCGCCGCCACCTCCTCGGCATTCGAGAGCTCGACGCCGCGGAGATCACGCACCTCCTCGATACCGCTGAAAACTTTCGCGAAGTTTCCAAACGCCAGATCAAGAAAGTCCCCGCACTTCGCGGCCGCACCGTCATCAATCTCTTCTTCGAACCATCGACACGCACGCGAACGTCTTTTGAAATCGCTGCGAAGCGTTTGTCAGCAGATGCGGTGAACGTCAGCGTTTCGACTTCCAGCGTAACCAAAGGCGAAACCCTTTTGGACACGGCGCGAAACCTGGAAGCGATGGCGCCCGATTGCATCGTGATTCGTCACTCGATGGCCGGAGCGCCACAACATCTCGCGCGCATGACGAACGCGCCAATCGTCAACGCCGGCGACGGCTCTCACGAACATCCGACCCAGGCGCTTCTCGACGCGCTCACAATTCGCGAGTACAAAGGCCGCATCGACGGTTTGAAGGTCGCAATCGTCGGCGACATTCTGCACTCGCGTGTCGCACGCTCAAACATCTACTTGTTAACAAAACTCGGCGCAACAGTCAGCGTTGGTGGTCCAGGAACGCTCGTGCCGGACGACTTTGCAGAACTGGTTGAAAGCGGTTTGAAGATCGAAAAGCGTTTTGAAGATGCGGTCGAAGGCGCCGACGTCGTAATGGTTTTGCGAATCCAGCGTGAGCGCCAGGATGCAGCGTTCTTTCCGTCGATGCGCGAGTACGCCGTTCATTACGGTCTGCATCCGAAGCATCTCGAACGCGCGGCGCCCGATGCAATCGTCATGCATCCTGGTCCAATGAATCGCGGCGTTGAGATCTCTTCTGAAATCGCGGACGGCAGCCGTTCGCTAATTCTCGACCAGGTCACAAACGGAGTCGCCGTGCGGATGGCCGTCCTCTACCTACTTGCGGGCGGCGGTCCCGAGCCGGCCGAGGAAAAGCCGTCAGGCGAAGCGCGCGCGCGGAAACAGAAACGTGAACGCAAGGTGAATCACGAATGAAGCTGCTGATTGCAAATGGATACGTGATCGATCCGGCGCAGCAAGTTAACACCGGCGGTCGCAGCATATTGATTGAAGACGAGCGTGTCGTGGGTATGCTCGATCGCGGCGAGCCTGTTCCCGAAGGGGCGCACGTTATCGACGCCACGGGCTTGATCGTCGCGCCGGGTTTCATCGATCTGCACACGCACTTGCGCGAGCCCGGTCAGGAGTACAAAGAGACCTTAGCCACCGGCGCCTCTGCGGCCGTTGCAGGTGGTTGGACCAGCATCTGTGCGATGCCGAACACTGATCCCGTAAACGACAATCCCGCCGTCACGCGTTTCATCATCGAACAAGGTCAGGCAGCGAAACTGGCAAATGTTTTTCCCATCGGTGCGGTCACGAAAGGTAGTCAGGGCAAAGAGCTCGCCGAAATGGGCGAGCTGAAAAACGCTGGTGTGGTTGCGGTTTCCGATGACGGGCGATCGGTTCCGACCTCCGCCATGATGCGCAGAGCAATGGAATACGCGCGCGGGTTTGATCTGAGGATAGTCGATCACTGCCAGGACCAGTCGCTGAGTGTGGGTGGCGTGATGCACGAAGGACGCTGGTCGATGATTCTCGGTTTGCGTGGAATGCCGGCGGCGGCCGAAGACGTGGACGTCGTTCGCGACTGCGTGCTGGCGAAACTCACCAAAGCAAAAGTTCACATTGCACACGTCTCAACACGAGGAGCGCTGGAAGCGGTTCGAAGAGCAAAGAGCGAGGGCTTGCAAGTCACTTGCGAGGTGACGCCGCATCACTGGACCCTGACCGATGAAGCGGTTGCGGAATACGACACGAACACGAAAATGAGTCCACCGTTGCGGAGCAGGGAACATATCGACGCTGTCCTCGAGGCGATGAAAGACGGAACGATCGATGCGATCGCGACTGACCACGCACCACATCACGCGGACGAGAAGGCGCTCGAATTCGATCAGGCTCCGTTTGGAATTACCGGACTCGAAACGGCGATTGGTTTGGCCTTTGACCTCGTTCACGCGGGAGTGATCGATCTGGAGCGTGTCGTCGAGATGTGTTCTGCAAACCCGGCGCGAATCTTCGGGTTAACTGACCGTGGAACCCTGAAACAGAACGCACACGCAGACATCACGCTCCTGGATCCGCAACTCGAGTGGGTGTTCGACGTAAACAAATCCAAATCGAAGAGCCGCAACACGCCATTCAACGGGCGCACAATGTACGGCGCCGCGGTCGCAACCATCGTCGGCGGCCGGCTCGTCTATCTCCATCCCGACTACACGCGCATCAACGAACCGCACCAAACTCTGCGTATCTCTGCGTCCTCTGCGCCTCTGCGGTGAAAAATCGGCCCACCGCAGAGGCGCAGAGGTACGCAGAGGTACGCAGAGTAAATAAAAGACATTTCCGAGATAGCCGCTCCACACCTTCACGCGATTATTTGCCGCTCGGCGCCAAAATCATTGCGTATCCCGAAGACGCGCCCTAAAATGCTCCGGACTGTTCCCGGATAGTTTCTAAAAGTCGAAGTGAATTTTCCTTGTTCGTGCCCCACAGCGCGATTAGGGCCGTCTTGATCTTTTCCTGATTTAAGGAAACGTTTTTACAAAACACGCGAACTAAAAGAGCCTGAACGGAGGTCACGATGAAGAGTAAGCTTTGCAGCCTTACCTGTATGGCCGCCCTCTCGATTGTTCTGCTTGCGCCTGCCAATGCGGCTAATAAGAGCTCAAGCAGAATACTGAAACAACAGGAGCGCTATACACTTTCGCTGGAATTAGAGTTTTCGAAGAAGCAGCAAAATCCGCTGGAACAAGCCATTTCCGTCTTGTTTGACGTAGGGCCCAACGGCTATGCAACAGGATTTTTGGTAGGCGACGGACTGGTAATGACCGCCTATCACGTAATCTCCGGCAATCTCAGCAACACCAAGAAAGTGATGCTGGGTTTCAAGGCTAGTGATGAGCTTACTGTGAAAGTCTTTGTAGACGGCTGTCGCGCAAAGGTCCTCCGCGTCGATAAGGAAGGGGATCTGGCGCTACTCGAAATGTGCCGCAACTCCAAGCAGGCGAAAGCGCCGAAGTTCCAAACGGCACCGAACAGAGATGACGCGCTATTTCTAATCGCGCGGCCGCATGGCGACAAGATCGTCAGCCATGGCAGCTTTTATGGAGACTACATGCTCGGGAACCAGGAGTTCTGGTCCGTCAAGATCGACAGTCGTGACGGTTTTTCGGGCAGTCCGGTTTATAACTCTGAAGCGGAAGTCGTGGGAGTTTTCAGTGGTTACGACTGGTCGCAGAAGCTGGCGCTGATCAGCCCGAGCACTCGCGCACAAAAACTGCTCGACGATTACAACGCCGGAACGAAGCCTTGAAGTTAAGTTCGCCACAAAAAGGCACAAATACATTGTGCCTTTTTGTGGCTGGCTAATAGACCTTCCGTTCCTGCACTTTCTGTTTTGTTGCAAGGCTAAAGCGCGGCTCGGGGGTTCCTGTGCCGTTAATCATCTCTGCCACGTACTCGCCCACCACGGGTCCATGCTTGAAGCCGTGCCCTGACCCGCCACCTACGAGCCAGATATTCTCGCGCGCCGGATGCCTGTCGACCAAAAAATCGCCGTTCGACGTGTTTTCATACTGGCAAACGCGCGTTTCCGTCACTGGCGCATCGGCAAGGAGCGGTACTCGTCGCGCCAGGTATTCGCGCGCGGCCTTCAATCCGGACGCGGAAACCACGCGTTCGCCTGTGTCGGGATCGAATGGTGGTCCATGCGCATCGATCGCGATCTTGAAACCACGACCATCGAGATTTGGTAATCCGTAAACCAGGTCGTTGAAGTCGATCCACGCCGGAAGTGGCCCGGGTTTGAATCGCTCGTCGCCCGGTGGCACACCAAAGAAACAAACTTCCTGCCTCGTGACGTGAATCAACTTGCCGAGCAAATCCGGAAACAACTTCGGCAGCCATGGACCACACGCAAACACGAAATTGCCGGCACGGATCTTTTTACCAGAGCTTGTCTCGATGAAGTTTAGTTTGCTATCAGGTGGTTTGATTGCTTCCTCGATGTATTCGACACCGTTGTCTCGTGCCTGTGCCGCAACTGCCTGCACCGCTCGCCGCGCCATCAACACGCCCGACTCCGGCTCGAGAATCCCCCAATCAATCGGGCCGAGCTCGAGTTGCGGAAAGCGCCTGACGAGTTCATCGTGGTCCATGTGCTCATACTTCGCACCGATCTGCTGAAGAGTTCTCAGCGTCGCTTCACAATACGGATCTTGTTCGCGTGCGAGCCAAAGAATTCCTGTTTTCTGAAACAGATTTGCCGAGTTGCTCTGCTCGAATAGTTCCTGCCAGAACGCGAGGGATCTTTGCGCTGAACGTGAATAAATCTTGTCTGGCCCATAACCCAGACGAATCATGCGCGACTCGCCGCCGGAACTCGCGCGACTGTTTCCTGGTCCGTACGCGTCGAGCAGTAGAACGTTCGCGCCGTGAAGACGAAGTTGATGTGCGGTCCAGGTCCCAAAGACTCCCGCACCAATAACCGCAACGTCATAAGTCATGCGGAGATTGTAACTTAGAAGCTTTTTCCCGCGTTGATCTGTTTAATCATTCCCCGCGCACGGGCCGCGCCGACATTTTTTCGTAAAACGTCCGGGTTTGAATAGCGGATTCTTTTTGGAGGTTAATAAATATGCGTTGGCCGCTTCTCGTGGTCCTGCTGCTGATCGCTGCTCCTGCCCTCGCGCAAACAGGACCGCGCGACGACCGCAACGATCCGGTTGCAACTCTCGCATCGTATTACGACGCGATCAATTCGAGGGACTACCATCGCGCTTACGGCTACTGGGAATCGCCAACGTCTTCATACGAGGAGTTTGTAAGAGGTTTTGCCGACACGGATCGCGTTCGTCTGCTGGTCGAACCACCTCCTCGTGTCGAGGGTGCAGCAGGAAGTTTATACACGGAGCTTACGACGGTGCTTGTTGCCACTACGCGTGCAGGCAACGAACGTGTGTTTGCCGGTTGTTATGTGTTGAGGAGATCGAATGTGCGCGACCGAGGCTGGCAGATCTACCGGGCCAACTTCTCAACCGTGCGTTCGAATGGAAGAGTCTCCCGATTGCTTTCGCAGGGTTGTCGATAAATTTGTAGATCAAAAGAGGAGGAACACGATGCGTTTAGGTATTGCGGTTACGATTCTAACAGGGCTTATGTTTGTTGCGGCTTGCAACGATCCCGCAGCCGATAAGTCGAAAGCGGTCACTGGCGAGGCGGCGCAGGTATCGCCGCAGAATGTCGCTGGACACAAGTACGTGATTAATCCGCAGAATTCGAAGGTCGAGTTTGTGGGTTCGAAGGTGACTGGCAGTCACAATGGTTCGTTCCAAAAGTTTTCGGGCGAGATTGACTACGCGGGTGCTCCGGAGAAGAGTCGCGTCCAGATCACGATGGATGCGAGTTCCATCGTGGCCAATGATCCGAAATTGACTGAACACCTTAAGACCCCCGACTTTTTCGACGTCGCCAAGTTTCCAGACGCCAAATTCGTATCGACGGAAATCAAGCCAGGCGGAGAGGGAGGAGCAACTCACACCGTCACCGGTAACCTGACAATGCACGGGGTCACGAAGTCGGTAACGTTTCCCGCGACGATTGCCATCACTGCGGATACTGCGAGTGTTGACGCTGACTTCTCAATCAACAGGAAAGACTTCGGTATCAACTATGCGGGTGCGGCTGATAATTTGATTCGCGATAACGTTGCGATCAAATTGACGGTCCGCGCAACGAAGGCTTAGCTGAAATCTATGCCACGGATTTCACGGATCATCCGTGCCAATCCGTGGCATAAAATCTTCATTAACAGAACGCAGGCGAAATGCTTTCAACTCGTTGACGCGCTTTCAGCGTTAGCCATCCGAGCGTGTTCAGCACCTTCTCGTGCGTCATACCAGTGCCGAGATAAGTCCAGCGATTCGCACGCAGTTGCACGCGACGAAACTCCTCTTCCTCAGCTTTCGTCAAAGTCCGTCCCGTAGCTTCCTCGAAGCTGTTCAGATCGAACTCCACTTGCTGCTGCAACCCGCCGTCGAGAAACGCGCCAATCTCGAGATACTCCTCGACGCCCTTCATGATCTCTTCTTCGCTGCGACTCGCAGCCAGCGCTTCGACCATCAACGTATCGAGTTTTGCGTGTTGCACTTCCTCCATCCAATGATGTTTCAACAGGCTCTTGAACTGCGGATCGAGTTGCTGATCGTCCTTGATGCTGTCGACGTAATGTCGCTGCACCATCCACTCGATATGAAGCGTCGTAATCGCCACGCCAAGCGGATCGTGTTTCAGTATCTCAGCCGCAATCGCTTCGGGTGGTCCAATCACCTGGCAATCGGTGCCGAAACCATCTGAAAACTCCTGTCGAAAACGTTTGAATAGTTGAATGTGCTTAGCTTCTTCTCCGGCAAACTGGAGCAGCGCTCGGACGCGATAGTCGTTTCCTTGCAGTTGCGAGCGAGCGTGGTCCAGGACGAACGGTAAAATGAACTCTTCGACGAGGCCGAAGATAACCAGGTAAGCATGGCCTCTAATCTGGTTCAGGATTCGTTTCTCGTCGTTTGTCAAAAACGTTAGCGGGCCTGTATGGGCCAGCGTTTCCGGCATAAAAGGCTTCGTGAAATCGAGCCGTTTTTCGCCGCCTATGATGTCTTCAATGCGCCAATGAATTGCCTCGGACGCAGCGAGGGCAGATTGATAGGTATATCGGTCAAGCATCTTGGAACACCTCCTTACGGTTCCCTACCGACATAACGCGTAAAACCCGCCTCAGGAGGAGCATTTGTTGTTTAGAGTTCAAGCTTTGGCTTGTGTTTTTGTGGCTGAAGAAGCAACCTAAAGGTTGAACTCTGAACATGATCGAAGACCTGTCGCGCTACCACCATCCGATTAGCAATCTATTTCCCAGACGGACCGACTGGGCACGTTATCGACTAAGCGTGGAGCAGGTCAGGTTTTACCGTCAGCATGGGTACGTCGCGGGAATAAAAATGCTGAACGACGCGCAGCTTGACGTGCTTCGCCGCGAATTACTGGAACTGGTCGACCCCGCGCATCCCGGTCACAGCTTGTTCTACGAGTTCAATGCAAATGAGTCCGCAGATCCTGAGCAGATACTTTTTCACGCTCTTGGCGCCTGGCGCATCATGCCGGGACTGCACGATCTTTTGTGGCATCCAGCCTTCGTCGTCGCGGCTGCACAGTTGCTGGATGGACCAGCGCGCTTCTGGCACGACCAAATCTTCTACAAGCCTGCGCATCATGGCGGCGTAGTGATCTGGCACCAGGATTACTCGTATTGGACCAGGACGACACCCGTGGCCCACACCTCGTGCTGGATCGGTCTGGACGATTCGACGCGGGAGAATGGTTGTTTACATTACGTTCCCGGTAGCCATCACTGGCCGTTGTTGCCGCGCGCCAGTTTCGCAAATCATATGGATGCGATTCTCGATTCGTTAACGCCGTCGCAGCGTGCGGAATTCAAACCAGTGCCGATCGAACTGAAGGCGGGTGAATGTTCGTTTCATCATCCGTTGATGGTCCATGGTTCGTATGCGAATGAGACGCCAAGACCTCGACGTGCAGTGGTAATCAATACTTTTCGCGATGGTGTTATTTCTGCTTCCGATGCACCGCCGTTGGAAGGTGTTCCGCCAATTGCAACGGGAGAAAAGATGGATGGTCAATTTTTCCCGCTATTGTTTAACCCTGCCATTAAAACGTAACAACGAGATCGAAAAACTGCGACACGCGGGCAGCGGCTTTGATGTTTAATAGATTCATACTTCGAAATGAAAGGGGATCTAGTAATGACAGCAAAAGCGGCGTCGATGCCGAGCCGTAAGAAAGTATCGAACGTTTTCAAGGCGGCTAAATCGTTTTCGAGTTTTTCGGTAAACGATTTAACTAAGGCCAAAGATTTTTATGGCCAAACGCTCGGTCTCGACGTGTCAGAAACACCGGAAGGACTTGAGCTTCGCACCGGCGACAGCACGGTGTTCTTATATCCGAAACCGAACCACACCCCGGCCTCTTTCACTGTCCTAAACTTCCAAGTGAATGACATCGAAGAAGCGATCGAGGAACTCGCTTCGATGGGAATCAACCTCGAACACTACAACCTCCCCGACATGAAGACCGACACCCGTGGCATCTTTCGCGCCCCCGATCACCAGATCTGCTGGTTCAAGGATCCCGCGGGGAACATTCTGTCAGTGATTGAAGAACAGTAAGTGTTAGGCCACAAAGAGGCACAAAAGAAAACAAAAATTTCTTTTGTGTCTCTTGTGGGCCGCTGCGTATCAGACAAGTACAGCCTAAGGCCTCGCCAAACCCAAAAACCTGAAGAATCGGTGTGGCAACGAAGTTGCTCAGCTCTCAACTTCTACGTTCAGTGCGGGAGATCTGTATGAACCTTAGACTCAAGGATTTGTCTGATCAGGTGATTGTGATTACCGGTGCGTCGTCGGGTATTGGACTCGTGACGGCGCGGATGGCGGCGAAGCGCGGCGCGCGTGTGGTTCTGAACGCGCGAAACCTGCAAGCGCTTCGTCAGGTGACCGATGAAATCAATGAGGCCGGCGGCGAGGCGATCTACGTCGTCGGCGACGTGGGCCAGTTTCATTACGTGCAGAACATCGCGGACGAAGCGATCCGGCATTTCGGTGGGTTCGACACGTGGGTCAACAACGCGGGTGTATCTATCTATGGACCAATGCTGGACCAGTCACTGCAAGACCAGCGACGCCTGTTTGATACGAACTACTGGGGCGTGGTCCACGGTTCGATCGTCGCTTGCGAACACTTGCGCAGACGCGGCGGCGCGTTAATTAACGTAGGCAGCGTGCTCTCAGACGTCGCCATTCCGGTTCAGGGAACGTATTGCGCAACCAAGCATGCTGTTAAAGGTTACACCGACGCGCTCAGGATCGAGCTCGAAGAAGAAGGCGCGCCTATCTCTGTCACTCTGATCAAACCGAGCGCCATCGACACGCCTTACATCCATCACGCAAAAAATCTGATGGATGTCGAACCGCAAAATCCGCCGCCTGTTTATTCACCGGAGACTGTCGCTGAGGCGATTCTGCACTGCGCTGAAAATCCAGAGCGCGACTTGTACGTCGGTGGCGGTGGTGCGGTGCTTGCCCAGGCTGGTCACCATGCGCCACGACTCACGGACAAACTAATGCAAGCGACGTTTTTTGACGTGCAGAAGTCTGATCGACCCGCGTCGAACGATCGATCCGATAGTTTGTACGCGCCTTCAAACGATGGAGATGAGCGCGGCGGTTATCCTGGTCACGTCGCGGAATCGAGTGTTTATACAAAGGCCTCGCTGCACCCGCTCATTACTGGTTCACTGATCGCCGGACTGGGTCTGGCTGCACTGGTGGGATGGCGTTCACTCTCGAGGGAAGGAAACGGAAGTCATGCATAATGGGAATGACAAAAGCGTCTTGAAAGGCCTCGTCGCCGGGCTCGCCGGCGGCTTAATCGCATCCTGGACCATGAACCAGTTCCAAGCCGCGTGGACTCGCATTGCAGAAGGCTCCGAGAAGCCGCACGGCGCGCAATCGATGCAGCCCACCGAAGGATCCAAAGGCGATGATGAGGACACAAAAGAGCAGGACGATGCCACCGTCGAAACTGCGAAAGTGATCTCCAGAAACGTCTTCGGGCACGAGCTCCAGGAGAGCGAGAAGAAACCCGCGGGCGCGGTGGTCCATTACGTGTTCGGCACTGCAACGGGTGGATTATACGGAGCCCTAGCGGAAGTTTCGCCACCGGTTACAATGGCAGCGGGCCTTCCGTTTGGCGCCGCGTTTTGGCTGATAGCGGATGAGATCACGGTGCCGGTGCTGGGACTCTCAAAAGGGCCAACGGAATACCCAATATCAACTCATGCATACGCGCTTGCTTCGCACTTGGTCTACGGAATGACGGCGGAACTCAGCCGGCGCGCATTGCGACAGGTTCTGTGAGCAGACTCACTTACTTCTGCGATCTCGCGGAAGCAACGACACCACTGCCGCACTTCTGGGAACACACGGTCGGAAGCGATCACGCGCCTATGGCGCTGCGCGACGATTGGCAGCGTGATCTAAAACGAGCTCACGACGAGCTCGGGTTTCGGCATGTTCGCTTTCATGGTCTGTTGTCAGACGACGTGAAGAGACGCGGTGACAACGTCTCCGCGTCTCCGCGTCTCCCCGTCGATCGCATCTTTGATTTCCTTCTTTCGATCGGCGTGAGACCTTTTGTCGAGTTGAGCTTTATGCCGGCGGCGTTGGCTTCCGGTAACAAGACAGTCTTCCACTACAAAGCGAATGTCACGCCGCCGAGGAATTACAAAGCATGGGCCACGTTGATCGAGCAACTCGTTGTCCATTTGGTTGACCGCTACGGCGAGAACGAAGTCAGCGAATGGTTGTTCGAGGTATGGAATGAGCCGAATCTGAAGGCATTTTGGACAGGAACTCAACGTGATTATTTCCGTCTCTACCGTCATACGGCCGAAGCTATCAAGAAGACCTCAGCCTCGTTCAAGGTTGGGGGACCGGCGACTGCGAAGAGCGAGTGGATAGAAGACTTCGTCGACTACTGCGAGCGCAACGATGTTCCGGCAGACTTCGTCAGCACGCATTACTATCCGAATGACGGCTTCGAAAACGATGGTGGAACTGAAGTACAACTCTTCAAGAGCCAGCGTGGCACCATGCGTGAGGTTGCGCAGAACACTCGCGCTCACGCGCGCGGCAGGCCTGTCTATTACACGGAGTGGAACACGTCATCCAATCCATTCGACGAGTTGCATGACGAGCCTTACGCAGCAGCGGCAGTTGCGTCGACGGTGATAGAAGCAAATGACCTGGTGGAGGGATACAGCTTCTGGACGTTCTCCGACATCTTTGAGGAGCATGGACTTCCGACGACGCCTTTTCACGGAGGCTTTGGTTTGCTGACGTTGCATGGCATTCCCAAGCCAACGTATCGCACGTTTGAGTTGCTTCACGATTTGGGCGATCGGCAGTCGCTTGTCGATGGGTTGCATGAAACTGTGGATTGTTCGGTGGTTCAGAAAGAATCGAGCGTGACTGTGCTGTTGACCAATCACACAACACCGGGTCATTCGATTGAGACCGAGAAGATCCACATTCGACTCACGAACGCTCGCGAACCCATTGCCGCACGAATACGGCGGGTGGACCAGGACCACGCAAATCCGAAACGTTTGTGGGAGGAGATGGGTCGACCGGAGTCACTCAGTCAAAAAGATATCGATCGATTGGAAGGGGCTTCTGCATTGGTGAGTGAGAAGCAGCCGTTCGAATTTCAGGATGGATCGCTGTTTCTCAAAACAAACTTGCCGGCGCACGGAGTCGCGGCAATAACGATAGAGTTTAGTCCACAGATTACACAGATTACACAGAGATGAAAGTATTAGAGCCGTCACTCACAGATGAAGAACTGGCGCGGCTCGAGCGCACAACGTTTAAATACTTTTCAGATCAGGTAAACCTCGAGAACGGTCTTGTTCCTGACAACGATCGCCGTGGAGCGCCGTCGTCAATCGCCGTTGTCGGGTTTGCGCTTACGGCTTATCCGATCGCCGTCGAGCGCAAGTATTTGACACGATCTGAAGCCGTAAAACGCACGGTGACTACGCTCCGCTTTTTTCATAACGCGCCGCACGGGACGGCGCCCGACGCTACCGGTTACAAAGGCTTTTACTATCACTTCCTCGACATGAAAACCGGACGTCGTGTCTGGAACTGCGAAATCTCGACCATCGACACGACTTACCTCATTGCGGGCGCACTCACTGCCGCATGTTATTTCGATCGCGACACGGCCGAGGAGCGCGAGGTTCGCACGCTCGCTGAGTCGCTTTATGCGCGTGCGGATTGGCAGTGGGCGCAGAACGGCGCGCTAACGGTGTCGCACGGCTGGAAACCCGAAACAGGTTTCATCAGGTATCGTTGGACCGGATACAGCGAGGCTTTGATCCTGTACGTTCTTGGTCTTGCCTCGCCGACTGTTCCACTTCCAGCGGAGAGTTATCACGCCTGGACCAGGACTTACAAATGGAAGAAACTCTACGGTCACGAATTTCTTTACGCCGGACCACTCTTCATTCATCACCTCTCGCACATGTGGATCGACTTTCGCGGTATTCAGGACGATTACATGAGCAGCAAGGCGATCAACTATTTCGAGAATAGTCGTCGAGCGATCTATGCGCAGCAGGCGTATGCGATGCGCAATCCGAAGAAGTTTGCGGGCTATGGCCGGTTTAGCTGGGGCATCACGGCGAGTGATGGTCCAGGACCAGCAGAGCGACGCGTCAACGGACGGCGGGTTCGCTTTTTCGACTACAAGGCGCGTTCGATTCCGTACGGCCCTGACGACGGCACGCTCGCGCCGTGGGCTGTCGCGGCGTCGCTGCCGTTTGCGCCCGAGGTGGTCCTACCGTCTTTGCAACGTCTCAACAAAGACTATCCGGAGATAACGAACAAGTACGGCTTCAAGTGTAGTTACAATCCGACATTTACGTCAGGCAAAAACAAAGGCTGGGTCTCAAAGGGCTACTACGGGCTGGATCAGGGACCGATTGTGATGATGATTGAAAACTACCGGACAGGGTTGATCTGGCGACTGATGCGCCGCTGTCCCTTCATTGTCAACGGTCTTCGCCGCGCCGGATTTCGCAACGGCTGGCTAGGTTAGAGAAAAGCGTTGAGGCGAGCGCCGGGTAACGTCTCGACAGGATCTAAACCTTTTCGGAATACTCTGGCGCCGGTGGAACCACGCAGGATCGTCTCGCCGTTCTCGATGCGCAGCATCGCGCCTTCGCGCAGGCCGACGACAGGCGTGTCGTTCTCTTCCAGGAATTGAAGGATCCGCTCTTCACGCGTCTCTCCCATGTGTTTCGAATTCAGATCGGGATCGAGATAGTGCGGGTTGATCTGAAACGAAACCAAACCGAGCGCGTTGAAAGATGGCGGCTCGACGATGGGCATGTCGTTGGTCGTTCTGATTGTTGGACCAGCGACGTTGGAACCCGCGCTCGAACCGATGTACGGCATTCCCGCGGCGACTCTGTCTCGAATTGGACCATGCAAATCAAAGTCGTACAGTGCTTTTAGCAGGCGAAATGTATTTCCGCCACCGATGAAAACGGCGTCTGTGTCGTTGACGGCTTTTGCAGGATCGTCAGCAGTGTGTATTGACGATAGTTCGTATTCCATTTTGGCGAAGCGTTGTTTTGCCGTTGCGGCATATTTGTCGCGGTCATGTAGGGCGAAGGGCACGAACAACACGCGTTTAAGATCGCCCAGGAAGCTGCGGATCTCGGCTTCGGCGTGGTCGAGATAGCCACTGCCATACAGAGTTGAGTTACTGATAAGAAGAATTCGGTTCATGTGTTTTGCTCACGCCGTCACATTGCGTTAGATAGTGCCACAAAGAAGCACAAAAGGAACAAAAAGATTATTCTTGTGATTAATGACCGACCTACTTGCAGCGCGTTCGCAAATGGCGATGTCGCTCGCGTTTCACATCATCTTCGCGGCGATTGGGATTGCGATGCCGCTTTTAATGATCATCGCTGAGTGGAAGTGGCTGCGCGCGAAAGACGAGATCTACCTCACGCTTGCGAAGCGTTGGGCCAAGGGGACAGCGATACTCTTCGCGGTCGGCGCGGTTTCCGGAACAGTGCTTTCGTTCGAGCTCGGCTTGTTGTGGCCCACCTTCATGTGGTACGCAGGCGCCATCATAGGCATGCCGTTCTCGCTCGAGGGCTTTGCGTTCTTCACTGAAGCGATCTTCCTGGGCATTTATCTCTACGGTTGGAAACGCGTGCCGCCGCGTGCTCATCTGTTTGCCGGTACGATGGTGGCGATCAGCGGCGCACTCTCCGGCGTCTTTGTGGTCATCGCAAATGCGTGGATGAACGCGCCTACGGGCTTTCGAATCGTTGAAGGCGAACCAGTCGACATCGATCCTATCGGGGCGATGCTGAACCCGGCCGCGTTTCCGCAGACGCTGCACATGACGCTTGCGGCTTACGCAGCAACGGGTTTTGTCGTCGCCGGCATTCATGCGTTCATGCTCTTGCGCAATCCGCGGAATCGCTTTCACGAGGCAGCACTCGCGATCGCACTTGCAGTCGGCGGCATCAGTTCAATCCTGCAACCCCTTAGCGGCGACCTCCTCGCAAAGCGCGTCGCAAAAACTCAGCCCGTGAAGCTTGCCGCGTTAGAAGGTCAATTTGAAACGCAAAACGGCGCGCCACTTCGTATCGGCGGCATTGGATGGTAACGGAAGTCGGACGGCAGCCCTGGATAATTTTCGGCGTGATGCGCACGAGCGAAGCTGTCACTCCGATGCCCGGACTCATCGTGCCTTTCATCACGTTTACATTGCTCTACATACTCCTCGCGATCGTTACCGTTTGGTTGTTACTGCGCCAGGTTGCGGCGAGCCCACGAGACACGGAAGGGGACCAGAAGGAGGCGCGACTTGCCGCTTGAAACGGTTATCGCGGGCGTGATGATCGCTTCACTCGTCTTGTATGCGCTCCTCGGTGGGGCGGATTACGGCGGCGGCGTGTGGGATCTGTTTGCGTTTGGAAGACGCGCGCGCGAACAGCGAGCGCTGATTGCGGAAGCGATTAGTCCGGTATGGGAAGCGAATCACGTCTGGTTGATACTGGTTATCGTGATTCTTTTCACCGCGTTCCCGCCGGCGTTTGCTGCGATCGCAACAGCGCTCCACATCCCCATCACATTATTGCTGATTGGGATTGTGTTGCGGGGCACTGCGTTCACGTTTCGCACGTATGATGTTCAGCGTGATGATGTGCAGCGACGTTGGAGTCTGGTGTTTTCGATCGCAAGCATCGTCACGCCCGTCCTTCTGGGCGTCGTGCTCGGTGCGATTGCGTCGGGAACGATCCGGGTTGAAGACGGCATAATGACAACCGGGTTCTTTCGATCATGGCTTGCGCCGTTTCCTTTTGCAGTCGGATTCTTCGCGCTCGCTCTGTTTGCATTCCTCGCTGCGGTTTATCTGACATTGGAAACGCGCAACCGGGAATTGCAGGAAGACTTTCGTCTGCGCGCGATTCTGTCGGGGGTTGTTGTCGGAATATTGGCGCTGACTGTTTTCGTGCTGGCGGAAACAGGTGCGCCGACTGTGCGGGCAGGAATTAGCCGGAGTTCGTGGGCCTTGATCTTACACTTCCTAACGGCTGTATTCGCGACGAGCGCGTTCTACGCGTTGTGGACCAGAAGATATAAATTGGCGCGCGTCTGTGCGGCAACTCAGGTGACATTGATTCTTCTTGGCTGGGCCTTCGCGCAATATCCCCATCTGGTCGAACCAGACATCACGATCTTCTCAGCCGCCGCACCACGCATCACGCTTCAACTGCTACTCGCCGCCCTTGTCGCCGGCGCGATTCTGCTGTTCCCGTCTTATTACTACCTGTTCCGGATCTTCAAGCGCGAACCGACACCGCCCAACGCTACACGCTAGCTCCGTTCGTCGAATCGTCTGATGCGTTGCTGAATCTCTTCGACGATCTGCTTGATATGCCTCAAATCGCTGTCATTCAGGTAAGTTGTCAACTCATTGACGAGCGGTTCGATGAGCGGGTTGTGAGCGTGCATCAATGTCGCGATGTCATTTTCAAAGAGAGCGACGCGCGTAAAGTTGCCTTGCCGGTAAAGCGCAGGAAGCGCATAGAGTTTCAGCAGGATCAATCCGTCAACTGTGGCGCAGGGAATTTCCTGCTCGACAAAGCGCTTCGACGTTGTGTAACGCTTACGCACCTCTGCAAACAGCGGGTTGCTCGTCAACAGCACATCGACTCTGAGGTCGCCAAACTTGCTGCGCGCGAAATCAGCGTCGCGAGTCTCAAGCTGCAACTCAGGCAGAAGCTCGAGCGCAGACACCGCCATAATGAGATCGATGTCTTCGGTATTTCGGCCTTCTACATACTGGAGCAAAGCTATGCCGCCGACGAGAACGTAATCAATCTGACGCTCCCGCAGTAAGGAGAAAAATCTTGCAACCGTTTCAATGAGGATATCCGGATTCATGAGGAGCTCCTGAGGATTTGCAGGGTTGAAGAGCACCGCATTGCGAATGACTTCGCCAATGTGGACTCGAGATGAAATTTCTGAACTCATGAGGTCAACCTGGCCAAGTCTAACAAGGTTTTATTCAGATGTCATAGAATATCCGACATCCAGCGGTCGGTGTTGGACCAGAAGTGGTCACATTGCGTTAAATTTATGCATCGTATTACCAACCAGGAGTGACCGTTGACTGAATCACCAATAGCTTGCGACATGACGGCGATACCGCCTGACGAGAGACAAGCGCACCTGGCGACAAGCAAAGACCTGTTCTCGCGGATCGAGGAGTTTCGCGAGCTCGCAGATGGCTACGAATTTCGCTTCGCGAGTGGACCTGATCTGATCGTGAAGCTGGGCGAATTCATCTCGCTCGAGAAGCTCTGTTGCCCGTTTCTTAGATTTGTGACTGAGGTCGAAGCGGAGGGTGGGCCAGTTTGGTTGCGTTTGACTGGTCGTGAAGGTGTAAAGGCTTTCATTCGTGAGGAGATCAATGGTCTCCTTGGCGTAGCCATCGACTGGAGCCACAAAGTAGCACAAAGCCAGCCACAAAAGGGCACAAAATAACGACCTACACTCATTTGTGCTTTTTGTGCCTTCTTGCGGCACAATGTTCCACATGCAGCGGTCGGTGTTGGACCAGAAGTGGGCGGGGTATGTTGCGGCGGCGCTGAGTGTTGCTGCCACGACACTCGTTCTCAAAGTGCTCGGCGATCACGTGAATGCGGCAACGGTGTCGCTCGCGTTGTTGTTGAATGTGCTTTTTATCGCAACTCGCTGGGGTAGCTTGCCCGCCCTGGTCGCCTCGATCGTCGCGATGCTTTGTTTTAACTTTTTCTTCCTGCCGCCGTTCGAAACTTTCAATATCGCTGCAACTGATAACTGGATCGCGCTCGTGGCGTTCCTTGTTACGGCCGTCACTGCCGGACAGCTTTCAGCGCGCGCCAAGAAACGAGCTGAAGAAGCGGAACTCGGAAGACGTGAGATTGAACGGCTCTACGCCGAACTGCGCGACGCGTTTGAACGTGCCAGTCACGCGGAAGCTTTGCGACAGAGTGAAAAATTGAAGTCCGCGTTGCTTGATGCCGTCACCCACGATCTGCGGACGCCGCTGACATCAATCAAGGCCTCAATCACCACGCTGCTCAACGAAGTGCGCGGACGCACTAATGAGGCGCCTGTCACGCTTGATGCTGAGTCGAAAGTAGAGATGATGGAGGTGATCGACGAAGAGAGCGACCGCTTGAGTCGATTCATAAACGGACTAATCGAGTTGGCGAGGATCGAAGCCGGCGAGCTGCAACTCCGGCGTCGCTGGGGCGCCGTCGAAGAGATCATTTCTACGGCACTCGATCGAGCAGAACCGATAACGCGGCAACATCACGTCGAGCTCGACATCGAAAAAGAATTGCCCGGTGTGCGGGTTGATGAGCGCGCTGTTAGCGAAGTCGTGTACACGCTGATTGATAACGCAGCGAAATACTCATCGAAAGGCTCAACGATCAGGATCGTCGTCCGGCATGCCGGTGATGAATTGATTCAAATGAGCGTGGAAGACGAGGGGCGCGGCATCCCAACTCATCTGCGTGACCGCGTCTTTGATAAGTTCTTCCGGGCCACGCGCGACGGTGACGTCAGCACGCAACAACCTTCAGGCACCGGCATGGGCCTCGCCATCGCGAAGGGTATCATCGAAGCACACGACGGAAAGATCTGGATCGAATCAGGCGCTGGTGGTAAAGGAACGCGGGTCGTGTTCACACTGCCGATCGGAGACGAAGAGATCGTCCAAGACTTAAAATATTCCGCGGCTACAGTTGAGAAGCGATGAGTGATCAACCAAGGATTCTGGTGGTGGACGACGAGCCGCAACTGACACGCGTGCTGCGCACAGGACTCAAGTCTCGTGGTTACGACGTGCGCGCAGCGGCAGACGGATTGGCTGGATTCGAAGCGTTTATTGACTGGCATCCGGATTTGGTAATCACTGACCTCGCGATGCCGAATGTCGATGGTCTTGAACTCACTCGACGTCTGCGCGCAATCTCGCAAGTTCCAATCATCGTTCTGTCGGCAAAAGGCGAAGAGAAGACCAAGGTCGAAGCTCTGGACCTCGGCGCCGATGACTTTGTTACGAAGCCGTTTGGAATTGACGAACTGCTCGCGCGTGTCAGAGCTTCGCTACGACGCGCAAAAGCTCCCGCCACAAACGAAACGACGCAGACGATCCTCGACGCCGGCGACTTTCACGTCGATCTCGAATCGCGTGAAGTTACGGTCCGTAGTAATCCGGTTCATCTGACGCCGAAAGAATTCGATCTGCTTGTATATTTCATTCGACACTCCGGAAAGGTGCTGACTCATCGCACGTTACTTGCCGCTCTCTGGGGCGGTAACTACGTCGAGCAAAACGAATACCTGCGCGTGTTCGTCGGCAACCTGCGCAAGAAGCTCGAACCGGAGGTCGCCACACCACGCTACATCCTCACCGAACCCTGGATCGGTTATCGCTTCGATCCCGGGATTTAGCCACAAAAAGGCACAAAAAAGCACAAAAGAATTACTACCATCTTTTTTGCCTGCATAATTTTTCCCGTGATTTGAACTTGTCCCTTCGCGACGCGCCAGTATAGACTTTTCCACAATCCCCCCTGAAACTAAATTGACTTCAACAACGCACGATTCTCTTTCACCGTACCCGCAGCGACAACTGGCGCTGTGCAGGACTCTGTCTCTCGTCTTTACGCTACTCACGTTTTCCATTGGTTTCGCGGCGCTACTCGGTTGGCTCTTCGACGTGGACTTTCTAAAGAGAATCCACCCTTCGTTGGTCACCATGAAGGCGAACACCGCTGTTTGCCTCATGCTGGTTGCAGTCTCTGTTTTATTGCTCGGCGACAGTTCGGCGCCGCCGGTTAAACGTCGCATCGGTCAAGTCTGTGCCGCAATCGTTGCGCTCGTTGGTTTGAGCACGCTAAGCCAGCATCTCTTCGGCTGGAACCTCGGTATCGATCAGTTGCTTTTTCACGAGTCACGGGAAGAGGCCGGCTTGTCGTTCCCTGGACGCATGGGGGTTGCCGCATCGCTGAACTTTTCGTTCCTCGGACTCGCCCTGTCGTTTATCGACGCGCGCTCCAAACGCTGGTTTCGTGTCTCAAACTTCTCCGTGCTGACAGTCGTGGTGATCACGCTGCTGGTTTTTCTTTACTACTTCTACGGCATTCAGCGGTCTGAGGCGATTGGCGGCTACTTCACCATCGCACTGCATACAGTCGTTGCGTTCCTCAGTATATGCACGGCGATTCTCCTGTCGCGTCCCGAACGCGGACTCGTCTCGACTCTTTTGGGGAATAGCCCAGGCAGCATGGTCGCGCGGCGAATGTGGCCCGCGCTGTTGTTGATTATCCTTTTAGGTTGGATAAGAACGATTGGGCACACCGAGCATTGGTTCGGACATGAGTTCGGCACGGCGAGCTTCGTTGTGGCGGTCCTGCTGCTCTTTTCAGGTCTGCTCTGGTGGACCGCGGTTTCACTCAATCGCACCGACAGGGAACGCCGTCTCGCGAATTTGGCAATGCGAGAGAGCGAAGCCCGTTTGACCATTCTCGTACGCGTCAGCGAGCTGATTCGCACGCTGCACGATCCTTATGAATTGTCGTATGCGGTTGCTGAGACTGTCGGCAGACACCTTAACGTGCGACGCTGTTTGTTCAACGAAACTGATGTCTCGCGAGATCTGGAAATCATTCATCGCGACTATTGCGACGGTGCTGAATCCGTCGCCGGCGAGCATCGGATTTCGGACTACAGCAGCGTAACCACACTCGACATGGAGCGCGGAATCACGGTGGTCAATGTTGATTCCAAGATCGACCCGCGTACCGCGGCAGATTATGTCAGAAGTTATGAAGCGACTGGTGAACGTGCGTACGTTGCGGTCCCGTTGATGCGCGAAGGTCGTTGGGTGGCGTCGTTGTGGGTCAGTGACGACAAGCCACGCGAGTGGACCAAAGACGAGTTGTCGCTCTTGCAAACTGTCGCCGAGCGCACTTGGACTGCAATCGAGAAGCTCAGAGCTGAAGACCAACGCGAGCAGTTGTTGCAACGCGAACAGGAAGCGCGCGACGCGGCCGAAAAGGCGAATCAACTCAAAGACGAATTTCTCGCAACGCTGTCACATGAGTTGCGCAATCCGCTGAACGTCATCCTTGGATATTCGGAGCTCTTGTTACGACTGCCGGAGATCCAGCAATCGATGCGTCTGACGCGCATGGCAGATGCGCTGAGACGAAACGCTCAATCACAATCGCAGTTGATCAACGACTTGCTCGATCTCTCGAGACTTCAGCGAGGCAAGATCTCTCTGAACCATGAGCCGGTTTCACTCGCAGCCATAATCGACAACGCGGTAGAAACCGTGCGCGCGGATGCGTCGGCGAAGGGTGTCGATCTTCGTTTGAACGTCGGCGATCAGCTTCTGTTGGTCGATGGCGACCGTCTGCGGTTACAGCAGATCGCCTGGAACGTGTTGAATAATGCGGTAAAGTTCACGCCCTCGGGCGGCAGTATCGAGATCAGTTTGAGTACTGACACTGATCGCGGAGTTCTGGTTGTGAAAGACACGGGGCAGGGAATCGATCCGAGGTTTTTGCCGCATGTTTTCGAGATGTTTCGTCAGGCTGACGGCAGTAACAGGCGACGACATGGCGGGCTTGGTATCGGCCTCGCGCTCGTTAAGCAGCTCGTGCAACTTCACGGCGGAAGCATCACCGCTGAATCGGATGGACCAGGCGAGGGCTCGCGCTTCACTGTGCGTCTGCCGTTGATGCGCGACGCCGAGCTGGTTACCATTGGGACATCGGCAGGCGCTGTGGAGTTGAATCTGCTGTCGGAGACGAGTTTTCTGATTGTAGACGACTCTGAAGACACGATTGCGATGCTGAACGAGTTACTCAAGGTGAGCGGCGCGCATGTCAGGACTGCGACGAATGGCGCCGATGCGTTGCGAATCGCAGAAGAGAATGAGTTCGACGTGATTCTCTCAGACATCTCGATGCCTGAGATGGATGGATTTGAGTTTTTACAGCGACTACGACAGATAAATGGACGCGAACACGTTCCCGTAATCGCCATCACCGGGTTTGGCCGAAGCGGCGATATCGAACGCGTCCGTGCCGCCGGTTTTTATTCTCATCTCACCAAGCCGCTGAACTTACAGGCACTCGCAGAGGTTCTGAAAGCGCTCGCTGAGTCAGAATCAAACCCACCCGATCCAAACGTCGATCACGACGTGAGCGCTGGTCCGGTGTTCTGAATTTTATTGGGGACCTTGACGAACCACGCGCTGACGGCGAGTAGCAGCACGACGAGCGCGAGCAGGTAGAACATTGCCGCGTACGAGCCGGTGCGCGTTACGCATTCGGCGAGGAGCAATGGTCCAATCGCAGATGCGATCACGGTGAGTGCTTGTGCTGCGCCCTGAATCTTGCCGAGATGAGCACGGCCGTAAGCGCGACTCCAGAACGCGAAGAAGATCACGATCACAAATCCGCCCGCGAGACCCATCACGATTGCATACGCCGCGACGTGTGCTTCAGTTCTGACATGTGGCAGTGCCAGTAACGATCCAGCCAACAAGATCATCGACACTGTCAAAAGGCGGTTCATGCTCCAGCGTGACGCCAGCCAGCCGCCGAGGAAATTTCCCGCAAGCGCAGTGAGGGCGACGATCACGAGGCTTCGATGGTAAGTAGAAGCGTCGAACCCTCTTTCAGCCAGAATCGATTCGTTGAACAGAGCGATGCCCGACGCGATCAGACCGTAAACCGCGCTTGCGATTCCAAACACCCAAAAGCTCCGCGTCGCCAATGCCTGAGCGAGAGTAAATCCGGCAGTCGCATTGCGATCTTCGACGATCTCGCCGTCGTTCTCGAGCAGACACGCTTCCGGCGATCTCCGCACCAGCAGCAATGAAAGCGGAGCCAGACCAAACAACAACGCAGCGCCGATGGCCCACCAGGTGCCCCGCCAGCCGTTTGAAATCACCATCGCGCCGATCGAAGGAAACGCGATCATGAAGCCCACACTCAACAGCACCGTGTAAACGGCCATTGCGAGGTTGAGTCGACGCACAAACCACTTGCCGACGATGGTGATGCTGACGACGGAAAGCGCGCTCTGCCCGAATCCTCGCGTGAGTGTGATCAATATCGCTATCGCAATCACACTGTGCGCACCACTCATCACAAGCACGACTGCCGCAAGCGCAACAGTAACGCACGTCAACACGACTCGACTTCCAAAACGATCGATCAACCTCCCAACGCCCAGACAGAACAACGCGCCGATCAAAGTCGCCCAAAGGTTGATACGGGCAAAAACGACGCGATCGATTTGAAGATCCCTGAGCAACGGTTCAGTGATCAAACCGAGACCCTGCGTGCGGCCCGGAAGCGTTCCGACCATCGCGAGTGCTGCGACAAAGACGTTTACCCAACCGTAATAAAAGGGTAGAGAGACAGTCGGCCTGCGAACATCAGCGTTCAATGAGTTCATGCTTTACTCGTCTTCAACAGCGGTGACAAACCTTGTCTTGCGATCTGAGCCCACGAGAGCAGCAACACGAAACAGACTACGAGGCCCACCCACCGCACAGTTCCGTCTTTAAAAACTATGGTCGCGTTGAACAGGATGAAGATTATGAACCCGTGCCACGCGGCAATGATGGGCCAGGGCCGGGCGCGGTAGGAAGTCAGACCACTGATCCACCACCATGCGAGGTCCGCTATCCACACGATCAGGAACGCGTAATTAATGTACAGACCGCCGGCCCAGTTGAGACCGACAACTTCTTCTGTTTGCCGAGCGGTTTCGCGAAGCGCAGACGCCTGGCTCCAGTGGTGGAAGAACTGATATGCGCAAACAAAGTGAGCTATTAACGACACAACCGCGATGGTCCAAGCGATTCGTACCGCTGCGTCCCAACGCCTTCTGCCTTGCGACCGCGCGAACAGAACGCTGCCAACGGTGTATGCCACAATCGTGATCCAAATCGTGGCCCTGGTTAAGAACTCTCCGTTCTCCATCGTTGCGCGAAGTGCAGTACGGCGCCGATTCCTGCTCCGAGGCACAAGCCGTACACCACGCCCCAAAGTAACATTCCCGCGCTGCCGCCAACACGAGCGTTGAGCATGGCGCCAATAAAATATCCGATGGAGTTTGCAATGAACAGCAGCGCTGAAAACTTCAAGACGGAGCGCATCACGCCGAACCCGGCTGCAAAGACGAGTGCCATCAGAACAGATCCCGCGAGCGAGCCCAGCCATTCGTCGATCGGATCTGAGAGCGCGAAGTATGCGAAGACCCAACCAACCGCGTACAAGAAAAACGCCCCTCCATAGAGAAGATAGAAACGGGGAAGTCGCCAGCGACCGGACACCAACGAGCCCAACACTGCACCGCCTAACGCGATGAACAGCACGGTCCATGCGAGGTAGGCACCGATCACGGTGAGATTGCGGTACATCCACCTCTCACCAAAGGCGACCGTTGCAAAGACGCACAAACTCACGGCGGCGAAACCGAGCCCGCCGATCAAGAGCGACCTTGCCCACGACGGTATGTTTGTATTGATCGACATGCTAATCGTCCGGCATCAGAGCAAGACAGATGAGGTAAAAGATAACAAGGTGCAGAAAAAATATCGATGAAATCAGAGCCAATAACCCCGGAACGATTTTGCGTGCTTTTTGTGTGCCTTTTTGCGGCATTTAAAGATAAACTCCCGCGACATGAGCACTCCCCCAACTTCCCCTGTAAAAAGTCTGGCGGTCAGCATGTCTGGCGGAGGGCATCGAGCGACGTTGTTCGTGCTTGGCGCCCTGATGTATCTCGTCGATGCGAAGGCCAATGAAGGTGTAACGTCGATCGCGTCTGTGTCAGGCGGATCTTTGACGAATGGGCTTGTCGGTCAAAACGTACATTTCCGCGAGACGAACCCGACAGAGTTTCGCGAGCGTGTCGCCGGCCCGCTTGCTACACAGATCGCCAAACACGGAACTCTGTTTGCGCCTGCTCTTTCAAAGATCTACGTCGCCCTGCTGGTCATTTTCGGAATAGCTGCTGTTATCGTTCCATGGCTCCTTCCGTTTCCGTGGTACCTCAAGCTCCTCTCGTTCCTGGTTCTCACAACGTTGTGGGGTTGGTACTTGGGCCTGCGAGGCCGGATATGTGCTCACGCGTTCGGTGTTACGTTGTTCTCGCCCAACGGTCGTGAAACATCTCTCGCAGACATAAAGAAGAAAGACCTGGACCACGTGATTTGCTCGACAGAGTTTCGGTCGGCCGAGCAGGTGTACTTCGCCGGCGACTTCGTCTACAGCTACGCACTTGGATACGGTGTACCAGGCAATTTATCGCTGGCGAGCGCAGTCCAGGCATCAGCAGATTTCCCCGGCGGATTCCCACCGACAGTTTTATCGACCAAAGGTCTGAACTTCGTAGGTGCACCGCCACCTAGCGCGGGTGGACCACCTTCACCGCCGGCCGAAATGGTACTGACTGATGGCGGCGTCTACGACAACATGGGCGAGCAATGGGCGCGTGGTTTCGCCGCGAGGATCAAACGTTGCCCGAATCTCGACACCGGGCGCATCGCGCCAAATCAGCTCGTGGTCGTCAACGCGTCCGCGCGAATTCCATGGATACCGTTTCGCCGCAGGTTTCTGCCTTTGGTTGGGGAACTGATGGCTCTACTTCGCGTGAATGACGTGATGTATATCAACACGACCAACGTACGGCGACAGGCGATTGTCGACAGTTTCAATCCCGCCGATCCGACCAAAGCGTCAGCACTCCCAAGCACGCTGGTGCAGATTACGCAGACTCCGTTTGTCGTAGCCGACGCGTTCGTGAGTGGCACAACGAAGGTTGCACAACGCGCGAGAGAAGTGCAGGAGTTCTTGAAGAACGGTCCGTCGAAGGATGATTGGAAGAAGATCGCGAGCGACAACGCAACGGTCGCAACGTCTCTCAGTAAGTTTGGAACTGACGTGACGGCACGGCTGATCTACCAGGGTTACGTCGTCACGATGTGCAATCTGTACGTGTTGTTCGGCGATGATTTCGGCATTAACTATCCGCTAATACCGGCGGGACTTTCGCTCGAACGATTCCGCGAGTTGATCAAGTAGCACAAAAGTCGAATATTTTCTCTGCGGTCCTCGTTCAGAGTTCCTCGTTCAGAGTTCAACCTTTAGGTTGCTCCTTCGCAACAGCAA
>JBIOUJ010000153.1:0-32900 GCA_044867025.1 Pyrinomonadaceae bacterium | reverse complement strand
GTCGCCCCTGGTGCGATATGCACGATTAGATAAGGCCTGAAAGGCCGAAATATCACGGGTATTACGCGCTTTCAGCGCTGGACCAGATTGTTTTCTCTTCCCAGGGGCGACGCGCTACGCTTCGCTTCGCTTCGCGCTTGCCCCTGGCTTTCATATTCCGCGCCTTCGGCGCTCCGTTTCGACTTTTTGTGCAAGCCGAGAATCAGCGACTGAACTCGGTGTCCGTTCAGAGAATGAAATTTGCGGTCGACGATCACCAATACCTTACCGCGCTTGCATGGTGATTGGACTTGGAGGCCTCTTCGCTGGTTTCACCGGACCGCATTGGGTGGCGCGATTGGCGATCCCATGAACGGCCGCCTCTTCGATCTGCTTTCCAGTTATCGCGCTCTGTTTCTGGTAATGGCTTGTTACACCGTACTAGCATTGGTGGCAGTGCTCTTCGTCCCTGGGGGTGTCGGCGAGGCGGACACCGGGCAGACGGAATCAGAGTGACCCTTTCAATTGCTAACAATCCGTATGCTTGAGACTGACCCTACGCTAGGGCGTTACGGTACTGACTTCAGGCTGAATCCTCACTTTGAGGCAACGCTTCTTTCCGTATTGACAACCGCTGTTATTAGGCAGAAGCTACGTCCTACATTCTCGTTTATTCACCCCCGGCATCGACGAGTCTCCATTTTCCCGCGCCGAATCACCTCCTAATCACCAAGGAGTTTTTATGAATTCAGCGCGGAAAATCCAATGTGGTGTCGGACTATTGTTTTTGCTGCTGTGCACAGCGCACGTGGGCGCTGCACAGACTTGTGCTTCGCCGTGGAATTCCACCTCGGTCTATACGGCCGGTATGCAGGCGAGCCTTAACGGAATCAACTACACGGCAAATTTTTGGACGCAGAATCAAAACCCTGCCACTAACAATGGTGGGCCAGGCAGCGGTCAGCCTTGGACCAGCAATGGACCATGTAGCGGATCCGGTGGTGGCGGCGGTGGTGGCTCGTGTGCACAGACGTGGAACTCGACCAGTGTTTACACCGCCGGGATGACGGCAAGTCTCAACGGTGTGAACTACCAAGCCAACTTTTGGACGCAGAACCAAAACCCTGCCACTAACAACGGTGGGCCAGGCAGCGGGCAACCCTGGACCATCATCGGAACGTGTAGTGCCTGCACGACCGTTCCCAGCGTGCCTACAGGATTACAAGCCTCAGGAACTACAAGTAACAGCACGAACTTGAGTTGGACCGCGTCGACGGTCGCCGTCAACTGCGTTCTAACCGGCTACACGATCTTTCGGAACGGTGTTGCGGTCGCCACTACAAGCAGTCCGAACGCGACGATAACCGGATTGTCTCCGGTGACGACGTACAGTTTCAGGGTTGCAGCGACAGACGCAGCCGGGAGTTCTGCGCAGAGCTCCGCGATAAATGTGACGACGCTGAGCGGTCCGCCACCGCCACCACCGGGTGCAAAGGTGTTCGCGCCTTACATAGACATGGGCCTTACTGTTGATTGGCAACTTACAACCATTCAACAGCAATCCGGAATCAAGGTCTTTACGTTGGGATTCGTCGTCGGTAACGGCGGCTGCACGCCGACGTGGGGAGGTGTCGGAGCCACGGTAGCGAATGACACGCTGCCCAACGGCACAACGATACTCTCGCTGGTCCAGGGCGTACGTGCCGCTGGCGGTGATGTGATCATCTCCTTCGGCGGCGCTTCGGGGACTGAACTCGCACTCGGATGCAGCACCGTGTCGAGTCTTCAGGCGGCTTACCAATCGGTGATCAATAAATACAGCGTGAACAGCAGTACACCGGTGAGACTGGATTTCGATATCGAAGGCGGGGCGACTACCGATCAGACTTCGATCAATCGTCGCAACCAGGCGCTCGTTGCACTGAAGAACGCGAATCCGGGTCTCGTGATTTCCTATACGCTGCCGGTTCTGCCAACAGGATTGGTAGCGAGCGGTGTCAATATTCTGAACAGCGTGAAGGCTGCCGGACTCAACCTGAACGTGGTAAACGTCATGGCGATGGATTACGGTTCGGCGAACGATAATGGCGGTCAGATGGGACTCAGCGCTCAACAAGCCGCGAGCAACACGCATAATCAGGTAGTTGCCGCGGGCTTGACCGCGAGTATCGGAGTGACGCCCATGATCGGAATCAACGACGTCAACACCGAGATCTTTCAACTCGCCGATGCGCAATCGCTATTGAACTTCGCGAATGCAAACAGCTACATCACCCGACTCTCGATGTGGTCTGTAGCTCGCGACAACGGCGGTTGTCCAAACCAGGGATTCGCTTCGCCCACTTGCAGCGGCATCTCGCAGAGCAACTGGGCGTTCTCGAATATCTTCAAGCCATTCGGTAATTAATGCCTGTTTAGCCGCAGATGAACGCAGATTTTGCGTTCATCTGCGTTACTCTCAGTTCTGATCGAAGAAGCAGTATTATGGTGAGCGGACATCACTCTTCCAGCAAAACATTAGAACGGAATTTTCTTCGAAACAATGAACTATAGAGACTCTGACACGAGAAATCGCAGCCTTGCTGTTGGCTTAATATTGCTTCTAACCATTGCTGCTGCACTCATCACCTACAAGACGACAGCAGCGCTAGCGGTGGTTCAGAGCACCCAAAAATCCGGGACGTTCAGGCCCCGCCCCGGCGTCTTTCCCCTATCAAACAACACACTGCAACCGAATGCGCTGGAAAGATCCTTCAATTACTTTCTCATAGTCGCCCCGGCCCTGATTTTTGGAATCCTCTTGAGCGGGACAGTGCGAGTATTGATGTCTCCCGAGCTATGGTCTCGACTAATGGGCACAGGTTTCTTCCGTCCACAACTCATCGCGGGAGCAGCAGGTATACCGTTAATGCTCTGCTCGTGTTGTGCTGCGCCGATATTTTCGAGCATGTATGAACGATCTTCACGGGTAGGACCGCCGCTGGCTACCATACTCGCTGCGCCGTCTCTCAATCCTTTTGCCTTGCTGCTCACCTTCATGCTGTTTGGCTCGCATCTTGGTATCGTTCGTGCACTTGTAGCAGTGCTGACTGTGTTTCTCACGCCGGCATTGGTCGAGCGGCTCTTCAGAGCAAGACTGACGGCGTGTCCGGTTGATCGAGAGGAGACTAAACAATCGACGGTCGTTGCGTTACTACAATCATGGTTCCGCGTTGCGGTGCGCACCGTTCCTTTAATTCTGTTTGGTGTGTTGATCTCGATGTTCATCGCAGAGTGGTTACCGATAGGGGCAGTCAATTCGACAACTGGTAAAGTTGTTTTAACTATTGTGATTGCTCTGATAGCCGTCCCACTTGCAATGCCAACCTTCTTCGAGATTCCGCTGGCGCTAATTCTGCTCTCAGCCGGAGCGCCGCCCGCTGCTGCGTTAGCAATGCTCATCGCGGGTCCCGCGATAAATCTTCCTTCATTGTTTACTATTGGGTATGCGACTAACTGGAAGGTAGCCGGCACAGTCGCGCTTTCAGTGTTCCTCTTGGCGCTCTTCGGCAGTCTTGTTGTAGGTATTTTCTAATTGCCTAATAAACTCGGCCCAGGCTCGTATTTCACGTTCACGATCAAACAGCCGGGCCAGACGTCTGGTTCGCTTGCGTAACTCATCAAGAAAAGTCGAGTCCGTTTCAGCGCGGTCCAGTAGGTTTGCCAGTGCTCGAGTATCCCCGACGTTGAAGAGTCCTGGATAATCGTCGCCGAGAATGCTCACGTTGCCATCAATACGCGAGGCCAAAACGGGAACTCCGGCTACGATTGCCTCTGAAAGGACATTTGCACCTCCCTCCATCCGAGAAGAGAGAACGCAGACTCGACTTCTAACAAGGCATCTCTGAGCCCGCGACCTGGAAAGTTCCCCCCACCAACGATACCGCCGATTCCTGATTGCCTCGGCCTGCGCACGCTTGAGCGTTGAGTCAGTCATGGCCTTTCCAATTTGCAGGATTCGAATTCGGGAGGAAGCCGGCAACAATCTCGCCGCAAGCGCGGCCCGAAAGGGATCTTTGACGGGCCTGAGATGTGCGATGACGCACACATCGAAGTGATCCACGGAACCCGACCTTGCTTGTGTTTGCTTAACCCGCTCGGTTGACTGGTAGATAACCCGGGCTTTTGCCCTGACATTACGCGTCAACTGTTCCAATGCTTTCGGTTGCAGTGCAACGATCCCGGCTGCGATCTCCAGCGATTCCATCGTTCGCCGATCACTTTTTAGATCGCGATAGACGTCGGTTCCAGTAAGAGCAACGACGATCGGTAAGCTGGGGTGTTTCTGATGAAAGCGCTTTATCGATTGATAACTCCGGCGCGCGTGCAGGGCGACCAGCATCTCCGTGGTTTCGCCGTCATAGGTTTGTGTAACACTGACGCGATGTCCGAGCTGCTTGAAAATGCCGGCCCAACGAACTGCGGTGATCCTGTTACCGTAGGTTGACCCGGCCCTCGCCGGAGTGACGATTTGGATTCGCATTCGCCGGTTACAGAGCGCAGGTGCGAAAGCCTGCCCAGACGTCCCTTCGATCAGGAGTGTAGAAATTGCGGTAAGTGTTATGAATGAGACGCGATCGTGTTGCCCAACAACCTCCGCGCAGTACTTTGTGATTGCCGAACCACGGCGCCGAATACTCTTTATATGGACCAGCGACGAAGCCCGGATACGGCAGGAAGTCAGTCGATGTCCATTCCCACGTATTACCGATCATCTGGCGACATCCATGCGCACTATCGCCCTCAGCCAAGGCACCAACAGCAACGCAACCGATCGCGTGTGAGTCTAAGTTTGCTTGACTCGTTGCCGGTGTGTCATCACCCCATGGGAATTTGAGCTTGCGATTCGAACCGGGTTCGGTGCTCGCTGTCATTTCCCATTCAGCTTCTGTTGGTAAGCGTCGTCCAGCCCAGCGGCAGTATGCGTCAGCCTCGTACCAGTTAACATGCAACACCGGCAGGTTCGCTTCGAGCCGAACTCGCTCGTCAAAATTGCGACGCCACCATTCGCCCCCTTCAAATCTCCAATAGACCGGATGGCTTGCGCCAACACGTTCACGCCATTGCCACCCATCGGTGGACCATAGTTCACGTCGTTTATAACCAGCATCGTCTACGAAGGCCCGGTATTCTGCATTTGTCGTAGCAGTTCGTGAGATCGCGAATGGCTGAAGACTAACCTGAAATGGTTGCTTCTCATTATCAAAGACAAAACCTTCTTCAGCAGTGTTACCCATGAGGAATGATCCACCGGGAATGAAAGCGTCTTGACTCGCGATCGGATCTACGGCTTCGGTTTGGCTTCGATGTTTGGATTGATTTAGTTGGGGAGGCGGGTAACCAAGTGTTTGTCGAGTATAAGTGATCGCCTCGCCGTGCATATCTTCATGAAAGAGCGCGAGGGACAGAAAATACTCTGTTTCGCTGGAAGCGGAAGAGACTCTCTTTCCGATGTATTGCTTCACGTCATCAAGCGTTCTCGACATGTAAGCGATGGTGTCTGACTTCTGCGGAAGACGTAGATCCCAACGCGTATCATGAGCCACCTTCGCGGAGTCGTAAAGCGCGTCACCATCCGGCAGTATGGGCGAACGCCCGCATAAGTGTCTGAGGAGCCAGTACTCCTGGAACCACGCAACGTGTCCAATCTCCCAGCGAAGAGGATTAACGATCGCGAGACGTGGACCAATCATCTGCTCGTCATCCAGGTCCTCGACCAGTTGAAGAGTGCGCTGACGAGCTTCTTGTAAGTCCTCCAGTAACTTCTCAGATTTAGTCGCCAAAAGTTCACCCTAAGACAGATCTGAATAGGATGTCTTTCTCTGCGGCCCTCTGTGTATCTCCGCGTCCTCTGCGGTAATGATCATTTCAACGCAGAGGACGCAGAGATACGCAGAGGGCCGCAGAGAAAAACCAATCGGCAGCTCACTCTTCCATCTTCCGCCAAATGTCTGGGGCGGAATTATCTACGTCTGTGAAGCCGTACACTCCCGCCAGTTCACCTGAACTGACCGATTGCTGATTCCAACGTGCGCGCTCCGGATCTAACGCCAACGAAGCGACTGCGCGGCCGACATAGCGTGGTGTCTCCGAGTACGCGAAATCAGGCGGCGCAACGGGCAGACCCGTTTCGGCGCGCTTCGGATCGAGTGCGTCACGCCAGTTATCTTCGGTAACGCCAAAGTTTTCAAGCATCATCTCCGAACGCATCCACCCAGGTGTGATCGCCACCGCCGTCGCTCCAAAAGGCGCGAGTTCGTGTCCTTGTGAGAAAGCGAGCCGGTTGACAGCCGTCTTAGCCAGATCGTAATAGACCGAGATCCGATAGTGGGTCGCGTTGTACTTCGTCGTGCCGTCAGTAACTTCGACAAGCAATCTTACGCCATCTGGACCAGGCGAGATGAGTAAAGGCAGCAAATACTTTGATGTGATGATGTGTGTGTCAATTGCGAGACGCAGGATACGTAAACCTTTATCCAAGTCGAGCTCCCAGACCGGGGTGTTCCACTGCGGCGGGCCGCCCTTTAGAATCTCCGCGCCCCAGATATCGTTCACGAGGATGTCGATCTTTCCGAACTGGCTCTGAAGGCGCTCCGCGAGTCCTTTTACATCATCCGGCACCAGGTGATCTATTGGGATGGCGATTCCAGTCCCACCCAGTTTCGTCACGAGCTCCGCCGTTTCTTCGATCGTCTCGGGACGATCGTAATCTGATTTGATTTTTCGCTGAGTACTGGTTCGTCCAGTGCAGACGACAGTTGCGCCTGCCTCCCCTAACGCCGCGGCAATCCCACGCCCTGCCCCACGCGTAGCACCAGCAACCACAGCCACGCGCCCACGCAGTGCGTCACGTCCGTAAGGCAAAGTCATGAGGTGACTATTACAGCTATTATTGGCGAAGACAAGGGGGCTCGCTGCGTTCATCGATTACTGACTAATTGCACACTGGATAAGCCGGGAAATGTCTTGAACGCACGGGATCCTATGTAGGATCCGTCAGGTCTTTGTCTTAAATCTGAGGCGCAAATAAATAAATTTTCAGAAATGGCACATGAGATCTCGAAAATGTAACTTGAACCATTAATTTGGCACTCCGACGCTGAATTGGCTGTCTGGCACGGTCGCAGGGGGAATCGAGTTCTAGGCTAGAATGCTCCGCAACTTTGGAAAGCAGATGACTGAGTATTTCGGTCGTTAGCGTCAGAAAGAAGCTGCGAAAGATTTGTCCACGGTGGGGAGTAGTTTATTGTTAACACAATCGAAGCTAAGGCCCCTTGTGGGTGGCCTTAGTTTTGGGCACAGTCTCGAGGAGCAAGGAGTTGACGAGTTGCTCCAATTCGCAGGAGACAGCGTGCTATAATTTCGCCCATGGAACGGCAAGAACTCATTGATAGAATAAACAAACTGCCTCAAGATCGCGTCGCTAAAGTTGCAGAATTTGTCGAATCTCTGGCACAGCGAGAGCGTAATAGTAGTCGAGGGAATCTTCATCAGGCACTTAGCGACTATGCCATTGAACACGCGGGGACGATTGCTGACCTCGATCCTGCACTTGAAGACGCTGCGACGAATCATCTGCTTCAACAAGACTCAGGACGATGAAGCGGGGCGAAGTTTACTGGGCCGATCTCGCTCCTCGTTCAGGTTCAGAGCAGCACGGCCGGCGTCCGGTAGTTGTGATCTCGCACGACGCTTTTAATCAAACACCAGGCTGGCGGTCTATCATCGTGGTCCCGCTTTCCACTTCCGTGGCCCAAGCCGGGCGCGGACCTTCTGCTGTGTTGCTGTCCCAGGGCGCCGCCGGTCTCAGCAAGGACAGTGTTGCGCTCTGTCATCAAGTGACCACGCTGGATCGCGCGAAGCTAACGCAGCGAATTGGCGAATTAAATTCAACGGAACTGAGTCAGGTAGAAGATGGTATCAAGGCCGCAATGGATTTGCCGTAGCTTTGGGCAGTCCAATAATCATGGTCCTGACGGCAGCAAGATGTGTTAGATCGTGAGCAATCATGAGGATTGATTACCGAAGCTGGCACTGTTGATCTTAACCACCGTCTTGTCGAGCGGTTGAAATTCCTGAACCAAGTTGACTAATTTCTGTTCGCGAGCATGCCAAGGAATAGGGCTCGGCGGCGGCAGCCTGAATAAGCTTTGCCTTGGCGTGGTAAGGCTCTCTGTCGCGGTCTTTTCGCTGTCGGCGCGCCGGACGCCCGGACAATTGACTACGCGCCCACGAACCGAATAAGGCCATGCGGCGCAGTGGAAACTCTTGCTGCAAAGCCGGCTTGATGGTCCGCAACCGCTCAAGAATATTTTCGTGTGGGTTCATTCGGTTATTACATACCGATTAAGCTTTCCCTCAAAAGGCGAAATCATTGTTGGATACAATCAGTACCGTAACGCGGTACTGACCTCCTCCAAGTCTGAATCCTGACTAAGGCAAAGCCGACCGATTATACCGATAACAGAGAAAGATTAGCAGCTTTGATTGAAGTCAAGCGTACGATAACGGAGTTATTTCTTTTTCGAAGTACGCTTCTTTGACGAGCGTTTCTTGCTGGAGCGCTTCTTCGAGCCCTTCTTGGCCGGTACTTTGCCGCCTTCCTTTCGAGCCTCCGATAGTCCGATCGCTATCGCTTGTTTCTTGCTGGTTACTTTCTTGCCCGAGCCACTCTTCAACGTACCACGCTTACGCTCGTGCATCGCCTTCTCGACTTTTTTGCCAGCCTTCTTGCCATATTTCGCCATTGCTCGATGACCTCCTTAACCAGTCTGTGGTTTTCCTTCATCAGTTGTAACGCTGGACCACGATTTAGTCCTGCTAAAACTAACAAGTTTATGTGGCAAAACGTAGACGCGTCGCTCAAAAAGTAAGTCGCAAGGAGAGATTATTATGGGCCAGGTTTTTACACGAACGGCGTTGATGCTTTCAGTGGTTCTTGTTTTCGCGAACGTATCAGCCGGTCAACAGGTAGCTGATCCGAATTTCGATCCGACGGTTGCGCATCCCGCGTTTACCAAAAACCACCCGCGTGTTCTCTTCGATGAAGCTCACAACAACTTCCATACGGCGGGTGGCAGGTATAAAGCGTTTGCTGACCTCATCAACAGCGACGGCTATCGTGTCACTCCCAACTCACGAAAGTTCTCAGCGGAGACGCTCGCCGGCTACGACGTCTTAGTTATAGCCAACCCGCTCGGTGCCCCCGTCGAATCTCCAAGCGATTTTCCCACAGCCAACAAGCCTGCTTTTACCGAAGCGATGCTAACAGCGCAATTGGCAGGTCCAGAGAAAGCTCCCTTCGGCGGGTTAAATGTTCCAGGCATAGATAACAAGCAATTGGCGCTGAACATCATGCATTGGCTTTCGAGACTCACGAGTTAGTCTCGCATGGGCCACAGATGAACGCAGAATGCTGCGTTCATCTGCGCCAATTCAAACTCAGTTTCCCCACACCCTTACCCAATCAACTTGCATCTGTTGCGGAAAGACAGTGCTGCCGTCAGGATTGCCGACAAAGTTTCCACCAACAGCGACGTTGAGGATGATGAAGAAGGGGCCTTGAAACTCGGAGGTGCTGTTAATCCCACCCGAGATGTTCGCCTCTGCATACTGGATCCGATCGACGTACCATTTGATCGAACTCCCCGTGCGCGACATCGCGAACGTATGAAAGCCCGCAGTGAGCGAAGTGGACGAATTGTAAATTCCTCCAAACGAGGCGTGTTGTCCATTCGCATCAGCCCAGTGAATGGTGCCGAAATTTCTGAATGGGTTCTGACCCTGAATCTCCATGATGTCGATCTCGCCGCACGAAGGCCATCCAACCGTCGTGATGCTGTTGCCGAGCATCCAGAAAGCCGGCCATATCCCCTGACCCTCGGGCGCGTTGATGCGTGCTTCGACCCACGTGTTGATGCCGAACGATTGTTTCCCCTGCGTCTTCATGCGAGCCGACGTGTACGCGTTGCCGCCAAAGTTCTCTCGCCGCGCTTCGATCACCAACATGCCATTTGATATCCGCGCGTTCTCCGATCTGCTGGTGTAGTTCTGAAGCTCGTTGTTGCCCCATCCACCGCCACCGAGATCGAAACCCCAGTTCGCGGTATTTATCGATGACCCATTGAATTCATCTGACCAAACCAGACGCGAAAATCCAGGAGGCGCTCCTGCTGGCGCCTGTGTGCCAACTGCGCCCCACGTAAACTGCTCCCACGTATTTGCGACTGTCCGGTCGCACACCAACGGAGCATAAGGCGCGCGCGCGAGGTCAGCGGAAACGAAACGGTTGTTCCCTCTTCCTCTGAGCGTGAACGCGCCACCTGCGATGTCTGACCAGGTAAACTGTTCCCACGTTCCAATGCTTCCGCGATCGGCAACAAGTGGAGCGAAAGTTCCGCGAGCTTGATCCGCTGATACGAATAAACCCGTTCCAATCGATCTGAATGCAATAAAACCGCCGCCCGCATCGATCACCTGAAACTGTTCCCAGGCATCGACCGATGTGCGATCTGCAACCAGTGGAGCCCACGTTCCTCGGTTCTGATCCGCGGATACGAAAAGACTGTTTGCAGACGCTCGTATCCAGATCGTCTGGCCCACAGGCGCTGCAGCCTGCGCAGTAACTGTCAATAGGAATGTAATCAACAGCGGCAACAAGATCTTAGTAGACTTTAACATTGGTACCTCCTTATCGGGTGTGGACGTCAGTGTTTAGGGGATGCAGTGTCCAGGTTGACGTGCTGAGCGTCACGTGAGAACCCAAGTTGGGAGGACCGAATTTATTTGCGAATAATATAACCTATCACAGCAGTAGTCGACAGTTCATATATTTATTGACCACTCAAACAGCACTCTGTATTATCCGTCCGCGGTCGCTCAAATCGGAAAGGCATCACGTTCTAAGCTCCCCGCCTTGGAGACTGATTTACCAGTTTCCGTCCGACTGACACCTCGCTCTACCACTAACACACGGGTCGTACTTTACTTCCACAATACATCTAAAGGAGGTTCGTTTATGGCTTGGGAAAATGCTCCCGTTCTCAGGAAATTGGCGGCTTCGCAGTTAATTGGCAAGAACGGCGCACAAATTTGGGGCGTCGATATCAGGGGTAGGCTTTACACGAATTATCAGATGACGCCGGGAGGCAAGTGGGACGGCTGGATGACGAATAGCTGGTCCTTTGGTGGTTACCCGGATCCGGTCTACGAGTTATGCGCTTCGCAGCAGCATGAAGGTGAAGCGCAGTTATGGGTGCTCGACTACAAACGGCAGCTATGGACCATCCAGCAGGACAAGCAGGGCAACTGGTTGCAATGGCAGGGGAACTGGAACAAACCGCCGGGCAACACGGTGTTTAAGAAGATGTGTGCTGTGTGGCAGGGCGTAACGCAAGGCGCACGCTTCTGGGCCATCACGGAGAACGGCAGACTCACTTCCTGCGCCCAGGCAATGCCGTCAGGCGCCTGGGGTGCGTGGAGCGACTGGCCGCTCACGCCCCATGACCTGAACAAGAACCCTCCAGTACTACCTGCGGAGTGGATCGAAGTTAGCGCGTGCATGCAAGGCGACGGCAAATGCGTGCTGTGGGGACTCGACACCCACCTGCAACTCTGGGCCATGTGGCAGGATTCGCCGGGCGGTAAATGGGGGCCATGGACTGGTCCGAACTGGGAAGGCTCGCCGAGACTTCGCAACATCGCCGCAGTCGAGACGATGGTCAAAAAGAGTGGTGACACCATCCACGGCGCGTGTATCTGGGGTCTAACCCATGATTACATTCCAATGTTCAATGAACAGTCCAGGCCCAGCGCGAACTGGTTTGGCTGGTCAGTTGGCAGCTTCAAAAACACGCTAAGGGGATACGAGATTACTGCCGCCAGACAGAACAATCAGAGTGCTCGCGTTTGGGTCGTCAGCAATGAGCAGGAGTTAGTGAGCCAGCAAGTCGATCTTAATTCTTCCCCGCCGGGTTGGGAGCGTTTTTGGACGCCTGACCTATAAGCATGAGTACACAGATTACACAGACGAAAATCTGTGTAATCTGTGTACCCCTCCTCCAAAATCTCTCAGCGCTTCTTCTTTCCTTCGGATAGATCTACTTTGTCGTCGACCAACTCGTTTATGGTCCAACCGGAGAGATTCGAATAAGCAAGCAAAACCCGTAATGAGGGTTCTCTTCCACCACGCTCAAAAAGAGAAATGCTGGCGGGATACAAAGCCTCGCTCTTGACTGCCAGCTTCTTGATGAGTTCCGACTGGCTCAGACCTAAGCGAGTGCGTATCAACAACAGCTTCTCGCCTAACCGGTCTGGTCGGGAACGGTTACCGCGCCCCATCAACATACCCTCCGGGATGACGCGCGGCTGTACTTGCAAAGCTTTCTAAATAGAAATACGCTGTAGCTGAGTTTAGGAGAGGCCCGGAACCCTTGCATCCGGGCGGTGAGCATTTCAGGTGGTTCCCGCTCGCCGACTAATCATTAGGATTATGTTAGCGAAGTGCGTGGCCCAGTGACAATCACATTGTCAACACACTTCGACTAGAGGGCGGTAATTGAGGGGGATTGCCGCTCGCGAAAGCCCCGTGATCGTCCAGACAGGGGGCGCAGGGCGTTACCGTTACCACACGTCAAGGAGCGGTAACGCCCATTTCATGCGGTGCTACTTTTGCCCAGCCTTTCTCTACTTCTCGTATTCAGATTCCAGCCGCGTTCTCAGCACGTTTTGCTATAGGGCGATTGTTGAAACTGGATTTTCGTTCGTCAAGAGATTTCGCAATTGCCATACTTGGATCAGATCAGTGCCGTTAACTCCGCGTCAAGCGGATATTGCCTGACACGCTCGACATCGTAATGGGTGTACCTCCTGCGCCGATGCGTGCGCGGACGCTGGACGACTTCTCTTCGCTGTCGCGAGTTACGTTAGGCATGTCCAGTGAAACTTGACCACTGACATGTTCGGCGCTGAAGTCTGCGTTGACATCGCTCTTGAATCCGATCTCGACGGAGCCACTTATGCTCTTGATGTGAATGCCCTCAGGGCTGAGGCTGGCAAGCGTCGCGTTCAGACCACCACTGACGCTCGTCGCTTCAAGTGAGCCGGTCACCTGACCAAGATCGACGCTGCCACTGATGCTGGTCACTCGCGCGTCTGCTCCCACGTTCCCGATCTTCAGACTTCCACTGATGCTGGTCACTTGTAGTTTGCCGCCGACGTCACCCAAATGGGCAGAGCCGCTAATACTGCTCACATTCGTCTGGCCGTCGATGTCGCCGACTTTGATCCAGCCGCTGACACTGCTGACCGCGAGATCGATGCGTCGAGGCAGCTTGAGTATGACGTGGTGGTCCACCTGAATGTTCTGATGGCGGCGCTGTTCAGGCTCCTGTATCCCGCGCACCACAAGGCTGTTACCGGACTGTTCGACTTCGATCTTGTGATACTCGAGGTCGGCGCGCGTGCGTGCCGAACGGATGATTCGCACCTCAGCCGTTGCTGAATCCCCAGTGGTGATTTCGACAGGGCCACGAATGCTCGAGACCTCGACGCGCGCTCCTGCCGGCAGTTGGTACGTCTGGTTGATTTCGTCGCGCTCCTTGAAGTCGCTGTTCTGCGCTCTTTCCGGCGCTCCGCAGGCCAACATCATCACGCTCGTAAGCAATGCGGTAATAAACATGTTCTTCACCTTTCTAACTAAATTGAGCCGCAGAATTGACAACAGTCACGATCGGTGTGACGTCATATTATCGAATAAGTTGATGATCAATCCACTGAGTTGCCTCAAAAAGGCACAAAAGGTACACAAGAAGATCCTTTCTCCTTGTGTTCCTTATGTGCCTTTTTGTGGCCTGCCTTTAATTCGATGGTGTGGTTAACTTCTTCAACATCTCCACGGCGTTTTTGTTCTTCGGATCCAGCTCCAGCGACTTCTTGTAGTTCGCGATCGCGAGCTCCTTCTCCCCCTGCGCCATGTAAGCTTCGCCCAGGCTGTCGTACACATTCGACGACTTGGGATAAAACTCGACGTTCAACTTGAAATACGCGATTGCTTCCGGCAGCTTCTTCACACGCAGGAAGCCGTAACCCAAGCCATTTATCCGTGGCTCGCTCACCGAGGCGTTATCGGGCTTCTCTTTTTTGATCTGCCGGTACCCTTCCACTGCCTTTTCAATATTGCCCGCCGTCAAGTGTTCGAACGGGATCGACGGCTCCGCAGATACTTTAGGCGCCGTAGCGCTTTCACCACCAGCAAACAAGACTCGCAACTCACTGACACCGCCACCGCCTTTTACAAACGTGTAGCGAATGTTCTGCTCCCGGCGAACGAACGTGTTCTCAGCGACCGGTAACAATTCGAATTTGTTATCCGCTGTCGGTCTGACAATCAACTTCCCTTCTTCTCTCGCAATCGTGAGGATACGATCCGGATTGACTTTAAAACGGCCGGCATACTCATCGAGTTTGCTTGCGTCCAGCGAAATGATCTCGTTGAGCGGCGGAAGAAACTCGTCCCAGTTGTATGCTCTGGCGATACTGCGCAGCACCTCTTCCATGATCTGGCCGTTGTCAGAGTTGACCATCACCACCGCGCCATAACCTTTCTCGCGATGCATGAGCAGTTGTGCCCTGAATCCCTCGTCTGCGCCACCATGTCCAAAGTAAACGGAGTTCCCGCGCTTATCGATAAAGAAGCCGAGACCAACTTCTTCCATGAAGGGCGTCACCATCTTTTCGATCATTTGTTGCGACAGGATCTTGTTCGATCGTCCGGCGTGGGACAGTTGCACTTCGATCGCGAATTTCGCGAGGTCTGTGGGCGTGGTCCATAAACCGGCCGCGGCCATCTCCGGATAGATGTGAAGCTTGCCTGCAACCGCTGAGCCGTCTGCACGATGTCCCGACGCTGCTTTCTTACGCCAGTCATCGGGCAGCGGCTGGCTATACGTGCTGTTTGTCATGCTGAGAGGACCAAGCACAGTTTCTTTCGCGATCTGCGGATAGGCTTTCTTCTCGATGTCCATGATCGCGAGTTGTGCGATGGTCGTGCCGCCACCTGAATAGCGAAACTTCGTCCCCGGCTCCATGTCGACGCGAACCGCGGCGGTGTTCGCAGGTTCAGCGCCGTCGAGCACCTGAGACAACGTCGGAATCTTTTCGTCGACGGCATAACCGGGAAAACCGTGTACGGTCAGGCCGCCTGTATGGCTCAACAGGTTTGCGAGAGTCACTTTTTTCTTTGCAGTGAATTCGTTGTCAGGCAGTTTCCAGGTCTGGAGCTTGTTATTGATGTTTTCATCGAGCGAGATTTTTCCGTCCTGCACTCGTTTTAGCGCCACCATCGCCGCGACCGGTTTGCTGATCGACCCTGCCTGAAAGAGAGTCTCCGTGGTGACGGGTTCTTTGGTCTCGATGTCTTTGACGCCGTAAGTGCGTGCCCATTCGACTTTGAAATCTTTGACGACGGCGATGCTCATGCCAGGGACTTTCCAATGCTTCATCCGCTCTTCGATGGACCACGACGGATCGCCTTTGATCAATACCGGAGGCAGCAGGCCCTGTTCGACGGTTTTGATCTGCGTGTCAACGCTCGTTTGTGCGAGGGCGACGAAGGGAAGCAGGTTGACGACCAGCAGCAGTTTACAGATCGCAGCTTTCATAAATCCTCCTCGAATATGGGCCTGATAAATTTACCATCTGTTGTCCTAACTCTGCGTATCTCTGCGTCCTCTGCGTCTCTGCGGTGAGAGAGCGTTTAACCGCAGAGGCGCAGAGATACGCAGAGGACCGCGGAGAAGAATTCTCACGACTCACACCAATCTCGGAGCAGTTCACGGCAAACTCGTGTTCAGATGTTGGCGCGCCAAGTATAAAGGTGATTCGAGGAGGTGTCGTGTGAAAAAACAAGGCCCACGTTTTTTTGAATTGCTCCAGCAGGACGTTAAGTTCGGACTGCGCGTCCTGCGCAGAAATCCGGGCTTTACACTCACCGCCGTGATCACTCTCGCACTCGGCATCGGCGCCAACACCGCGATCTTCAGCGTGATCTACGGCGTGCTGCTGCGACCACTTCCCTACACCGACGGCGATCGTCTCGTTGTAATCAATCAACAGGCTCGTCTCAACAACGCCAACAGTCTCGGTTTTTCAGTTAAGGAATTCCAGGATTATCGCGATCAGAACAAAACAATGGAGATGGTCGAGCACCATGCCATGAGTTTCATACTCTACGGCCGCGACGAGCCGGAGCGCGTGCAGACCAGTGTCGTCTCCGCGAACTTCTTCGACGTGCTCGGCGTGAAACCACTCCACGGCCGAACCTTCGTTCCAGATGACGAAAAGCCTAGCGGTGACGCCGTGCTCGTGCTCAGCAACGCGTACTGGAAGCGCAGTCACAACGCTGATCGAAACATCGTGGGCACCGTCTTCAGAATGAACAATCGACCTCACACTGTGATCGGTGTCCTGCCGCCAATTCCTGAGTACCCCTCGGAGAGTGACGTGTACATGCCGACAGCGAACTGCCCATTCCGATCCAGCACCGCTCTGATCGAGAACCGGCGCGGGCGACTGCTGTCGGCAGTGTTTGGAAGACTCAAACCAGGTGTCGAAGTGTCGCAGGCGCAAGCTGATGTTGCCGGCATCGCTGCCAACTTACAGCAAACGTATCCGGACATTTATCCTAAACACATCGGATACGCCGCGCAGATCGATCGACTCGACACGGTGCTCACGCAGGAAGCTCGACCGACATTTCTATTACTTCTCGGGACGACGGCTCTGGTCCTGCTGATCGTCTGCGCGAACGTCGCTAATCTCAACCTCGCACGCGTCCTCCAGCGACAGTCGGAGGTTGCGGTGCGCACAGCGCTCGGCGCGAGCGGTGCAAGACTCATCACACAGATGTTGACCGAGAGCATACTCCTCTCGCTGGCCGGCGGCGCGCTGGGTCTGCTGCTCGCGTGGTTTGGCCTTCCGTTGCTCACGTCTTTCGCCGGCAGGTTCACGACACGCACAGCAGAGATCCAAATCGATTCGTCCGTTCTGATCTTTACTCTTCTCGTGTCTGCAATCACCGGCATATTGTTCGGTGTGATCCCGGCGCTCTCTTCAGCTCTCGACTCGCGGAACAGTCTCGTCACCGCGCTCAAGGAATCAGGCAATCGCTCGAGCTCGGGTGCGAAGAACCGCGTCCGCGGACTGCTTGTCGCGGCGCAAGTCGCGATCTCTTTCACGTTGCTTACGGCAGCGGGCCTGATGCTCCAAAGCATGATGAAGCTTCATCGTGTCGAGGCCGGCTTCGATCCAGAGAACGTGTTCGTGATGCGACTGCAGCCGAACTGGTCCAGGTTCACCGATCCAGCAACCGTAAACGCGCAATACCGCGACTATTTCCGCCGGTTACTCGAAAGCGCGCGCCAGCAGCCTGGCGTGGTGGAAGCAGCCTTGTCGTCTACGTACCCGCTGAACCCGCAAGGCATCACGCGCGGTCCGAACAACGTCACGATTCAATTGGAAGGGCGTCCGCCGGAGGAGGCGAACAATGCGGCACAGGTCGACCCGCGTGCCGTTAGCCCTGCGTACTTCAGCGCACTCGGCATACCGCTCATCCGCGGACGAATGTTTTCGGACGCTGATGACGACAAGGCTCCACGCGTCGCCATCGTGAATGATGCGGCTGCGCGGCGTCGTTGGGGTTCTGAAGATCCGATCGGGAAGAGGTTTTCGTTCGACAATGGGACCACGTGGATCACAGTCGTTGGCGTCGTCGGCAACGTGAAGCAGTACGGTTTGGACAAAGAGCCGGCACAAGAGATATACCGCCCTCTTGCTCAAGTGCCTTTCGGGTCGTTCCTGGTGGTGAAAGCGAGAGGAGCGGCGTTGCAAGAGGCGAAGCTGATGCGTGACGTCGTGCACAAAGTAGACGCAGAGACCGCGATCGATCAGGTGAAAACTCTTCAGCAGGCGCTAGACGACGCGGTGGCGTCGCCGCGCGAGACGACGTGGCTGCTCGGAATGTTTGCTCTCGTCGCACTCGTAATCACCGCGGCCGGGCTGATCGGCGTGATGGCGTTGGCCGTGACGCAGCGCACGCGTGAGATTGGAATCCGGATCGCACTCGGCGCGACGAGAGTTCGCATCGTGACGATGATGATGCAGCAGGCGTTTGTGCTGATGCTGTTAGGACTCGCGGCAGGATTGGCCGGCGCGCTGGCGCTCAACCGAGTGATCACTTCACTACTGTTTGCGACGCCGAGTGTAGATCCATTGACGTTCGCTGCTGTTGCATGTCTACTCATTCTCGTCGGCGGCGCCGCCTGTCTGATCCCCTCATTGAGCGCCACCGGCATCGACCCAACGTTGACGCTCCGCAAGGAGTAGGACGGGTTAGGCCACAAAAAGGCACAAAAGACACACAAAAGGAAGGCTTCTTCGTTCTTGTACCTTTTTGCGGCTAATTCCTTTCTGTTCATGTTGGCTTCCTGGACCAGACTGGCTTAAAATCGGCAGCGCTTATGCGGTCCAAATGCCCCCGAATCCTCAGTCCTCTGCTGCTGATCTTGATCACTGTCGCTCACGTCTATTCACAAACAGCGACGTTTTCAGGCCGCGTAACTGATTCGACCACGGGTCTCGGACTTCCTGATGTTGCGCTCGTGGCGGTTGGTAACCAGACCGGAAGTCGCGTCGCACTCACTAACGCGCAGGGCGATTACACCCTTGTGATGGGCACAAACACAAACATAACGCTGCGGGCCTACCGCAAAGGTTTTGTTTTCAACCCTGTTTTCTTCGGCATTACTTCAATAGGTGGTCCCATTATAGGTTCACATCCACGGGACTTCTCGGGCACGTCATTCCCTATTCTGATCTTTCTTCAAGCCCCTGTTCTGTTGACCGAAGACAATTCGCTGCAAGCACTGGCATTGGATTCCGTGCTTATGACACGAGATCCGTTTCCGCTTGTTAATGCCAACTATTTCGACACGGACAAACGGACTCGCATCAAGCTGTTGGTAGTGGATTTCGATCTGTTCAGCGGCGAGACACTGTCAATGATTTCAGTCCAGGGGATCGACAACTCAGCCATCACGCACAACTTTCCCGTTGAGGACGTGCGAACAATCCCTGGCACACCCTGGATGACTCAACTTACCGTCCGCGCACCGGAAGGTATAGCCACGCCGAATGTTCTGACAATCAGCGTGACAGCGCGCGCTCAGACTAGTAATGCAGTGACAGTCCGATTGCAGTGATCTATTCGTATCTCAGCGCGATCAACGGATCCACCTTCGCTGCGCGACGCGCTGGGATGTAGCACGCCAACAGAGCGACGACAGTTAGTAAGCCAATCACACTTACATACGTCAGCGGATCAGTCGCGGTTATTTCGAACAACAGCGTGCGCATCAATCGCGTCAGCGCAAATGCGCCCGCCAGCCCGATGACTACGCCGACGAGCAGCATGCCCATGCTCTGTCCGAAGATGAGTCGCAACACGTGAAGCGGTCGCGCCCCCAGCGCCATTCGCACTCCTATCTCCTGCGTGCGCTGCGCCACCGAATAAGCCATCACGCCGTAGATACCAATCGCCGCCAGGAACAACGCGATACCGGAGAATACCGCCAGCAGTAGCGCTAGGAAGCGTGGTTGGACCATCGACCTCGACACCACTTCATTCATGGACCGAAGATTGTAGACCGGCAGCGTCGAATCCAACTCACGAACGGCATTGCGAATCGAGCCTTCAAGCGGCGCGGAATCGTTCGCACCGCGGACGACAAAGTTTACGTTCGACCCGAGGAACTGATTCGCCACTTGCCGGACCTGGAAGTAGAGCTCGGGACCAGCGGGCTTATCCATCCCGGCGTTCTTCGTGTCTTCAACCACGCCGACGATCGTGCACCAGATTTTAGGATCTTGAAACCCCGGATTCACACGCCGCCCAATCGGACTGCCCGTCCAAAATCGTTTCGCCAGCGCCTGGTTGACAATCACAACCGGCATCGCCTTCGGGTTCTCGTCCTGCTGCTCGAAGGTACGTCCCTCCAACAGACGGATCTTCATCGTCTTGAAGTAATCGTTACCAACGACATTCCAATAGTCGACGTTCTGCGCTGGTCCATCGGGTGTTGGCTGGTAGCCTTCGATCTCGGTGTCGTTAGCGTTGATGCGGCGTAGTGGCGGGAGTCCACTTGCCATAGAGACGCCGGTCACACCGGGAAGACTCCTGAGTCTCTGCTCGAGCGAGTTTACAAACTGGAGGCGCTGGTCGTTGTTGTACTTAACGCCCGGAAGATTCAGGCTGAAGCTGACAACACCTGCCGGATCAAAACCGGTGTTGACCTGTTGCAACTTCCAGAAGGCGCGAATCATCAGTCCTGAGCCGATGACAAGGATCACTGCGAGCGCAATCTCTGCGACTACGAGGCCCTTGCGAAGCGCCTGACCACCGCCGCGAATCGCGCGCTGCCCAGCTCCGCGAATCCAGTTAGCGAGATTACGTTCACTGACTTGCGCGAGTGGTGCGAGCCCAAAAAGAAACACGGCGACGATCGCAACCGCGATGGTAAACGCGAGTACGGGAAGACCGACGCTGATCTCTTCAGTGCGCGGCACGCTATCGGGCGCAAACAGTAGCAGGACCTTCAACCCCGCGAACGCGAGCGCTACTCCGAGAAGTGTCGCGATCAAAACCAGCACGAAACCCTCGGCGACGAACTGCCGGACCATTCGTTTCAGACCAGCTCCCAGCGCGAGGCGTACCGCAAACTCACGATGACGTGATTCCGCACGAGCCAGCAACAGGTTCGCAACGTTCACACACGCGATGAGCAAAACAAAACCAACCGCAGCCATGAGCAGCCACACGGCTTTGCGAGCTGAACCGACGACGTCTTCATGAAGGCCGAGCATTACCACCGGGTGACCTTGCGGGTTGAGTAAATGTTGCGCGCGACCTTCGCCCCTCCAACCGGCCATCAAGCTCGTCATCTCGCTCATCGCCTGATCGATAGTCACACCCGGTTTCAACCTGCCGATCACGGAGAGAAAGTGGCCGCCACGATTACCGGGGTTGGCAGGATCGAATTGGAAAGGCAGGAGAATTTCGACCTGCTCGTTACTTCCCGGGGGGAACGCAAAGTTAGCGGGCATCACACCGACAACTGTCGTTGTCGCCGCGTTGACCTGAATCTGTTTGCCAATGATGTCACTTGCGCCGCCGAAACCTTTTTGCCAGAGGCCGTGCGAAATGATGGCGACTCTTGGTCCACCGTTGCGATCTTCCTCTTCAGTGAAGTTGCGACCAAGTTGCGGTTGCACTCCCAGCACGTCGATCAGGCTGCGTGTAATACCGGCGGATGTAACTCGAAGTGGCTCACTCTCAGTGCCGACGTTCTGACCGCCCGGCGCCCAGGCGCCAATAGATTCCCAGGACTTTGCTTCGCGTTGAATGTCGAGTAGCTCGGGAGCTGAGAGCCAGAACTTCTTGAGCTGCATCGTTGGAAATTCGCTATAGACGCGAACGAGTTGACCGGGTTGCCGGTAAGGCAAGGGCCTTAACAGGACCGAGTTCATGACGCTGAAGATCGCGGAATTGGCGCCTATGCCGACCGCGAGCGTCAGAATTGCTACGGCGGTAAAGGCGGGGTTCTTTCTCAGCATACGCAGCGCGTATTTCAAGTCCTGTAGAAACGTTTGCATCGCTCTCGGTCCTCCGGAGGGTCTGTACGTACTTATTCCTGGCCTGGTTCAACCAAAGAAAGTGGTTCTATGGGTTAACACCGCCGCAGCGGAAATGTTGGCAAGAATGTACTTTTGTTAAGGTCACAATTTGTGACCTTGAACGTTGAGTTGGGCGTCAAAACTACTCGAATCTATGCAATTTTGGTAATCGAATCCTCTATTTCTTAGTCGACCTTGGCCGGAATCCAATCTGCTTCCTCTTGACTGCATACGGATTCATTAACTGACGAATAGCACTCAAAACAATCCTGAATTTTGCGTCATAGTTTTCTTCAAGCTTGTCTAACCGCTCAATTAGTTTCTCGTTCGAAGCAAGCATCTGGCGCAACCTGACAAACGTGCGCATGATTTGAATGTTTACTTGGACAGCGCGCTGCGACTTTAGCACGCTTGAGAGCATTAAGATTCCATGTTCGGTAAAAGCATATGGTTTGTACTTGCTATGCGTGCCGCGAGCTTTCTTTAAGATCACAATTTGTGATCTTAAACGATTGAGATGTTGACACTCGTCAGCTTCGGCTTTGGTAAGCTGAAACATGAAATCTTCAGGAAACCTGTCAAGATTTCGCTTGACGGCTTTGGCATGTGAGGTTCCTTTCGAAAGCGTTGAGTTAGTGAGTTTTGAGACGCAACAAAGTTACTCCAATCTGCGGTTTATGTGTAGTCGGTGGATAGCTCTGAACCAGCTAGCCGGTAGTGTGGTCAAGTACTAGATTGACGGCGGGGCGAGTGGCCGAGAAGAACGTCTGCGATTGCGTCGGAGATCGGAAGGCCCGGAGCGTGTTCGAGCCAGAAAAATTCGCCGCATGGATTGAGTTCGAGAAAGATGTGCCGGTCTTCGGGTGTGAGAATGATATCGATCGCGCCATAGTTCAAAGAGAAGTAATCCATGAGGCGCAGGATTTTTTCTTCGACCTCGTGCGGGAGTTGGTAAGGACGCCAGTCTTGAATCATGCGAAGACCATCGCGGCGCCAGTCGTGAGCGGCGCGTGCGGAGACTTGCGAGTCGACGGCGGCAGACATAATGCGGTGGCCGACAACAGTGACGCGAATCTCGAGCGACTTGGGGAGTAGCTCCTGAAAAGTTGCAGGACAGAGACTCAGGCCGGAGAGATCAGCGAGGTCTTCGGACTTCACAGGATTGGTGAAGACAACCAGTTCTTTTCCTTCGTCGTAGATCGCGAAGGACGATAGCATCTTCGTGACCATTCCACCCTCGCAACTCTTTGCGAACGCGCGAACGACGGTGGGGTCGTTCGTCGTCAGCGTACGTGGTGTGTCGAGTCCGAGTTCGAGGGCCACCTGTAGTTGAAGTTGCTTGTTCTCCGCGTGACGGATGTGTCGGAGGTGATCCATGCGGAAGGTTTTCAGGCTGGCGAGCATGCCGTGTGCGGCGGCACTCGCTTCGCCGATGGACGCGTGGCGCAGTTGCCTGTCGAGTTCGGCCGGAAGATGAGCGGCGAAGTTGATGCGACGATGCCAGATGGCTGTGACCTCGCGCAGATCGAATTCGCCCTCTTCATTAGTAAACGTGAGACGCTCGTCTTTGCCCGAGCCGGAGTAAGCCGTGAGACGCACATCAGTCGGATAGCGATCGGTGTCAAAACGGATTGTGTGACCACCCTTGCGGGCGACGGCCTCAGCGACGCGCGAAACGCTGTCGTTATCGTTGCTCTGTGTGACGATAAGAATGGACATAGTTTTCGAGTAGCGCTTCGGCGATGGCCTCCGAGATGGGAAGATCAAGGTCGCGTTCGAGCATACCCCATTCACCACCGGGGTTGACTTCGAGGAACACGGACTTGCCTGAAGGCGTGCAGATCAAATCTACGGCGCCGAATACGAGGCCGAGTTCCGACATCAATACTTGCAGACCGCTTGCGACTTCCGTGGGCAATTGGGCCTTCTGCCAGCGACAGTCCTCGGGTGCGCCGCGACGCCAGTCCGTCTGCCCGCGCGACGTGCCGCTTGCGTCGAGCGCGCCGGCGAATGTTTTACCGGCAACATATGCAACACGCAGTTCGCACGCTTTCGCAATCAACTCTTGAAACACCATCGGGCTATGGCGAAGTGCGTCGGCGCTTTCCAGGTCCTCTTCGCGTACGCGGTTTGTGTAGACGAAGGCCGTATCAGCGCCCATGCTGACGGCGATCGGGCGGAGGAGCTTCGCAACCGTTTGTCCATCAGTCTCTGCGAAGAACTGTCGGGCTGCCGTAGGATCATTGGTAACGAGAGTGCGCGGGACGCGCAGGCCCGCGCGTGCGGCAAGCCGAAGTTGTCGCTGTTTGTTCTCGGCAGCGCGTTGATTCTGAAGATCGTTGACCCAACGCGCGTCGTGGAGCGCGTCGAGAAAACCTTCAAGCGCCGCGATCGACTCTCCGACGCACATAGAGCGATAGCGCTCGTCGAGATCGTCGGCCATGCGCGGCGACCAGAGCTTGCGCGCCCAGACCGCGCGCACTTCGGTGGTGGAAATCTGCTCTCCCGATTCAGTAAAGAGCTGTGGGGTGCATTCGTCACCAGCGCGTGCAGAGAGCTTAATCTGTGACGGAAAGAGATCGGTGTTGAAGCGAATCGGACGGACGCCCCGGCGCACGAGGGACTGTGAGACAAGATCGATTGTGTAGAAGTCGCGACTGTGCGTCAGCAGTAGAACAGCGTCGCGCGTTGCTTTTGGAGGCATGCGTTCGAGTCTCTGTGTCTCTGTGGTTAGCAGAGACACAGAGAAGAGGCATCGCTACGAAGCGTTGCTATCCGACGTGTATTCAAACCGCTGATCGATCTCATCGCGGTCGGAGGGATACTTGAGCGTCATTTTGGAATCCTTTGAGGTGTCCTGGCCTTCGAGGAAACGCGCGAAGAACGGCTCGGAACGTTCGGGAGTGCATGATTCTGTCTTATCTCTCATCGAGTAGATCTCCTTTAAGGGTTGAACTGAGTCTTGCGAGGTCACAAAATCGTAGAACGACACCTATGATGCACGGAGAGCGCTCTGGGATACTTGGGGCTTCTCAGTAATTCTCAAAACAGGATTATGTAGACGCGACCAAATTTTCGAAGGGCGCCAGGCAAGATGTTTCACCTTGTTCGCGAGTGCTCTCGGATACGAGGATTTTCAACAGTCGCCATTAACACGAGCAGGGCCGCCGCTTACTTTCAGGCTCATCACGGGCGCATTAGGTATCATTTAGACGTTTCAGTCGTTCGAGTGAGAGCTCGAGAAGTCGATCGCTGAAAAGCCGCTCCTTACGTTGTGCATGGGATGGACCAGCCGGCCAATCACGAATGCCATTGCGAATTCCGTCAAGTGACGCTTCAGCGCCCTCTCGGGCGATCAACCAATCCACGGTGGCAAGTGCTTCCAATCCAAGGGGTGACTGAAATCCGTCTATTAAGTCGTCCGCAGCTTCGAGAGCAGGAAGATAAACACTGGCATCGGTACTTTTGAGATAAAGTTCAAGCTTTTCGCGCTTGGTATCTTCAAACCAAATTGTATCGAAAGGTCTTGCGTCTGAAAGCCTCTTGTCGCAATGAAGGTAACTGCCATCCAGTCCATCGAGAAGGTGCATAAGCCGATTTGCGTAGGGTCCGTAACGATCGGCCGTGAATCGAAGATCGAGTGGATCGTCCAGTCCCATTTTTATAATCATACGTTCCAGGAACCAGGCCAACTTCTGGGCCTCAAGGAGAGTACATTCGATCCCAAGAATCCAATAACGCCTGATCATTTCGGCAATTAGCGCACGAGCAGGCGTGAGTTTCTCGATTCCTTTTTTCTTAGCAACGTTTTGGTATTCCTGCGTTGGCTCGTAAATGATAATTTCAACATCCGTAAGGTCAGCCAAAGATTCTTCTATCAGTGGACGCACATCTGACCAATTCAAGCCACCGTTTCCACAACCAAGAGGAGGAATTGCAACCGAGGTGATTTGTTTTTCTCGAATCACATTCTTCAAGGCTACCAAACCCTCACGAACCCATTCGATTTTCGTAGGATGACGCCAGTGCTTTTTGGTTGGAAAATTGATGATCCATTTTGGCCCAGTGAATTCATCAGTCGCTGAGACAAACATTTTTCCAATTTCAATCGCACCGATTTTTGACGCAGCAACATATTCACGATAGTTTTTAGGAAAACGCTCTTTGAACATCAGAGCAATACCCTTGCCCATAACGCCGACCGTATTAACGGTGTTGACGACCGCCTCTACGGGCGCATCAAGTAAGTTACCTTTCGTAAAGTGCATCATCTTAGAAATACCATGTTGGCATTGATCTAACAGCAAGCTCAATACTGCGTTGGTCAAGCAGTGATTCGAGACTGCCTCTTACAACATCGTTCACACATACGATGCCAAGGATTGCCTTTAAAGGCATGTACTTATGAATAAGTGCCTCAGCCTGATACCGAAGTTGCTTTCCAGGATCATTATCGTCGGTTTTGAAATCCCGACGTTGTAAGAGCTGCCAATCAATTTCGCCTAGATGTTGAAGGTCATTGTAAAACTCAGTATCGACTGCATAAGCGTGTTGATTGGTGAAGACAAAGGGTACTCCAAGTTCGTCTAAGCGGTGAATCGATGAAACAAACATAACGATGTCTGTATTGTCGCGTCGAGTGATTCCACCATATCCAGTCTTGATGTTATACATCATGATTGAGAATGGCGTGAAATAAAATGGAATGTAGTCGCTAAGAGGTCCGCCAGGGGGAATAGGCACATATCGTCGCATGCGCTTATCGATGAGAGAAGAGTTGCCAATATTTACGTAGGCTGAGTCTCGATCAGCAGAATTCTGACACTGCAGTCCACCATGATCGAGAATCGAAGGCAAGTTTGATATGTGTACAACGCGAAAAATCCGAGCACGCTGTGGATTCAGGTCCTTCATCAACCGTTAACTACCGCTTGGCATTCGGCGCCACTTAGTGGGCCACATAGTTAATACTCCCAATCTTCACGTCGCAGAGGATCGGTTTAAGCCGTCTTGGCCGCTGAGGTTGTACCAAATGTTATCCGTGCGCGCTAGCCAGCATAAAGCCCGCTCTAGAACTCACCCTCGACTCAGTAGAACTCTCAGCCCGCCGCACCTGAATTCTTCGCATAAATTCATCAATTCACAGTCTGTAAATGAAGAAACAATCGATTTTTGCGGAAGAAAGCGGAGCGGAGAGGCGTCTTAAGTACAAGACCGAAAGGAGAACTCGCGGTGACTTCTACTATCAAAATACCAGCGATTATTAGCTGCGTGGCCTTATTACTCGCTGCATCGTGTACGTTGTTCTTTATCTCGCGCCGCGCCGGCGACGCTCCTTCAAGCGCAGCGCAACAGGCGTTGTTTGCCGATGCGCCGGGTTCGCCGGTGGCGGTCCAGGGCGGGCCAAGCAACATTTTGATTGGGGATATGAACAACGATCGGAAACTCGATCTCGTCGTGGCCCTCGCGCGGGCTCGGTCGATTACGGTCCTCGAGGGCAAAGGTAACGGGCAATTCGGCGCGGCGCTCAGCAACACAACCGTTGCAGATCCTCCAGGTGATATGGCACTCGGCGATGTCAATGATGATGGCAAACTCGATGTCGCGATCTCATCTCACGACAGTTACGGAGTGATGCTATTGACAGGTGACGGCAAGGGTGGTCTAACGAAAGCGCCGAACTCTCCGATCGTGATGAAGCTGGGCCAGCATCCGCATACGCACGGTCTCGCGGTCGCCGATATGAATCGAGACAATAAACTCGACCTCATCACCTGCAACAGCACGGACAACGATATTTCACTCGCCTTCGGCGACGGTCGCGGAAATTTTACTCGCGCCGCACAATCGTACCCCGTTGGTCCAAGCCCGTATCCATTCGCCCTCGGCGACGTCAACAACGACGGCTGGCTCGATATCGCTGCCACAGCAACAGCGACTGGGCCACTACGAAGACAACAACTTCCGTTGAGTCGCGCATTGACATTGCTCTTATCTGACGGAAAGAGCGGCTTCTCACCACGCCAACTCCCTCTACGCACCGGCGAACCCTGGTTTGCTGCGATGGCGGATCTGAACCGTGATGGTAAACCAGACATCGTCGCAACTCATCACGAACTAAACGCATTGACGGTGATGCTCGGAGATGGTCGTGGCGGGTTTACCGAAGCGAATGGATCTCCGTTCGACTTTGGAGTTGCTCTTTACCAGTTAATCATCGCCGACGTGGATCGCGATTCGAACATGGATATCGTTGCGACTACGGGTAACAGCATCCGCGTGCTATCGGGCGACGGACGCGGTGGGTTTAAACAAGCGTCTTCCATGCCGGTTGGACCAGGCGCATGGCGAATAGCTGCTGCTGATCTCAACGCCGACGGTGCAATCGATGTCGTGACGAGTAATTCCGACAATAACAGCGTTAGTGTGTTGCTGGGAAAACCGTGACCGGAGAGATTTCACGCGGTAAATCTTCTCTGCGTATCTCTGCGATCCTCTGCGCCTCTGCGGTGAATATGTTCGTACAAACATTTAACCGCAGAGGCGCAGAGGATCGCAGAGATACGCAGAGAGGAGACTAGGACGCGTTAACTCAAGGTAGCTTCTTGAAGCCGTTCTCCAATGCCTTCCGCAACCGATCAACCGCTGTCGTCGGATCCCCGCTGAACTTCGGATCGGTATACAACAGCACTTCACCGTTTCGCGCATCCACTATCCCGATCTGTAATTGCAGGTAAGCCGGAACCACTCCGCCAACCAGCCATCTCATAGCAGTTTTGCCGCTTGTCAGTTTTTTTCCGTTGCCACGAATGAAAACGATGGCATCTGTACCCTTCTCTACATTCAGGTTCAATACCTCATCGCCCATCGTGAAGCGGCCTTTCTTAACGTCGCTGCGCTTCTTCATGATCTTTGGCAACAATTCGTCAAACTTACTTTGAAAGTCAGCAACGTTGTACTTCTGCTGAGAGTCGCCGTCGGTGGATGCTGCCGCCGTCGCCGGCACAGTCGTGACGTGTTTCTGTTGCGATAAAACTTCAGCCACCATCTTTTCTACGCGCACACTCAACTCGTCAGACTCAGCGGCCATGCCTTCCGGTCCTTTCATGCTATCGCGGACGACGTTCACTTTCGCCGGCAAGACAATGACGCTACGAATCGTGGTTTCTTTCGACTTGATCTTCGGGTGAATAAACTGGGCATGAACCTGATGCGAGCCGCAAACGATAAGCAGTACCACTAATACGACAGACCGAACACTCATTTAAGCTTCTCCTTTAACGTTTCAATGCGTCTTTGAATTCGTGCGCGATCGCTTGCCGATGGCGACAGCTCGAGGTACTTCTCATATTCGGCGGCGGCATCGGTTCGCCGTTCGAGTTTCTCGTAAAGCATGCCAAGCCCTCGATGGACCACCGGCACCGGGTTCTCAGCGTTCAAGGCGCGCCGGTACAAGTCTTCAGCCATTTGTTGATGTCGCTGCCAGTTTTCCTTACCTGCCGGAGTCGCAAGGAGGTCGCGCTCCTCTTCTTCCGCTGTGCGCTTCAAACTCTTCTTCGCGGCATCCTTCTTCGCGCTATTCGTCAACTCTCTTTCGGTTAGCTGTGGCGCACGAGGTCCGAGCGTGCGATAACTTTCCGCCAACCAAAACAGATTTTCCGAATCGGCGTGAAAATCAACGAGACGCTGTGCGAGGTAAATGGCTGAACGCGCACGCCCGGCATTGATCGCCAACTGAAGATCGTGCCGCATTACCGATTCCACGTTCTGAAAGTACGCGGTGCGCTCTCGATGCAACTCCATCTGAGGCGTCACTTTGTCGGCGCGCGCGCCGAGATAACCGCTCAGATACTTGATTCGTTCATCGAGCGACGGATGGTCGTTGTAGAACAGTCTGATGTTCTCACCTTCGAAGTCCCTATCCAGCAGCTTCATCACGTTGACCATTTCTTCAGGCGGGTATTCAGCGCTGATCATCATGTCGATGCCTTTGAGATCAGCCTCGCGCTCCAGGTCGCGGCTGTAACCATAGATCGTCGCCATCATGATGAATGGAGCTACTGTCGTGACAACCATTATGACCGCTCCAACAATGCCTCCGGGCGCATACGCGCCCACCGCTGCCATGACGTTCAGGGTGAGAAATTTTTTGCGGTTGCTGCGATTGTGCACGTACGTATGTCGCCGCATTACGTGCGTCAGCTCGTGTGCGATGATCGCTGCCAACTGTGATTCGTTGTCGATGAGAGTCATCAATCCGGTGGTGACGTAGATCGAGCCGTTCGGGAGGGCGAAGGCGTTCGGCTGCGGGTCGCGAACTATGCGAAATCTGAACGACACCCTTTCGAGCTCGAGCTCACGGGGAATCAGCGATTTCCCGATGCGACGCACATAAGCATTCGCGGATTCGTCGGCGAGCACGAGGCCATCGCGCTCCAGCCGGACGTCGAGCAGATCCGCCTGTTCGAGCACCTCCAGATCGACTTCGCCGAATTTGAATTCTTCCCGGACGGGTGGAGGCGTCGCTTCGACGGGCGCCTTCTTCTTTTGCGCGAGCGAGACAGGGCCGAGTGAAGTGAATACGATGCAGAAGCAAAGCGCTGCAACGATCAGACTTGTGGGCTTGCGGGGGAACATAGTAGGCAAATTTCAGAGCCAGGGAGAGCCGGCAATGGTGACTTCGTCAAAGACGTCGTAAACGATACTAGAAGGCTCTTCCCGTGTAAATCATTTACTTGTCCGTAACTCTGCCATCCCTGAGTTCCGCTGCGGCTCTGCGGCACTGTTTACTGTTTACCGCAGAGGCGCAGAGGGACGCAGAGGAACGCAGAGAAGAGCCTTCAATTCAGGCCTATGCAGCTTTTCGCCGGACCGGGCCGCTGAGCGAACTAGGAGCATCCAGGTGGGCGCCGTCATCGACACCTACACTCAAACGGTCAACCAACTCTCCGCCCAACCAGCCCGTCACACCTGCTAATGCAAATCCGACGAATGATAACGATAGCGCGCCGTTGCTCGGCAGATAGGACGGACTGCTGTAACGGAGGTAGCAGCTTCCTATGAAAAGCAACAATACGACTACGTTACCCAGACCGTGGATCATACCGACGGTCTTTGCACGCGTGTTGCTGGGTATCGCAAGCCAGTCGATAAGTCCGAACGGAGCAGCGATAATCGCGCCGATAATTCCAGCAAAGATCATCCAGTACGAAACAGTCACCATCGTTGGGTTGCCCCAAAGCAAGTAAACGAGATCAAAGATGACTGCTGTTGCGAGTAGCCCAAACGGAAACGGGATCAACATCTGATGAATGGGATGTCCTAATGCTTTTGCTCTGCTTTCCATAAAAATCCTCCCTGTGTTCGATTAAGTTTGTAATGGCATTCTGTGAACTTAGCCGCAAACTGCTCGACGACGCCCGCGCTTAGGTGTTGCTGATTGTGTCGAAGGGGTGATGAGGGAACGATTTAGGTTACGTCCTAAAACTGAAATTGTAAAGGGCTTTGCCTCAAAAGTCAGCATTTCACTTGGATAAATGTCAGTACCACCTGCGGTCGCGGGTGGGTCGATGATGAGCATGCGATATTTGTTATGGATTTGAATTCTGGAGGTTGACCCACCCGCTACCGCAGGTGGTACTGACCGTATCCAACAGCGATTTCTCGACTTTTGAGGCAAGGCCTTGTAAAGGAGAAAGGTCGTATCTGAGGCGATTCTGTTGGACACGGTCAGTACCGTAATTCGGTACTGACCGTTATCGAAGTGACTATTTGTTGGACTGCACGAACGCGACACATTCGCCCTGGTTATTGAAGGGATGCGGGAAGGTGAAGTTCATCCAACCGCCGTCTGCGCATTCATCCACGGTCCTCACTGGTCCACACAAACGCTGATTCTGAGGAATACTGATTGTCGTCGGCTGTCCCAGCGGGACGACGAACATTTGATATGCGAAAGTCGGTTCGCTGCCGAGATTCTTCGGCCTGTGAACTCTTCCGCCCTCTTCGAATGCTTGTCCGACTGTATACGATTGCTCGCCGCCACACCCATCTTCAACCGTAACCGTGCCTTGCGTCACGATGTTGAAGAGCGGTCCCGGATGATAGTGCCACGCATTTACGTCGCCAGGCGCCAGGCTTAATGTCCGGGCAGTCATTGTTGCCGGACCGCCAATCGTATCGCTGTGTGGAGCGTTTCCTATTCCGAGTGTGACAGTTGTAGCTGCGTAAACAGTGACGCCGAGACAAACGAATGCAGTGAGACTGGTTAGTACGATCAACTTCTTTCTGCGCGGGTTCATTTTTAGATCTCCTTTTGGTCTGGTGAATTAGGCTTCACTCACCTAATGCGCAACGAGAATCGATCCGGGGTCACTTATTGACCGGAGATCCAGCCGCGACTATTCTGACCCCTTGACTCGCAACATTACGCATTTATTAAGGGAGTGGAGTGAGGGCGGTCAGCAGGCGCTCGACGAGCTTACGCCGCTCGTCTATGAAGAACTGCGCCAACAGGCGGCTCGTTACCTCCGCAAGGAGCGGCCGAACCACAGCCTCCAAGCGACCGCGCTGATCAACGAAGCATTTCTGCGGCTTATCGACGTCAAGGATGTACAGTGGCAGAACCGCGCACACTTCTTTGCCATCGCCGCAAATCTCATGCGCCGGATCCTTGTCGATCACGCGCGCAGACGCGACGCCGAGAAGCGCGGCGGTTCTCAGGTGTGCCTGACGCTCGACGAAGGATTGGCATGGGCCAACGAGCCCGACGTCGATCTGCTGGCTATCGACGAAGCGTTAGACAGGTTAGCCATAATTGACGAACAGCAAGCTCGTATTGTCGAGTTGCGTTTCTTCAGCGGGCTGACTGTTGAGGAGACCGCAACCGCTTTGGGTATTTCACCGAAAACTGTGAAACGTGATTGGAGCGTCGCACGAGCCTGGCTGAAACGCGAAATCGGCGGATAGATGTGACTACTCAACAGTGGCAACTTGTTAAGGAACTCTTTGAGGCTGCACTGGAGCGAGACGATGAAGACGCGGCGGCCTTTCTGGCGCAAGCATGCCCTGAAGATGTTGAAGTGAGAGCGGAAGTGGAGTCGCTGCTTGCCGCACACGCACGCGACTCAGGTTTCATGAATCAACCCGCCGGGAAT
>JBIOUJ010000152.1:0-2913 GCA_044867025.1 Pyrinomonadaceae bacterium | reverse complement strand
TGACTGCGTCGGGTGTGTCGTTGATGTTGTTGATCGTGACATTGACTGTCGCGGTGTCGGTGTGTCCGGCATCGTTGGTTCCGTTGTCGCTGATCGTGTAAGTGAAGCTGTCGCTGCCGAAGTAGTTGGCATTCGGCGTGTAGCTGACTCCACCGGCCGTAAAGCTAACACTGCCGTGAGCTCCCTGCGTGACGGCGATCACCGTCAGACCAGCGTTCAGTGGTGGTGTCGCATTATCAGCATCCGTGTCGTTAGCCAACACGTTGATCGCGTTGTTGGCGGAGTCTTCATCGACCGTAGCAATGTCATCGACTGCGTCAGGCGTGTCGTTGACACTCGTTACTGTGATCGACACGGTCGCGGTATTGGAATCCACCGTACCGTCGTTTACTTTGAAAGTGAAACTGTCCGGCCCATTGTAATTGGCGTTTGGCGTGTACGTAACATCTGCCGTACAGGTGGACGGCGTACCAGTGCACGACACTGCACCTATGGTTCCGAGGGTGCCGTTAGCCGGATTACTGACGATAGAAAACGTCAGGTTGTTGCCGTCGGGATCGGTGCCGCTAAGCGTAATCAGCTTAGGAGTATCTTCATTGGTAGTAACGGACTGCCCGGCTGCGGTAGGTGCAGCGTTCACAATTTTGAAATGGGCATATGCGTCCGTGACATTGCCGTTTGTACCCGCGCCAGGATTCGCCGAGATACAGGGTGTTGGTGTTCCGGGAAGGTCGATTCCGGAATCAGTAGTAGTGTTTCCGCTGGTCCACTTGTCGAAGGCCCTGCCACTGTTGAGTGGCGTTACGATTGTCACCGCGCCCAGTCGAACAGATAAATTGTTATTGCCGAATCCGGGAATGTTAACTGTGCCGCCGGCGTTCAAGATCAACGTTCCGCTGCTGGAAGGAGAACCGCTGCACGTGTTATTTACGACGCCCCCACCGCCGCCACCGGCCGTTCCGAAGATCTGATAAGCGACTGTTACTTGAGTAACGCCCTGGCCCGCTGCCAGGTGAAGAGTTACGTTTCCATCCGTGAACGTCGTCTGCGCATTCCAACCAGAGGTTAGACCCCGCGCGCTGACGATGAACTTCATTCTGAGATCGTAGTCCTGTACCAGGTAAGTACCGACGAAACTACCATTAGCATCCGCCACAATGTCGAAGCCTCTCTCCTGAGGCGTGTGTGGATCCTCGTGAATTTTCAGACGAACTGTTTCGCCCGCCTGAAAGCCGCGGCCGGAGATATTCACCGTCTCACCGGGTGTATAGTCGAGTTTGTCAGTCGTGATGCTCGCGGGAGAACTGGCGAGAACCGAAGTTGAATCAAGCACCACTCCGCCACTGTTTGCCCCGCCTACGACGAACGCCTGATTCGATCGGGGAAGTTCGCTGATGGTGTGACCTGATCGATCGAGCAGTACATCGGATTGACCGTTATGAAACAGCGCCGCACGAGTTTCGGAAGCCATGATGCCGGGACGAAGGAGGGTGCAAGTGTCGGTTGCAGGTAACACGTGAGCGTAAGCACCGAGCTGCCCAGCAACGGCATCGTAAATTTCCATCGACTCGTCATTGTTGCCGCCGATGATTTGCACCTTGCCGTCAAACAACACGCGCAGGTGGGGCAGCACACGCGCCAACGTTATGTCGCCTGCGTTCGAAAAACTCCCATCGGCAGGATCGAATATCTCCATAGAAGACAGATCGCTGCCATTGGTGTCACGTCCACCAACGATCAATACTCGACCATCCAGCAACAGCGCGGCTGAATGCTTTGCACGAGCTGTCGTCAAGCTGCCACTAACACTGAAACTACCGGAATCAAAGATCTCAGCGCTACCGTTTGCGTCGCCGCCTGCGACAAACACGCGTCCATCAGCCAAAAGCGTGGCGGTGTGACCTGCACGCGCGACGCTCATGGCCGAACCGGACGTGAAAGTGCCCGCAGCCGGATCGAAAACCTCGACCGTATTTGTTGTCCCAGTCGCCGTGCGGCCGCCAATGAGCAGAACTCTGCCGTCGCTTAACTTAACGGCGGCGTGATCAGAGCGCCCGATTGCCATAGAACCGACCGTAGTGAATGTGCTGTTCGCCGGATCGAAGATCTCGGCCTCACTTAAATAACCACCACCAGCATTATCGCCGCCGGCAATTAGTACTCGTCCGTCAGACAAGCGCGTCGTTGTGTGGCCGCGCCGCGCGGTTGCCATCGTCGAGCCAGGTGTCTGCGGCACCGCTTCCGCAGATGCTAGAGAACGATTCATCGAAGCGACGTTCGCTTCTCGGGAGCCGCTGACAATCGCTGCGGCGCGTGCAAAGAATTTCTGACCGAGCGAACGCGCGGAGGAGTTGGTCGAAGCGAGAACAGTTGCGCCTAAGGCAACGAGGCTAAGAAGAATTGTTAAGCGAAATTTTTTGTTGCAAGACAAACGAAAGCGAGAGGTCGGGCTAGTGGGGGCAGTCATTTTCATTAAGGCTCCTGTGGAAGATGGAAATATTGCCTTGGCCGGCACACGTTCGTGGCGAACACATGTCAGCCAAGACCCCTGGGCACGTTATTAACTGCTTTTGCAAGGCTCAGGAAAGGAAGGGATCGTTCCCCGCACGGGACCCGATCCTTTCTCGCGAGAGGATTACCACTCGTTGAGCGCAGTTTCGTGGTGCCGAGCGTGGCAGCAAACTGTGGGCCGAAGAGGATCAAACCTGCTGAACCGAAACAAACCTAATCCCGTCACAACTTAACGCGAGTGATAAACAGTGATTTTGATTGTGAGAACTGCTCACTGGCGAGCAGTTGAGCGAAGAGGAACAAAGAAAGAGGGCAGTGCTTTAGTTTACCTCTGCGTAACTCTGCGTTCCTCTGCGCCTCTGCGGTGCCAGTTGCTCTGCCGCCTATTTCACCGCAGAGGCG
>JBIOUJ010000151.1:0-8538 GCA_044867025.1 Pyrinomonadaceae bacterium | reverse complement strand
AGTCAGGCGCCACTGAAGTTGGACCGAAACACCGTCTTCTATCTGAACGTGGTCGCCGTCATCAGCGGCACTAAGTACGAGGCGCAGCAGCACGTACCCGTCTCGGTGGAGTACGTAAAGATTAGGGCTTCGGGGCCTGACCACCCGGTGAACGCGAAGGATGAGGTAGAGATCAAGTGGACGACCTCGTCAGCAAAGACGGTCAGCATCGATGTGGAGCCGCAGCAGCTCGACGCCACTTCCGGCGAGGGAAAGTTCCTCGTCCATCCGACACACGACACCACCTATAATCTGACGGCGGTTGACGCGAATAATAATAAGAAGATCGCCACTGTTGCCGTCCACGTCAACCCCGCGAAAATAGTCTCCTTCAAGGCCACGCCCGCCGCTGTGAGGCTCGGATTGGAAGTCACGCTCAGTTGGAAGACAACCTCCTCAGCCTCGACGTCGATACAGCCGGGCATCGGAGACGTGGGCCCCGAAGGGACGAAGAAGTTGACGCCGCCCTCCGGCGTGACGGCTTACACGCTGAACGCCCAATCGCAATTTCCTCCTGCCATCGAGACGATCAACGTCATCGCCACGCGGCCCGGTTTTAATCAGGCGGTCTCGAACCCCGTGTACGCGGCCGTGGAGGCGGGGCTCGTCATCGGCAACAAGTTTTTTATGCTCGACCCTTGGGAAGCGCTGGCATGGTCTTCGCTCGACGGCCTAGTCTGGAAGGACGTCGTGATCACACAGCCGTGTGTCAAACGCATGGACGGCGGCGCAGTTGTCTTCGACGCCGGCAGCGGGCCCCGCATGTGGATTCTCGGAGGAACGAAACGAGACGGTCGCGAGTCGCTCAACGACGTCTGGCGCTCGACGGACGAGACGGGCACGAAGTGGGAGCAAGTTCAACCGGCGAACAATAAGATCTGGTCGCCGCGCCACGACTTCGGGTGCGTGGTCTATAACAAAAAGATTTGGGTCTTCGGCGGGCGAGGTCCCGGTGGTTACTTGAACGATGTTTGGAGTTCGCCGGACGGTACGAACTGGACGATCGAGACGAACGAGCCCGGGTGGACGCCGCGTTTCGCGTTCAGCGCCGCGACCTTCATCCTCTCGTCCCCGGCCACGAACCAGATTTGGATCTTTGGCGGATACACCAAAGCAAATATTAGCGACCCCACGAACGATGTCTACTACACCAATGACGGGGTGCATTGGTCGAAGTGGACGACTGCAGTCCCCTGGAAGCCACGCTCCAACCCATTGGTCCAACAGGTGGGCGGCTCGCTCTGGCTCACGGGCGGAACTGACGACGGTGTGGGTGACGAAGGTCCAACGCCGTGGCGCGACGTGTGGCACATCTCTGGCTCCGAACACATCTTGTGGCAACAGTTCGGGCAGGACCAGGAGGCGCCCTGGACAGGCATCGGTTCGGGCGTCCCAGGCGTGTGCGCAGAATTCAACGGTCTGTTGTGGTGTATGGGAACGCAGAAGCAGTTCGGTGACAGTCTTGGGGTCTGGTACTTTCTGCCCGACCGGTAGTCTGCGTGAAACGGAGGGTAAAGGCATGAGCAAGAAGGCAGACAAAGAAATCATCGTCCCAATGAGCGTGGATGTTGACGGGGCTCCAACCTCCTACGGACCGGATGATAAGAAGGCCCTGGACTTTGAACTCAATGCCCATGTGGGTGCAAAAAAGTCAGGTGCAATCGTTGGATATCTCATCGACAAGAACGGAAAACCAATAATTCAGGGAGCAAACGATCCTGCTCCGGGGTTCTACATTTCGACAACCGGTTACGTCGACATCAATAATCCCAACAAGATCGATCCGCGCCGCTATGTGAATGCATCGGAGATCAACTACACACTCCTCGCGACCAGCGCCAAAAAAGTGGGAGTCGAGACCGGCGACTTTTGCGTGGTCCATGCTATTAAGAAGAACACGACAGTCTTTGCCATTGTGGGTGACACCGGACATAGCAGCGGTGCCGAGGGATCGCTGGCGCTGCTTCAGCGGTTAGGATTCAAAGTGAAGAGCGGTAAGAGTGTGGAAGAAAAGATCACGGACGTCGTCGTGCGTTACTTTGCCAAATCGAATCCATCGAAGCAGTTTTTCTTCAAACAAACGGACTTGGATACTGCCGCGAAGGCGCTGGACCTCGATACCGATTTCTCCAAATTTCACTAGTATCAGAAGCGATTGACTAGTTCAAGATTCCATCAGTTGAAACAAATCACAGAGGAGTTACTTCAGGCAGAAGACCAAAAACGGCTAAGGGAAGCAGCAATTCGACTACACTCCCTCCTCTCAACTCTGACAGGCGTAGACGATTCGCGTACTGCCGTTGATCCACAACACACCTTTCTTCCAAATGGTAAAGCGATCTCCTCGAGAGATGCGGCCAGGTGTGTTCTGGATTATGTGCGGACCTCCAAGTTCTTGAGAGGCGTCTATGCGGCGTTAATTGAAGCGCAAAGGCGATTCCCTAACGAAACGCTAGACGTTCTGTATGCTGGATGTGGTCCATTCGCTACTTTAGCCACGCCTTTAACCACACAACTCAGCGCCGGCGAAGTTCAGTTCACCTTGCTCGATATACATAGCTCTTCTCTCAAGTCTGTCGAGCGCATTTTTCAAACGTTTGGACTGAGCGATTATGTGCGTGATTATGTTCAGGCGGATGCCGCCGTGTATGTCCATCAAGTTCAGCCCCATGTAATTATCACCGAGACAATGCAAAGGGCGCTTGAGAAAGAACCGCAAGCAGCCATTACCTTCAACCTATCGCTGGGTATAAGCGATTGGGTTTGAGACCGATTCGAACTCGCCGACGCCGGCCTATTCAGTGCCCGCAAATGATCTCAGAGTTTGGACACTTCTTTCGACTACACTAGAGCTCTCAGAACAATCGGTTTCGCCCATTCGGGAGTCGAAGCCAACTCACAAACGTTTAGTAACTTTCCGCGATTCAAATGAACAATCAATCCGGGCTCAGGAGTGGCACCTGTGTGTGGATCGGCCTCTACACTATTGTCATACACCCGAAGCTCTGTGAGCTTGGGCATGAGTTGGATTAGATTGAGAAGGCTCCGTGCGTATCGCTGACGAATTCTTTCCTCAGGAATGTCGTGCCCACCTCTCATGACACGCGCATGCACGCGCGCTATGTGCAGCTCAGCGTTAGTGAGACCGACATACCAGATGCGCACCTCGATTCCCGCCTCCATGGCCTTTTCCAGAAGCGTCGGGATCGTTCTTCCGCCAAGAGTGGTCCCAAAAGCATAGTCAAGGCGTTCGTCGATCGCCCTTTCAAGCAGCCGTCTGCCCTCGTCCCACGCCACGCTCTGTGATTCCTCGAGTGTGATACCAGGATTCGCAACGCGTATTAGCTCCGCCGCCTCATCGGGGTTGAAGTATTCGACACCTTGTTGGATGAGCATTGCGCCGGCGATGCTACTTTTGCCCGCGCCGTTAGTGCCGGCAAGCACATAAATGTGCGGTGTCTGCGCCTTCTTAGGCACGCTTGCGAGCAGTTGCGACTACGGATTTAGCTAATTTTTTTTCGGCCGCATTTGACGGAGACGCCATGGCACGTTTCCGAACAGCAGCAACTGCAGCCTTCCCAAGTTGCTTGTTGTCCGCACGGAAGGCCGCTGCCATGCCACGCCGCGCTTTGGGGGACTGCATGCGTTCGAGGAGAGTATCGAACTGCTCAGTCAAAGTATTGAGTTTCGCCTGAGGAGCTTCTTGAAGAGTCTGGAAATGATCAATAGAAATCAGGACGGCCCGTGGCGAGTCGTGCTTAGTGATCAGGACAGTCGTCCCCTGAATCGCCTGCTCGAGCAAACGTCCAAACTCGTTCTTAGCTTCGGTCGCTGTGTAGGAAACCTTCGTAGCCCCGCGGTTCTCGTGGCGAGAGACATTACGTTGCCTTTGCTGCGTAAATATCTTGTCGGCTGTGTCATGATTCTTCACGAAAGCCATTTTAGCCATTATGGCCAAAATGGTCAAAGAGCCGACGGTTTTAGGGCTTCGATGTCCGCGTATTGTGCGCGCCCTCCGAAACTCCTGTATCGAAAGACACGAGTGTTCTAACGCCAGTTCTTTGACTTTAGCTTCTCATCCGTCTAAATATCTGCTGCGCCCACAAACCATTTCTTATGCAGCACGACCACAAAGACGACAGTTCCGACTCGATGCTGGCTCCTTTCCTGACTGCTAAGTCGGAATCGATCTCAGATGAATTGCTGCGCGCGATCATCGATGAACACGCCGACCCAATTATCAAGAAAATACTCAGAAGCAAGCTGCGAGTGTCCCTCAATGGACGCGGCACTCAGCAAAACCAGGACGCGCTGGAGATAGCCGGCGATATGCGGGCCTCGATTATCTCGACCTTGCGAGCCCTGAGACAGAATCCAAATCAAACAGCAATCGCCAATTTCTCCGACTTTGTCGCCATCAAAACCTCCTCTGCGTGTGCAGACTATTTTCGCGAGAAGCATCCGCAACGGCGGCGGCTAAAAAGCTTGCTGCGCCGCCGTTTGCGACAGAACCCGCGATTTGCTTTGTGGCAAGGCGAAGATAAGCGATGGTATGCAGGTTTCAGCGGACGCCAGGAAACCGGATCCAAAGCGGAAGCACCCGATGCCTCTGAATCAATTACACATCCGACAGACGGCAGACTGAGTGCGGACCAGATGAAGTCTGATGAATTCCTCGGGGTCTTGTTTGAGCGCTACGGTCGACCGGTAGTTTTCGATGAAGTCGTAAAAATCGCGGCTGAAACATGGCACATCCACGATCTTCCAGCCGAATCGATTGATACCGGTGACTATGAGAGAGATGAACAGTTTACGAGTTCAGAACCCAGGGTTGATTTGGCCCTCGAGCAGCGGTTGTTCTTTGAGCAAGTTTGGTTTGAGGTGTGTCAATTGCCGGTGCTCCAACGTGCCGCTCTGTTGCTAAACCTCAGAGATTCGAGGGACGGGGGAATGATTTCGTTTCTACCTTTCCTGGGGGTCGCTTCTAAAGAGGAGCTCGCCCGATTGTTGGAGATGCCTTACGCAGACTTTCAGAAGCTATGGAACGAGTTGCCGCTTGATGATCTCCGCATTGCGCAAATGTTCGGCATAACTCGGCAGCAAGTCATTAACCTGCGCAAAACGGCTCGAGAACGGCTGGCGCGAAGAATGAGAAAGCTCGAAGAGAAGTGAGAAATTTCAAACGCGATTGGTAAGAATTGGAAGAGAAATACGGTTTAAGTAAACAGCGGGCGGAAAAACGGGCGACGTATGACCGATCATCTTAGCGAAACCGAGGTTAGTCTTTTCCGAGAGCGGACCATAGGGCCAACAGAACGGAAAAGAATTGATTCGCACGTTGCTGAATGTGAATCGTGCCTGCGTCGAATTCTACCATCCGAAGATACAGCGCTGGTCTACAGTGAGTTAACGGAAGCTCTGCTGCCGGACGGCTCGGACGAACCTTTTCATCTGTCGAATGCAGAAATCAGGGCGTTCGCGAACGGGTCAATCGACCGGGCCGATAGAGTAATCTTTGAAAGTCACCTCGACATCTGCGATCGATGCAGCGAGGCAGTGCAATTGCTCACAGCAAGCTCACCAGTCGAAAGCGTTTCGTCTTTGGCCAGGCAAGCTGAAGTCCCGCCGCAACAATTCTCCCCCTCATGGCGTGCGGCTTTTCAGTTTACGCCGGCCCGCGCAGCAACCGCGTTGTTGGTTGTGGCATGTCTGGTGTCGGCGTTTGTCGTGTGGCAGCGTTGGCATTCACGTTCTGTCGATCAGACCGTTCAAAAGAACGCAACCCAAACTCCGTCGGGCACATCAGCAAGCGGTTCGCCAACGCCCGCACAAGCGGAAGCACCGAAAGGCCCGACCTTCGATCAGTTCGCAGTAGCATTGAGTTTGGAAGACAATGGCCGCAAGGTTCAGTTGGATAAGAGCGGTAAACTAAGCGGCCTGGAGGAACTCCCGGAAGCGAGCAGTTCGCTCGTGCGAAGTGTGCTTACGACTAAAAACTTGTCAAGGCCGGAGGTGCTGGATCAGTTGACCGCCCCTTCAATCACGCTGAGGGATCCCACTGCCGGAGAAAACAAATTCAGCTTGCTTGGTCCGTCCGGAACAGTGATCGCGACGGATCAACCTAACTTGCGCTGGCAAGCTTTGGCGGGAGCCGAGAGTTACACAGTTTCAGTGTTTGACGCCCACTTTAATCGGGTAACGCGCAGCGCTCCGCAGACCGGAACCCAATGGACGTCGACTAAACTTCAACGCGGGATGATTTATTCGTGGGAAGTGGTGGCCGTCAGGAACGGGCAAGAGGTGAGGTCGCCGGTTGCTCCGGCACCAAGAGCCCAATTCAAAGTACTGGAAGCGGAGAAGCTACTCGAGTTAGCCAGCCTGAAACAGCATAGTCCGATCTCGCATCTCACCCTGGGTTTAACATACGCGCGCTTTGGATTGATCGCTGAGGCCGAGGGCCAACTGCAAATACTAGCGAGAGAAAATCCGAATTCCCCGGTTGCCACGAAGCTGTTGCGCACTGTTCAGGAGTGGCGCAACCGTTAGATCCCATTACCCACGACCACGAATCCCGACCAGAAAAACGGATGGCTGTATTTGGTGTCGGCCATCAGTTTTATTGCCGCCCTTCTCAGAGCTTCGGCGGGGCTGATCCGGGATGGTCCATTCTCGGATTGAAGGTTGCGATGGAAATCTATCATCAGCCGAGTAGTGCCGGCAGAGTCGACCTTCCACTGGCTCACTACCGTGGTCGAAGTGCCGGCGATAAATAAGGCCCAGGACATTCCGATCAATCCTTCACCCGAACGGACCTGACCGCGCGCTGTCTGGCAAGCCGACAAGACCGCCAGGTCGGCGTGAAGGTCAAGCTTCATAATTTCCCGCGCCTCCAGGAAACCATCTTCGCTGTTGCTTTCAGTCGCCAATAGGAGGCGCGAGTAGAGCGGATTTGCGTCGTCGAGGACACCATGTGCCGCCAGGTGCAGTACGGGATAGTTGGAAGCAGCGGCTTTGAAGGTTTCTTCGCGCGCCGCATTGCCTATCAGGATGGTGCTCTCCTCCGCGCCGTAAATTTCACCTATTGTCTTCACCTCCTGCTCAGCTTGCGGCAGAGAATCGAAGGATATCTCGCCGCGAGTGAGGCTCAACCGCGACACGGATTGGCCCTTCAATGATGGATTACCCAGTGCCAGCAGCCGCGGCAAAGTTGGAGAAGCAGTAGCACTGAACCGCGTCAGGTGACCGCCCGGGCCTGGCGTCAGAGAAGTCCCGTGTTGCGCATGAGCCTTTCTTTTCATTTCACGCAAGACGGTTAGCGCGGGCGCGTAAGACAATGCGTGATCCTCGATCACGTACTTATTTGATTTTGATATCAAGGCCTGGAACGGTAATTCCCAAAGTCCTTCGGAGGGGACGATACAGACTGCATTCTTGCCCTCTAACTCAGTCTGTGCCGGTTGCAGTAAGAGGTCATACAAGCTCCTGGCCGGTTCTTTGAAATCAGCCGAGTTGCCGGCCAATCTTTGGCGAAAGTCAGCAACTCGTGTGGTCAGTTCACGAGCGCTAACTGCTATCGAATAGACCTTCAACTTCACTGGATCTGTGCTGTTCGGTTTTGTGAGAACAAAGAGGTAGGTCCGATTCTGTGTCACCACGTATTCCAACAGCGCGGTTTGCGAATCGTTTATCAGCGCTCCTGCCTCGTTCACAGACAAAGGTTCAGACCCGCCTTGCCCCGCCGTTAAATCTGGATGTGCGGCATAGATGCGCGTTTCGTATGCTTCGTATTCAAGCCGCGCTTTCTGTAATTGCGTATCCAGGAAGGCGAGCCGTGATTTATCCGGCTGGCGCAGCGAAATCTCTTTGCGCTGTTGAGAGCTGAGCGCCGTTATTGTGGCATTCAACTGCTTCTCGTGATCGCGCTCTTCAGCGGTCATCGTTTTGGAGATGTCTGACCGACCGTTGCGCAACACGTCGAGCAGTATGCGGCCCTTGGCCATCTCCGCGTAATGAAACGCCTCGGTTACTTTGTTCTGAGCAATCAATAGCCCGACCATCTCAACGTAAGGCACAGTCTTGTTCTCAAAAAAGAGCTGTTGGTCTCGCTCGCTTCCCACCAGTTGGCCGCGCATTTTTTCCAGAATCGCGATTGCTTCGGCGAACGACTGCTGTGCGCGATCCACCTGCTTGAGTGCGCGATAAGCCTGGCCCAACGAGGTCAACGTCTTCCACAAGACCTCTGGTGCATGGCCGTCTTTGGCGAGTTCAGCGGCGCGAGCTGAAAGCCTTGCGGCTTCGCTGTAGTTACCCTGCCGGTAACGAATACTTCCCATGCCGTTCAAGGTGGTTGCTGTGATCGACTTGATGCCCAGCTCTTCCTGAAGCTTCAGACTGCGCCGGTAGAAATCATCAGCCTCTTCGTAGCGATCTTGTGCGGCATAAACCTCGGCAATTCGGTTCAGAAGGAAAGTCGCGCCACCTTTATCAAAGGTCTGTTCA
>JBIOUJ010000150.1:0-62409 GCA_044867025.1 Pyrinomonadaceae bacterium | reverse complement strand
GAGAATGAAAAGGCCCGCTGTCATGATAACGATGTGTAAAGGATGTCATGATAATGAACAGCTACGCTTGAACCCTGGGCTGAAATTAGCGAACGCCTTCGGCGTTATTCCGACAGACTCTACAGGGGCGTTTCTCACCTCCCTTTGTTTGCCCGCGTCGAGGTACGCAGAGGATCAGGGCAACCTGCGGCACTGTGTAGGACTCCGCAATCTGCCTGTGGAATTCCCCAAAATCCTGTAACGAAACCTGGGAGATCCCTTAAGCTGTAGTAGCAAATCACCCTCAGCTTGCGCGGTACGATGCTTGCGAACCGGGATTTCAATTACCTGGATTTTAAGCGACAAAGCTTTTCAGTCCGAACAAGGTCGGAGGTTCGAGATCATGATTACCCGACGCACGTTTTTGAAATACACCGGAGGCACGGCCCTCACTTGGTACGCTTTCAATAAGTTTGGGATTCTCAAAGCGCTTGCCCAGGTTCCCGGTGGGACACTCGACCCTAATCTCATCCCTAAGTTCCAAACGCCATTGCTTATTCCGCCTGTGATGCCAAAGGCGGGAAGGATCGTCGCGCGCGGTGGGAAGAATGTTGACTATTACGAGATTTCGATGAAGCAGTTTGACCAGCAGATTCTGCCTGCTGGTTTTCCCGCCACAACTGTCTGGGGCTATGGAGCGGTTTCATCCGCGAGCAAACGAGGACTATTGGTACATAACGCTCCGTCGCTGACCATCGAGGCGAGGTGGAATACACCAGTGCGCGTGAAGTGGATCAATGATCTGAAAGATGCAAACAATGAGTTCTTGCCGCACTTGCTTCCGGTCGATCAAACGCTCCACTGGGCCAACCCGCCTGGTGGCACATTGAGCCGCGACACTCGGCCAGGCTTTACAAATACTCCTGGTCCATACCATGGTCCGGTGCCGATCGTAACCCACGTCCACGGCGCAATTGGTGTCGGTGATGAATCAGACGGCTACGCGGAAGCCTGGTACCTTCCGGCTGCCAATAATATTCCGATCGGTTTTGCTTCTGAAGGCACGTGGTACAACTTCTTCAAGGCCAAAGCTGCTACAAGTTTCGGCGCGACGTGGGGGCCAGGATTCGCGGTTTTCCAATATCCGAATGAAAACCGCGCCTCGACCATTTGGTACCATGATCACGCCCTCGGCCTGACTCGCCTGAACGTATATGCCGGACCAGCCGGCTTCTACATCATCCGTGGCGGTCCCGACGGCGATGATGCCGTGCTGGACAGTCGATTCGGCACACCGGCAGTGTTGCCGGGACCCGCTCCTCATGAGAACGACAAGTTTCCCTCCAACAAAACCTATTACGAAATTCCGATTGCCATCCAGGATCGATCCTTTAACGCCGACGGCTCGCTCTTCTATCCGAACTCGCGTGAATTCTTCGACGAATTCACTGGACCATTCATTCCCGATACCGATCTTTCCCCGATCTGGAATCCCGAGTTCTTTGGTAACGTGATCATGGTGAACGGCAACACCTGGCCGTTCCAAACAGTCGAGCAGCGGCGCTACCGCCTACGCTTTTTGAATGGTTGCCAATCGCGATTTCTGATTCTGGACTTCAGCAACATTCCCGGAGTTGAAGTGTGGCAGATTGGGAACGAGGGTGGTTTCCTGGCGGCGCCCGTAAACCTCACTGCTAATCACGGCAACCGTTTGCTGATGGGATTGGCCGAGCGAGCCGACGTGATCGTGGACTTTTCCAACGTTCCGATCGGCAATTACGTCCTCGGCAACATTGGACCAGACGAGCCCTTCGGCGGCGGTGAGCCACCAGATGACTTTGACACGGCTGATCAAGAAACCACGGGCCAGGTGATGGAGTTCCGGGTTGTTCCGGCAGTGACGCCGGACCCCACTACGCCACCCATGTTTCTGCAATTACCGGCGATCAAACCGTTGCCTGTGGCAAGCAACACGAGACCGCTCGCGCTTCTGGAAGAAATGTCGACGGTTTTTGACGGGCCCGCCGAGGCTATGCTCGGGAACGTAGACGACACGGGAACGCCAGTGCACAAGATGTGGGCCGATCCAGTGAGTGAGAATCCAAGCCCCGGCGATACAGAGGTCTGGGAGTTTTATAACTTCACTGCCGATGCTCATCCGATGCACATCCATGAAATCGCGTTTGAGGTAGTGAACCGCGAACGCCTGGTCCTCGACGATGAACAACCCGTTCTGCCCATTGAACTCACTGGCGATGTTCGGCCACCGGAAGCCTGGGAATCCGGCTTCAAGGACACCGTAATTGCGTATCCCGGCGAGGTCACACGTATTCGCGCACACTTCGTCACGCCTGGGCAATTCGTGTGGCACTGTCACATCGTAGAGCACGAGGATAACGAGATGATGCGTCCATACCGGATTGGTCCTGTTCAGCCTGGTCAACCATCAACGTAGATCTCAACGTTCGACCGGTCGATGTCTTTGTTTTCCCGATGTGCGCAGGCCGTTGAGGATGGCGATATTCAAATTTCTCTCTGAGCGATCGATTCGTTGCGTGTGATACCGACAGGTCATTCTCAGAGACCAATTAAGGAGACCAGGAAGTGTAGCTGCTCCAATCTGGTCTCTTTTCTCAAAAAATCGGTAAGGAGTGTTCAAATGAAATCCCTTCTCAGATTCGCGTTTTGTCTCGCGCTACTGGTTTCAGCAGGTGGAGGTAATGCTAATGGGGCGGTCAGGCTCTTCGGAGACGGTAGTATTGGTTTTGACGGCGCCGGCGAGTTTCTTCTCGGGCGAATCCCTTTTATGGAGGTGTTGAGATACAAGAGTAACTGCACGCCTTCAACAATTTCGGGGATTGTTTTTCTTTGCAGCGAACCTTTGGACATGTCGCTGTTGGGAAATGATATTGTCCGTGCAGAGCACGTTCGGGTCCATATCAATTTACACGACCTTCGCACGGGTTTCTTCATGAGATTTGGGTGCTCGACTTGTAGCGCGTCTATTTCGGTGGAAGAAGATGACCTGGTCCTTGTGTCCGGAGGATGGAGACTTTCCGATCCGGCGACGCACGCTTTGCAGGTGCTGATCGATCACCATGGAGCGAATTCAGTTTACATGAGCATCGCTCTACAAGGAGGTTCTGTCGAAGTCTCTTCCTCAGTACGAGCGGTGGCTATGGACATCAAGCCTGGCGACCTTTCAAACACACTGAACCTGCGCAGCCGTGGTGTCATTCCTGTTGCTATTCTGACTACTGAGCAATTTGATGCGACTTCGATCGATTTGACTTCTCTGCGCTTTGGCAGCACCGGCGAAGAGATAGGTGCGGTACGCGCTGTTTTCGACGACGTAGACGATGACGGCGATCCCGATCTTCTTGTTTTCTTCCGCAGCCCGGACACAGGCGTCGACTGTCAAACTCTGTTCACCTACGTAAGTGGTGCAACCTTGATGGGCGTGAATATAGCCGGCACAGATTCTGTAAACATCGTGGGATGTCATTAAGGGCCGCATTGTGCATTAGTTTTTACCTACGGTCCTTATATTGACGGCATGCCCTAAGCGTTAGGGGTTCGAAGCAAAGCGATCGACCATACGCGGATTGTCACGGCGTCAAAGTTAATTTACGGAGAGCTTGATGCAGTAACTGTAGAAGGCGTTTTTAGAAGTTTCAAAATGGCTTCAGCATAAAGCAACGCGCCCTTTCGATTCGGGTGACCCAGTGCAGCATAACGACATAACAGACGCCGCTGTTCCCGCTCTTTCTTTTGTGCATCAGTTTCGCTCGGCTGCCGCTTGAAGAACTCACTGCAACTCGCACTTCTTTGTTTGCGTACCTCATCGTTGGTCGGCAGCAGAATCTTTCCGAAGGATAATAAAACCAATACCATCCTGAATGGCGAACGATTGAATTGCCACAGACGACTCTCCGGGGCGGCAAACGAATGTTCAGGTGAAAACTCAATTTTGGCGAACATCACTTGTTCGCGGTGCAGACCGGAGTTGACGTTACGCACTGCTTGCGATAGTGCGTTGTTTGACGCTCGATACCATGCGTTGGAGTTTGCCGCCAGCCGTTCCAGAAGTTCTTTGCTGCTCGACGTAGGAGTCGAAGGGATGATCTTAAAGAACTTTCGTACGAGCGCTTTTAGAATGAAATCGTTCCGAGTCTTCTCTGAAAAGAAAGGATAATAGCCAGTCACGATGACCCGAGCGGCAGGAAATGAAGTCGTGATTCTGCGCAGCAGTTTCTCCATTGTCAGTCCGCACTTCGCCTTTGTTATCTCCTCTATTTGTTCCGTCGCAGTTACGTTCAAAAGATTCTGCGTGCCGACGTCGTTGGCGCATCCACTGACAAGCACTACATCGATTCCTAACCGATCGGAATAAAATCGCTCTGCATTATCGAGTTGCTCATTCAATGTCGGTACCGCCACATCAACCTCCGGGTTCGGAGTTGTCAGTTTCTCTGGAGCTGAGCTTCGTTCGATGATAGCGCCAGAGTGAGCCTCTACTTTTTCGCTTATTGCTCTACCAGTTGTTTTCTCGAGCCATACTTTCACGTAATACCAGGATTTGTGCTCCGTCTTTAATCCCTGCCCCCACAAAATAGAGTCGCCTAAAACCAACATATGAAGAGGACGGCCGGTTTGCTGGTCCGTTGAGGTCTGAGAGAAAACCGTGGCCGCAGCCAAAACAACCAGGCAGGTTGCGGCAAAACTTACTCTGATAATGTTCGCGTTCGCCTGCACGATTGTCGTGAGTTTCATAAACTTGTCAGGACCAGCAAACACCGCTCACCGATCAACATGGAGAACTGCACCTGCTTGTCTAATCAACACCCTCCTCTTGGGAGTCAAGCAACAATCCAGTTCCACTCGGAATGCTCGAGACCCGAATGGCTTAAAGCTGAATTTGGATATCGCCGTCCTCAACTGGGAGCATTGTTAGAGGTTGCGTATCGTGGCAATTCGTTCCGAAAAATGGGGGCAGCAGGAACGGTGGCGATATAGTGTCAGCGCCAGAAGTGGGCAGCAATGTTCCATCACTCGCAACAAAGACGACCGTTTCCAATTTCGGAAGCGCGGGATCGTCACTGTGTAAAACCGTGCCGCTCATAATGGCGAAGGCCCTGCCGAAGTCAGCGAAAGCGCTTAGACAATTAATCCTCACAGCTACCCGCGTCTGAGCAGTCAAATTTTCAAACTGCGCCCTTCCTCTCGTATGGCCGTTTTTGTTAGCTATGGCTTCAAAAGAGAATCTCCAAAATTCAATTCGGTCACCACTTTGACTTGGGAATCTGAATTGGCCGGCGCCAAAAGCTGAAGGGCCATGCTCGGGCACAATCGCTGCTGAAGTTGAGGTAGTAGCAACTATAGCTGCAAGGATCAGGATGACCAGCAGTGGGAATGTAGCTCTTTTCATTGTGTTACTCCTTGTTGGAGGGTTGAGGAATTGGTACCAATGATCTTTGCTTTAAGCGAGCGAGTTTACCACAGACACATCTGTAAGAGAGGAACAGCAGACTTGAGGTAAATGCCTGGCATCTGACGGAGCATTCCGAAGCCTCTTAACCCTCCCAACCTCCGAGCAACGTGCCTTCTCGCTTTCTACAAAAATCAAACGATCGCGAGCAGTCCGCTTACTAATGCAAGGCAGTCGGGAGATTTCCCGCAGCCGCGCGGGAGTTTTACACACTTCACAAGGCTATTTGGAATAAAGCGAAAGAGAAATAGTTGGAAGTAAAAGGTATGAAACTGGCGCCTCTCTCCTTAAAGAATAGGAGGTTTCAGCAACGTCCTTTACAAGGGCATAATCGTTGCCTGTTCATTAACGAGACACTCATATGATCGCCGAAGAGCAGCTTCCACTTATCCAAACTGCTCCGTCAGCAGAGGAAGAACGTTACTTTCTCGACGGTCCAAAATCGCGCAGCTCGGAACTCGTTATGACGCTGCACATCCTCGGAGACTTTCTCAGAGGTTTTCGTGCTCTGCATTTCGTCGGACCCTGCGTGACGGTCTTCGGCTCCGCCCGTTTCAGGACCGACCATCCGTTTTACGCGCTGGCGCGCGATGTCGGTCGCCGGTTGAGTCGCCTTGGTTTTACGGTCATGACAGGCGGTGGTCCAGGCATTATGGAGGCAGCAAATCGCGGCGCTCACGAAAGCGGCGGAAGATCTATTGGCTGCAATATTCGTCTACCTGAAGAACAGCAGCCCAATCCATATCTCGATCGGCATGTAACGCTTCGTCATTTCTTCGTACGCAAGGTGTTACTCATCAAATACTCATATGCCTTCATAGCCATGCCCGGCGGGTTTGGCACTATGGATGAAATCTTTGAGGCGTTAACATTAATTCAAACGCGGAAGATCGATCAGTTTCCGATCGTGCTGTTTGGCAAGAAATACTGGCATCGACTCATCGAATTGTTGGAAGAGATGGCTACTGCCAAAACCATCGATCCCTCAGATATGAAGTTATTGTTGATAACGGATTCTGTTGAAGAGGCGATGCGACACGTTCAACGACACGCGGTTGAGCAGTTCGGTCTCCGCCGGCGTAAAGTGACGATACGACGATCATGGCTTCTCCGCGAATAATCTCACAGCGACTCTACTGCTATTCAAGGTGGAGGTGGAACACAAAATGATCAAGATGCTAAGCGAAGAAAGTGCCCGACAGTTACTGCGATCTCATCATTTCGCGCGACTCGCATTTGTGGTAAACGGCGACCCCTATGTAGTGCCGATCAACTACAAGTTTGAAAATGATTTCATATATTGTCACTCACTTCCCGGAATGAAGATTGACGGTCTTCGGAAGCACCCACGTGCCTGCTTACAAGTCGATGAGATCAGGAACGAACTGTATTGGAAGAGCGGGCTTGCTTTTGGAAACTATGAAGAAGTAGTTGACCAAAAAGAGCGTGACGCCATTTACGCAGATCTCCTAAAGGAGTTGCCGATGCTGACGCCAGTGGAGTCGGCTGTCGCTGAGGATGTTAATGCGCCGGAGATCATCGTCTTCCGCATTCGCGTAGATCGCATCACCGGAGTATCGGAAGGCATTGCTTCAGACGACTTCTTGTTGGTTGAAGACGCTGCCGATGGCTCCTACACTGCTGGTTAACGGCGTTCATAGTTTATATGCATTAAGGACGCTCAAGATCATGGCAAACATTCTCATATGCGTGAACGAGAGGATGCTGAACGGCCAGTCTTCCCTGAAATTTTCGCTGGGTCCGTCACTTTGCTTGATGGTTAATATCTGCTCAATCAAACGCACTCGATGCTCAGCTCGAGTGTGCGAAAACTTGCGCCGCTCATGCGTGAAAACTCGCACGTTGAACCTTCAATAATGCCTGATCGGCTTCAATCTCCAACCCGTCCGCACTCTTGCATCTGGAACGTTGGTTGCGACGCCCTTCCTCAAACGGTTTAGCCGCTTGCGTGCAACCGGAAGTTACGGCGACATCGCGGGTGAGCAATACTGAACGGTAACACCGAACAAGCTTGGCACGAACGTATGCGCCGCAAGTCTGAGCAACGATCTGCTGACGCATGCGTTTGAGCGGCCGCCCTGAACCTTCAGTCAGTTGTTACACAGGAAGGAGGCGCTCCCGATGCCATCATTATTCTCTCGTAAAATACGCAAATCCTCGTTTTTCATTGCTTCAGTGCGTCTACTTGTCACGGCGCTGATAACGGCCGTGCTGCTTTTGCTATCTTTCTCTGCCGGAGCAGAGATTGAACCAACGATGCAGGCGAGCTGCCCGCCGAACCTGCTTCACAACGGAGGTTTCGAGTTGCCGGTCGAAACTCCCGATACAGCGCCGCTCAACTGGACCGCCGGCCAACGGTCTCCGGTCTCAAACTTCTCGCGCGACCACGATGTTAGTCATTCCGGCTCAAGTAGCATCAGGATCATAACGTCATCCATGAATGACGCATGGTTCTCGCAGAACGTGAACGTTGAACCGAATACGACTTACTTGCTTACCGGTTGGATCAAGACTCAGAACGTGGCTTACGGAGCGGGCGCAAACTTTTGTCTTGTTGGGACGTGGACGCACACGGACGGAGTCTTCGGTACCCGTGACTGGACATTCGTTCGTCTCTTGTTCAATTCCGGTTCCGACACTCAGATCAATATCGGCGCACGTCTGGGTTATTGGGACAACCTTTCGGCCGGTACTGCATGGTTCGACGACCTGCGCCTGACACCGCTACGGACCGATGATCCGCACCCGCGTTGGAAGATCCTCGTTCTCATTTATGACAAGACCGACGCTGTCCTGACTGACGGCGCAGGCGTTCGTCATCACATGGTTGGTGCAATGACACCCGCCGAGATCGATCGCGCGACGGCCCAGGCGACGCAATTCGTACAGACTGACATTCCAGCGCTCGATAGCGGAAATATGATCCCGGAGCTGACGATTCGTTATCCAGACCATCCATTAACGCAGCTCGATCGTTTTGCTGAATCCTCGTGGTGGCCCTCGCCTGCGAACACCGCACCCGAGCGCGACCCTGCCTTTGACTCGGTCATCGTGATCTGGGATCCACGCGTCATCGACCAATATACCGGAACCAGCTACTGGATCGGCGGATATGCAGGCCTGGCGCCAGGGATGGGAACAGGCCAAACGTACTTGGCAATCATCATCGAGGCCACTGGATACGGCCATCGCAACGTCTTCAAACACGAGTGGGGCCATTCCATTCTTTCTTACTTCGACGCAGCCGGAACGGCTCCTAAACCGGCCGTCACAAATCATGCCGAGTTCAACCAGTACGTTCACTGGCCAACCGGCGATCCATACATCTGGCTTGACGAGACCGATGCTAATCCCATCCCAAACTCGATCTACAACAATGAGTCGGGATTCACACACGACTATTATTCCGGAAACACGGCGACTGCTGATCAGCCGGCGCGCAGGCTCGGCATTCCTCCTGAAGCGTGGATGCTTGGTGGGCCAGTGACAAGGCCTGGCGTCTCGTCTCCGCCGCCAGTTGTGACGTGCAATGCGGACATTTTTGTAGCGAGTGAGCCCGGCACGTGTTCAGCTCGCATAGCCATTGCGTCTCCGGAAGCGCGTGACATGTGTGGCGGTGATCTTAAACCGATCGGCGCACGCAGCGATGGCCTACCGCTGAATGCGCCTTACTCGTGCGGTGAGACTGTCATCACGTGGACTGCGACCAATGCGGACAATGTAACGTCGAGTTGTCAGCAGGTGGTGACAGTCAAAGATGAACAGGCGCCGGCGTTCGTTTCCACGTTTCCGCCTGTAACTGTTACGACTGAAGCAAACGCGACGTCGTGCGGTGTCGTCATTGATGATGCCGCGCTACGCGTTGGTCCACACTACGATCCGGTGGTGCTTGATCCGGCTGGTGACGCCTTGCCCGCGCCTTGGCTAACTGCAGATATAACCGCGATCAGCTCCACATTCAACAACGGGTCAATTACTTTCAAGGTAGATTTTGACGGCCCGGTGTTCCTTCCTTCGGCTTCCGACAGCATTCACCAGGGCTTGTTCGGCAATATCGAGATAGACACCGATCAAAATCCTGGCACAGGCGGTCCTGCAGGCGCGGGATTCTTCTTCCCGCCGGCCATGAACATGGGCGTTGACTACTTCATCGATGTCGGTAGCGAGCGCATGCATGCAGGAGTTGTCGATGTCGTATCGAGAGTAAAGGAACCGACCTCAATTGTTGGTCAGGTTCCGATTGTGGCTACCGAAAAATCGTTCTCGGTGACAATTCCACTCGCACTGCTGGGTGGCGATAATGGGCTGGTGAACTACGTCGCGAATTTGGGGGTGCTCTCCAGTTTCAAGGACCGGGTGCCGAATGGTACTGAGCCCGCGACAAGCGTTCCATCGGAAGATGTGATCGCGATCGACAACTGCTCACGACTGTCCGTGACGCGCAGCGGCGTTCCTGCCAACAACTTATTCCCAGTCGGCGAGACGATCATCACATACACGGCGACAGACGCGAATGGCAACTTCACATCTGTGAGGCAGACGGTTACGGTCATCGACAACACGCCGCCGATCATCGCGCAGGTAACAACAAACCCGGCGGTGTTGTGGCCGCCGAACCATCAGATGGTTGATGTGACGGTGAACTACGATGTTATGGAGTGCGCGATCGCGGAAACATTGTTGAGTGTCGATGGTAATGATCCGGATGCTGCCTCGGATTGGGAAGTGGTTGATGCGCATCACGTGCGGCTACGCGCGACGAGATCGCCGCGTGCGGGCGATCGAGTGTACACGATCACGATAACGGTGAAGGATACACGGGGTAACTTAGCGAGCCAGAAAGTTACGGTACGAGTGTCAAAACATAAATGAAATGTGCAGAGCTCCAGCGTCGTGCGCAGTTAGACTTCATCCAACCGAAGACTCGACCGGCTTGGGAACGCAAATCGTCAAGAAGCCGTCAACCGAAAATTGGCGAGTCTCCGACAATAGGTAGGGAAGAAGGAAGGCTTTTTATCCCGGCTCAATTCAAGTTGCTCGATCAGTATGCCAAGTCGTAAGGCCTTAGAGCCGTGCGTGGGTTCGTTGCTTTTGAAACGGCCAAAGCCAGGTCGGGCGGGCTGTCACCAACTGTTCACAGGTTGAGTCTACAGAATGAAACACAATTCAAGTTCTGCGATTCATTGAGGCCCTGCCGAAAGACAATTTCCCTGATCAAGATAGATGGCATCGGATTTGCCAGAAGATTGTTGAAAGCTTGCACAGTCCGGTTTCACCACCCTCCGATCCATGATCGAATGACTGTGTTTTAGCTGTATGTCTCCTGGCCTTACTTGAAAAAGGGAGAACTGGTAATGAAAGACATAACCTCATCTTACCTACGCTCACTAACATTAATACTTAAAATCCAATGTTCAACATCGATCGCGTTGTTGCCTAACCCGCTCAAATCTATCTCTTGAAGAATCTCATGGAGATCTATGAGATACCCGGAAACAGTAGATAACCCACGAGATTCCACAAAGGAGAATGTTATGAAATCGTTAACTCAGAAATTTTCAAAACTGGTGTTAGACGCAACGATTCAAGTAGTAGCTGTTGCGCTACTTCTTGTGCTCTTCGGAGCAAGCGTGGTCTCCGCTCAAACCAGGGCTTATGTAACGAATGATGGTGACAACACTGTCTCAGTGATAGACAGTGGCACTAACACTGTACTCGCTACCGTGCCGGTTGGAGTCCTGCCCGCCGGAGTAGCCGTTACGCCTGATGGGGCGTTTGCCTACGTGACGAATCAGTTTGACAACACGGTCTCAGTAATAGAGGCGGCAACCAACACTGTAGTCGCCACCGTGCCGGTTGGACAAGGCCCCACAGGAGTAGCCATCACGCCTAACGGGGCCTTTACCTACGTGACGAATTTGTTTGGTAACACGCTCTCAGTGATAGATACAGCGACCAACACTGTAACTGCCACCGTGTCAGTAGGACTAGTTCCAGTCGGAGTAGCCATCACGCCCAGTGGGGCCTTTGCCTACGTAACGAATGTGGTTGACGGCACTGTCTCAGTAGTAGATACGGCGACCAACACCGTCAGCGCCACTATACCGGGAATGACAACTCCGTTTCTTATCACCTTCACACCCAATGGAGCCTTTGCCTATGTGACTCAGGGTATTGCCGGCACTGTCGCAGTGATAGACACGGCAACCAATACTGTGAGTGCGACCATACCTGTGGGGGTAAGCCCGCGAGCAGTAGACATCACCCCAAATGGAGCTTTCGCCTATGTAGCAAATTTTGAAAGTGGCACTGTTTCGGTGATAGATACAGCGACCAATACGGTCAGTGCCACTGTGTCTGTTCTGTCCGCATCTGGCGTTGCCGTCAGGCCTGATGGGGCTTTTGTGTATGTGACAAGTTTTCAAAGTAGTGCTGTCGCAGTGATCGACACGACCACGAATACCGTCACCACCAGCATAACGGTTGGAGCCTTTCCGAACTTGATAGCTTTTCCAAGGAGCACAAACCCAATAAACTCGCTCATTGCTCAGGTGCAGGCACTCGTCGCAACTGGCAGCCTCACACAAAACCAGGCCGCTGGGTTGATCGACAAGCTCGTGCAGGTCCAGACAAAGCTTGATGAGGGTCAGACGGTCGCAGCCTGCAATCAACTCAGTTCCTTTATCAATCAGGTCACTGCATTTATCAACAGTGGCTCGCTCACTACGAGTCAAGGGCAAGCATTGATTCATGACGCGAACGCAATAAGGATCAGCTTAGGTTGTTAGCGCCGGTGGCAAGGGGTAGGCCGAGCGCTTGCTTAATCGCTTCTCCCGACTTGATTACGGTACTGCTGCCACCACAAGAACGCTTCACTTGTGCGATCAACTTCGAACAGACCGGATTCGGTTCCTGGTGCGAAGGCGCGAACACCCAGTTCGTTCAAGATGTCGGCGACGAGGAACAGCCCACCTTCACCTCCATGCAAGTGAAAGGCGAAGGCAGTGACGGGATCATTGAGACCAAGGTTCACGTCGATCCGGTAGCTGTCGCCATCGATGGTTCCCCATTCCGGGCTGTAGAACTTTACCTCGGGCGCTACCTTGCTAATAGCTGCGACCACGGCACTCCGAGCGGCGATCGGTTTAGGCACGAAGTCCTCGGGAATTTCATCGACGCTTTTAACAGCGGCGGGTATGTCCTGAACGAAAATGTCAAAGCTCATAGCTGATGGTCCAACTTTGATTTGGATCGATCCGCGAAGGCCAAACGCGTGGTCTCAAGACTAGCTCGAAGGAAGAGTTGAATTTTGGTGTTGTCCGCGCATCGCGGGTGAGCCGCCTCAGTTGCTGTTGTGCACGATGGAAGAGGATGTACTTCGATAAGAGCGCTGTACTTCGATAAGAGCGCCGGTATTGTCGATGTGATGTCGTGTGACGACACGTCGAAAGATGTTCTTGTCATTTATCCGTACTCCCCACGAAACAGAGCAGTAAGCGGCTGGAACAGTCCCGGAGCATACCCCGCACCGAAGATACCCGTCATCTCTACGCTGGCCAATGGACGAAGATCGTCGCGACGATTAAGCTTAGGGCGAGTTAAGAAATCTACGCGACTCTTTGCATCTAGCTTAGCTAACGGGGTCAACCTTTAAGCGATCGAATATATGGCCGATCGAGGCTCTGAAGGTCGCATTAAGGGTTTCTCATAGCGCGATTCGACGCAAACCAACTGGGTGCGTTTGCGCCAGTGACAAGAAGAGTTTGATCCCTGAGGTTTAAACAATTCCGTCTAAGATCCTGTATAAGTGGCTTTATAAGGAACCGTTCCGTCTAATACGTAATTATATGACCTGGTGGCCGTCACTGGGCATCGATTGGAGGTAGTATGCCAAAGGACATTTTCCGTGACCGTGAGCGAGGCGAGGAGGACGCCTATTTCCGTCAGCAGGATGCCAAGCTGATCGCGAAGCTACGTCAGAAGGCCCAGTTTAGCGAGATTGCTCACGCGCTGGCGGAGAAACTTCACGCGGACGAACCGGAGCTTCTCGAGCGCATCCAGAAGCTCGGCGTGACGCTCGACACGGGTTCGGCCTTCATCCTGGCGCCGCTGGTCGAAGTCGCCTGGATCGATGGCTACGTGAGCGATGCCGAGCGCGACACCATTCTGCACATCGCGAAGCAACGCGGCGTGGAACCGGGGTCTGCCGATTATCGTCAGCTTCTCGATTGGCTAGCCCACCGCCCATCCGACGAAGTCTTCCGGACGGCGTTGGAAGCGATCCGAATCGGCCTTTCCGTCCTTCCGCCCGACGAATCGGAACGACGGATCGCGACCATGATCAAGGCGTGCGAAGACGTGGCGCAAGCTACCGGCGGGATAGCCGAACTGTTCCATTTGGACGGCGTCTCATACTCCGAGAGCGCGGTGATCGCCGCGATCCGCCGCCATCTGGAAAGTACATAGCTATAACCCTGGCGGTGCGTCGCATAACCCGCCCTGAAGCGGACCGCGGCGACGGTAATCATTGAGACTCTCGGTTTAGGTCGGATTGCCAAGCGGGAGGGTAGGTACTTAACCGGCAGAGAATTCAAACGTAACGGCCAAATCATTGCTTCATCGTCAGCCTCATCTCGGCCCTCCAAGCACCTGCGGGCGTCCACTTGTCGAGTAGATTTTATATGAGGCAACGAATACCTTTTGGAGTAGATTTTTAGTGAGTCAATTCGACTGCTTTTGTCATTCGCGCATTTTTGTTAGACTCCGCGTTATCCGCTGACCCATCTACATGACACGCTAATGTATTCATTCAGAATAATTGTAGCCGCGCTAAAGTAGTTCTAATGTTTGTCGCGTTAAGCAGATTTACGATCGCCAACGATATGGCGGAAGAGATCAAGGACGCCTTTGTTAATCGCCCCTGCCTGGTGGAAAACGCGCCGGGCTTCCTGCGGCTCGACGTTATCAGTCCAGTAGACAATCCGCAGGAGGTCTGGTTATTCACTTATTGGGAAGACGAGCAGAGTTTCACCACCTGGCACCATAGTCATCTATACCACGACTCACACCGCGGGATTCCCAGAGGTCTGAAACTAGTTCCTCACAGCGTCCAACTTCGCTTTTTCGATCACGTGTCGTCATAATTAAAAGGGTCAATCGCGAATGCAGTCGACCGAAAGGGAGCTTGGGAAATATATTCGGGAGGAGCGCGACGCCCTGGCGGAAGCGATCACTGCACGCCACTATGAATTACATCCTGAGTTGGCTACACGTTATGGTCAGTTAGGTCGTGAAAAATGCCTTCAGGATGCAAACTATCATCTCTCTTATCTGGGTCAAGCGCTCAGTTCATCCAGTCCGGCTCTGTTTGCTGACTACGTGAGCTGGGCCAAGGTAATGCTCTCGACGCGCGGCATTCCTGCCGCGGACCTGACACAAAATCTTCAATGCATGCGCGAAGTGCTCGAGCGCGAACTTCCGGACGACATCAGCCCATCCGTTTGCAAGTTTATCGATGCCGGTCTAAATCGTTTGCCGGAATTCCCCGACGAGCTTCCCACTTTGATTGGTGACGGCCCGCATCGCGAATTGGCCGAGAATTATCTGGCCCTGTTGCTGCGAGGCGAGCGACATGTAGCTGCCCGGCTAGTGCTCGATTCAGTCGACGGAGGTGTGAATCCCAAAGACGTTTACCTGCACGTTTTTCAGCGCACGCAGCGTGAGATTGGCCGCCTTTGGCAAATGAATAAAATCAGCGTGGCGCATGAGCATTATTTCACTGCGGCCACACAGTTCATTATGGCGCAACTTTATCCCCGCATCTTCCGGACTGAACGAGCGGGCCGCACGATGGTTGCCACGAGCGTCTCGGGCGAACTACATGAGCTCGGCCTGCGAATGGTGACTGACTTCTTCGAGATGGAAGGCTGGGATACCTATTACCTTGGCGCCAACACTCCGGCTGCAAGCGTCGTGCAAGCCGTGGTCGAGCGCAAAGCGCAGGTGCTCGGAATTTCTGCCACTATGACTTTTCATCTCCGCGCGGTGGAGGAGTTGATCACACTGGCTCGGAAGACCGCAGGAGCGGGCGATACGAAGATAATCGTTGGCGGTTATACCTTCAACCTTGAGCCCGGTTTGTGGCGGCAACTCGGAGCAGATCTTTATGCAGCCGATGCTCAGCAAGCTGTCTACCTGGTGAACAGTTCTGTGCCGAAGGCTTCCGACGATGAGTGCTAACGCCAAAGAACAACTGATGGCATTTGCTTTCGTCTGTGACGAAACAGGGACCCTACGACGGATCCTCTACGATGGTCTCGGAATCTCGGCGGCCGCAAGTCCGGCGCCGGCGTTCGCCGAACTGGTCCATCGTGATTGTGCGGAGAAAGCACGGACCTTTCTGGACATGGCGCGACAACAAGAGGCTGTTTTCGGCTGGGAACTAAACATAGTGATCGGGTCGGAGATTAAACTGCTCCACTTTGCCGGGTGCATCGTAGACGAGGGTCTCTTAATTACTGCGGCAACAACCCGATTCGGCCTGGCGCTGATGTGCGAGCGGCTTGTTTCCGCTCACCGATTGCCGGCGTTGCAACGGATTTTGGATGGTAATTATTATTCAGACCGGTTGACAGACGTGTATAACGAGCATTACCACGAACTCACACTTCTTAATAACGAGTTGATAACGCTCCAACGTGAACTGGTTAAGCGAACGGTTGAGCTGGAGATGTTGAATGAGGAGAAGAACGAGTTCATCGGAATCGCCGCTCACGATTTACGCAATCCACTCCAGGTAATTGATGGTTACAGCGCGCTATTGCTGCGCGAAGCTTTTGGTCCACTCACCCCGCAACAACGCGAGATGGTTTCGGCCATCAGCCGCAACAGCGATTTCATGCTCAGATTGATCACGGACCTGCTTCAGATGTCGCGCGTCGAGGGCGGAAAACTACAGTTAGATCTGCAACCCGCCGACATTGTTGATCTAGTCCGGACAAACCTTCGACTGAATCGGCTGGTCGCCCAACAAAAAGAGATCGATCTGCGATTCAGTTGCAAGGAAGAACAGCTAACACTCCTGATCGACAGCTACAAGATTGAACAAGTCCTTAATAATCTGCTTCAGAACGCAATCAAGTTCTCCTATCCGGGTACAATTGTGACCGTAGAGCTGAAACGAACACACTCCAGCGTAGTAGTCTCCGTAAAGGATCAGGGTCAGGGAATACCAGCGGAGGAGATGGACCGGCTGTTCAAGCCATTCCAAAAGATGAGCGTGCGCAGCACCGGAGGCGAACCGAGCACGGGTTTAGGTTTGGCTATCGCGAAGAGAATTGTGGATGGCCACGCGGGCGAGATCTGGGCCGAAAGCGAACCCGGCGCCGGATCTACGTTTTACGTCCGACTGCCGTTTCGGCAATAAGTTCGGCTCCGCCATTGAACTCCCTGGCTAAGGTTACTGCTTCTTCTTACCCTGACTCTCCTTCAGTTTTGCGCCAATTATTTCGAGATTCCACCCTATCCGAATCACAGGACGAAGCGGTAAAGCTGAACTGACCTCCTCCCGGAAAACACTACAAACACGACTGCAAATCTGCCGCCGTCAGTTACGATCATGTCACCGTCTGCCGACACTATCTTCACTGCGCCGGCTACATCACATTAATGCCTCTGCCTCGGATGCCGATGGCACAGTCTCAAAGGTAGCAGCTCTTTCAAGGCTCGACTAAGTTAGGCGGGCATAGTAGGGCTATCTAATGAGAGAGAAGGATCAGGTAGATGAAAGTCACGGTAAAAAAATGGGGAAACAGGCTTGAGGCTGGTAAACACAAATTCACTCGTCCGTCTCTGTTGATTAAGGACTTCTCTCACCCTCGCAGTCATTGGTACTACCCGGTTGAGCTGTCGCGGAAATCTTAGATCACACGGATATCAGAATGACCAAGAGATACTCACACGGTATGCAGGAGCGAAAGCGGGAGGCTTTAGAAAAGCTCGTATCCTTCTCGCCACGTCAATGTGACGCCAAAAAGGGGAAAATACAAAAACGGCAGGGTGCGCGCCCTGCCGTAAGTACTTGATACTATTGGTGGAGCAGAGGGGGGATCGAACCCCTGACCTCCGCATTGCGAATTAGATGACCGGCATAAACGCAAGTAATTGCCTTTTCGAAAGTTGCAGCCACCAAGGAAAATAGGGGGTTTTGTGGTTCGTTCCCATTCGCTGACAGCACTTCACCCTCATGTGCTGCGAATTCTGTCCACAAATTGGCCACAAATTTTTGGGGTGAACCCCTCGGTTGAGACAGTTTCAATCAGCATACTTCACTTGATAATTTTTGAAACAGTCCTAATGTCCTTTGTTCAATTCGAACTGAGCAAGCAAATTCGATTACAAAGCAATTCGATTCCTTGACAATACTGAGACGCTGAACTATTGTGCGCGCGTTTCTCATGCTCAACCGTTGCTAACGCTTTCCAAGTAAGTATCATCTGTCCTGAATTGGGGCTCGTGGCCTCAGGTTTTTTCTCAAATTCGACACGTTTTTCTGCTCATAAATGTTGGATTCGCGCCTATTTGAGACTCCGCAGTTCGTTACGTCATTAGTTCGTCTTCTAAAAGCACGAAAGCGAGAAGAAGGAGCATTCGTTCTCTCCGTTGTTCTCTTCTACTCAGCTTACTCTTTACATAATTGGCTCCCGCCGGAAATTAAAGAGTGGCTGGATTCATGGCACGCGTTAATCATCATACCGGTAGTGCTCTTTCTCATCGGGTCGCTGTGTTTTATTTATGCTTTAGTTAAAATCTGGCCACTCGTTCATCCCCCCAAATTGCCACCTGTCCAAAACCGCCCTTCAGCGTTGAAGGGCCCATATGCATTCGCACCGGCAGATGGTGATCTATTCCGACAACTTGGTCGTGAAGATGAATTACGGAAGTTGCTGGGGTTCGTACGAGACGACCAAGTACCCTTGGTTGTTATTAGCGGAGCCTCAGGTGTAGGTAAGACGTCTTTACTGCGCGCGGGCCTTACGAACATTCTTAAGGACAAAGATATTGACTATCACTATTGGGAAGTTACTCCGACGAGCTCTGTTGAGAGACTGCTTCGTGCTATTAGATTGAGTTGGTCACGAGATTCCCCTGTCAAACCGAATGGCCTTGACGAGTTAATTAACCCCGGCAGGGAGCTATGTATTCGTAATCATGTCATTGTATTAGACCAGTTTGAGCAACTCAGAGGGAGTCTTGACGGCCCAGTTCTCACTTTTCTGCGTAAGCTTGCGCTTGAAGGAGAGCCGCCGCATCAAATTACGTGGATCGTGGCATTTCGTCGTGACTTTCGACCGGACTGGGAAGAGTTTACATTGCCTCAAAAGGAACTCAATATCCATCCTGTCGAAATCCTGTTGCATCCGTTCACCAGATCACAAGCCTCAGACGTAATTAGCGCGCTCATTAGCGAGGCATCGCTTTCGATCGAACAGAAGGTTGTAGAAAACTTATTGGACGCCCTAACGGTTGGCAGTACCGTATCACCCGTAGATGTTGGCGTTGGGTTATCAGTTTTAGCGGAATTGTCCGACCAAAGTGGAGGACAGAATGTAACTCTCAAAGACTATCAGTTCGCGGGCGGCGCAGATGGTTTGCTTATGCAATACATTCGAAAATGCACCGACGTTTTTACCGATGGTGATCGGCAGGTAATTCTAGAATCAATGCTCGCATTGTGTGAGCCGATAACCAGTCAACGAATCGCCGAAGGACTGAGTGGTACGGAGATTTCAAAGTCGATTTCGGTTAATACCGCGCACGTAAATCGTCTACTACTCAGGATTAGTCAAAGAGACAAGCGGTTATTGGAGGTCATCAATACACAAGAGGGCGCTGACCCACGGTATCGGTTAGCGCATGAACGATTGATTCCGGCATTGCGATCGATGATGAGTGACCTTCTGGCCGAGGTCGAACGAGCTAGACGGATCTTTGAGAATGGCTACGTTATCTGGACGAATGGCTATCGCAAATCACGTTATCTTCTAAAAGGCCCAGAGCTGCGGGTTGTTGAACGACATAAAGACCAAATTCCCTGGACTTCTGACATTGGAGAAAAACTTGTTTTCCTTCGTAAGAGTCAAAACAGGCGAAGCTTTTGGCGCCTATCGGTGCTAGCAGGCCTTGTGATCATCGTTGCGTTTAGTCTGTGGGGGAAATCGCAATTTCAGCGTTACGACGCGACGAGATACTTGATCGACAACAACAATCCGGCAGAGCTCGTTGATTGGCAGGATCAACTTCAGACTTTAAAACTGAAGGACGCTGTAAAGGCCCAACGCTTTCCGTGGTTGCATTCGAACTCCATAAAGGGTCTGACGCTAAAGTTATCGGAGGATACAAACTCTCTAGAAGGCCTTGTAGCCAATCTGGTGCAGTGCCCGCGTTTGACAAGCCTTACTCTTGACATAGGAAAAACCCAGATTGTTGATCTGAAACCGCTAAAAGAATTGCAGACTATAAAGGAACTCACTCTGCAACTTGGTTGGCAGCCTATGGATCTGACTGCCTTAACGGAGTTGCATGCGCTTGAAAAACTTTCAATGGAAATAACGCGCGCCGATTTAACCTATTTGGCGGTGCTGGCAAAACTACCTGCTCATGTTCATCTGAGAATTGAAGTAACAACCCTCCTTGAGGAAGTGCGTGATTTAAGTCCTCTGTCCCAAGTTACGCAATTAAATGAACTGAGTCTTGATAAGAATCCAAACAATCTATCGGATCTGACAATACTTGGGAAACTCCCCAATTTATCAACGTTGGACCTGAGGCTAATTATCAGTAGGCAAATGCGCGCTGAAGATTTGAAGCCTTTGGCGAAGCTGCAAGAATTGAAGAAACTGAAAATTATATTCTTTGATAATCTGAGTGAAGTGTCTGGTGAGGCGGTTCAGTTGCCTTCACTAGCAGCGATTAACCAGATTGAGGAAATCGAACTTACGGTAAGCGGTCGTTTCGAAGATATTACCCCTGTCGGTTCCCTAATGGGCCTGACTCGACTCACGATATGGGGCTTGCCGCGCACGAACTTACCTGATATGAGAACATTGGCAAATTTGCAGCGATTACGCTACATCCAGGTGCATTCTAATGGCGTTGATTTAACACCTCTTGCAGAGTTCCAACAGGTTACACATCTCGACCTTGTGTTTCGCGGCGATCCGGACCAGAAGTCTCAAGATTTGCCTAATCTCACCCCATTGACGAAGATTAGGACGCTGACAACCCTTGATATAAGGGTCTCAAATATGAGGTCGAACTTAGGATCACTGAGAGATCTAAGTCCTGCGACCAACTTGTCGCTCGCGTTTGAAAACCTCATACCGGTCGAAGCTGTACCACAACTTCGTTCGATACCCAATCTGAAGCGGCTAAGCTTGGTACTCGATGGCAATGACTTAAAACCTCTTGCGAAATTAAATATAAGCGGATTGTCGCTTGATCTGAGGGATTTCAATGGTTCTCTCATGCCCCTAAGCAACCTTCGCGGGCTATCCGAACTGAATCTTGACCTAAAGAATAGTAAAGTTACGGATCTTTCCGCCTTACAAGACCTTTCAACTTGTGAAACACTTTCGTTAACGTTGAATACAGCACAACGGATGTCTATGAAAGCAATTCCTCGGACATTGACTCATTTGGAATTTTGACTGGCCTGATAGTTAGATTAATTGCGCGAGCCTACATTCAAGGACATTCCGAATGTGGCTTTTTGTTTACGATTCGCTTTCGCCATTTCTATCTTGCCTCACATGATAACTTCTATCAGTTCAAATATCCGGCAAAAAATAGCTGACTCTAGGCGTTGGCTATCAAGCTCGCTGCAGCTTCCAGAATCTCTTGATATGTCTTCAGAATTGTTTTTCCACCGGCAGAAGGATCTGGATTGACTGCGATTAATAGATCGTAAACGGCTACATTCACGCATGGCCTTCTCAACTTTCGAGTACCCAAGGCATCCAACTGCTGGGTTGTAGAACTTGACAAGTGAGCCGCGGCGTTTCTTATTGTCTTTAAGTCCATTAGATCGTTCGAGAGTAGAGTTAGCACTGTTTCGTATGGTTCCCCGCTAGCAAAGAAAGACCCTGCAAGCTTCCGCGCAGTATCAGGTGTACTCCAATCCACGTATCTCCTCGTGCCAACTAAAATGCGATGCGCGTGACCTTCATCGGTGGGGCTTACAAATTTGGGTACAATGTTTCCCATCCCAGAAGGATGACCCATCATATATAGGACGAAGCTTGTCTCTAGAAATTGTTCCCACGCGATGAACATCTTGAGAAACGCCGATTCCGTTATGAAAGTACGCACATCCGGACTCCAAACGTATGCGCCTGAGGGAGGGCCAGTAGCATGCGCAGCGGCTATTAGTGCATCAACTTTGGCGATGTGATTCTTATAATCGTTGAAGCATCGTGTGAGAGGCATTGCTTATCAATTCGCTGAAAGTAAGTGAGTTGTGAGAAATCGCGTTCGACGGATGCGAGTCGCCGCATCCGTTGTTGCTCGGCGACTATCTTCTATGAATTGAGCTTGTTCTCTAGTGAGAGCCGCTTTATCTTCAATTGCGAATAGATTTTCGATCGATTCCAGTGTCGTGCGAACGCGAGAAGGAACCATTTGATCGAATGGGCGTCGTGGAAGATCAAGTTCCTTCAGCCCATATTGCAAGTGATAAACACTCGTAAATAGACTATAGAATAGCGAAATACGACGGAACTCAGATGACCGCAGGCTTCCGTCGAAAACAGTTGAGATCAGCGCTAATATTTGATTGAACTCGTTTTCTAGGACAGCCGGATCATGTTCGAACTCCTTTTCGTAAAGATCAAAGTAGTTCTTGATTTGTTTCTTACTTTTTATCCCTTCCACCATCGCTATTAGAAGGTCCGCCACCAACGTCACATCTCCCATTCGCAGTATGTCGGGGTCGCTCAAGATTTTGTTCGTCACCCAAAAATCATAGAACTTGTGTCCCAACTGTTCAGTTAGTTTCTTAAAAGGTCCAAAATGATCAGCATTTATTCGTTCTTGTTCATTGAGGATAACTGCGTAGGAATTCAAGCGGCTGAAGATGTCAAGAACCTCGGAATCGGAGACATTAATAAGCAGGTCGACCGCGATTTCGTAAGTTAAGATGTTCTCTTGAATCTTGTCATCGACTTGGTTTAGTTGACTGAAATACAGTCCCCCGTAATCGGCATTATGTTTCTTGTTTATTTGAAATCCATCTTTCAAATAAAGGAGGATTGTCCTGAGTCGTTGCTGACCGTCGACAACCTCTCTAATTGATTGTTTAGTTGTCGGATTCAGTCTTTGTCTTATGAATACTTTCGGGATCGGCTTACCTCTAATGATTGTGTCCATAAGATATGATCGCGCGTTGTCTGACCATACAGATCGCCTTTGAAAACGAGGATTAAGCTCTATTTGGTTATTCTTATCCCATTCCAAGAAGTCGTTTATGCTGTAGGCGCGCGTATCGAAGCTTTTCATCAACTCTCCTTACGATTCGAAGCCAAGTGATAGATCAAAACTTCTGGGCCAGTGCCATTGCTCAGATTCTGTCCAATCCACGTAGGAACGGAACGACTACGACGAACAATGCCATGCAACGGTGAGTATGGCGCAAGCAATTGTCAACTGAATCAAGGTGCGTTTGGTCTTTGCGAATCTTAATGAGGACGTTTTTAAAAGCGTGAAAGGAAGATCTAAAGGGAACCTGACCTTCTAATTGAGTGTCCGCTGAATTGGACAATCTTCGCAACTTCCTTTTGACGCAAACGGCAGAAATGCTCAGGTTCTTCCAACAGTTCCGTGGAGCGCTTTAGTCCGGTCAATCGATTGGACGACTGTGCTGTTTATTCTGGACACAAATTGGACACAACGCCTTGGGGTGAACCCCTCCGTTGAGACAGTTTGAATTAGCCACACTTCTGGTTGAGTAACTTTGTCTTTTCATGTTCGCGGTTCTGGTTCAGAATCTCGGTTGGCTGGCGAAGCGGAGGCGAGCTCTGCTGGAGAGCAACTCGCCAAGGAATAACCAGCCGGAGACTCATCGAAACCGATGGTCAGAGGAGCGGTCTGCGGATCGCTCCTCATCCTTAAGAGAACACTATCGGGTCGATAGTCCTCCTCATGCCTGAAAAAACTCATCGTCGCAGCCGCGAACGTTGCGGCAGAGCTTAGTTGCTGCTCGAATTCCTCCGGCGGTTGGTAGCCGAGCGCGGAGTGCAAGCGGCAGCGATTATAGTAACCGTCGATAAAGGTCTCGACGTTGCTGCGCAAGTGCTCGAGATCAACATAATCGTTAGCATGGATCTCTTCGCGCTTGAGCGTCTTCATAAAACTTTCACAACTCGCATTGTCGTATGGATTCGCTGGCCGGCTCATGCTGGGGATTATCCGATGTTCTTTAAGTACCTGCACATACTCGGCTGAAGCGTACTGCAGTCCGCGCTCCGAATGATGGACCAAGCCGGGCGCAGGTTCGCGCGCAGCGATTGCTCGCTCCAACGCGGTCCTAGTTAACCGTGTCGCCATGGTTCGCGCCAGTGCCCAGCCGACCACTTTGCGAGAGAAGGCATCCAGGATCATCGCCAGATAAACGAACTCCGATTGCAATCGAATATAAGTAATATCAGCCACCCAGAGCTGATTGATGCCGGTCAATTTCAGGTGGCTGGCGAGATTCAAATACACTTCAAGCTCGTGTTCTGAATCAGTGGTGACGACGAAGGCCCGCGGCTGAATCGCCAGCAGATTGTCTTCGCGCATCAGACGCGCCACCCGCTTATGATTAACGATTAAGCCACGCCGGCGCAGTTCTGCTGTCACTCGGCGATAGCCGTAGCGGTGCCGATGCTCCAGCACGATCTGCTGAATGATGGACCGCACCTCCATCTCTTCTTCGACCGGTACACGCTCCTGCAGCGAGCGATAGAAGCCGGCGCGACCTACCTGGGCCAATTGACACATCCGTTCAATACTCAAGCTGCCTTGCAAAGACATCACTTCCCGGATTTAGTCGTAGATGCCTTCGCGCCAGAGCCGCCGCTCTGCTGCCGTCGCGCCTCTATTTTTTGCAAGGCACCTTTGAAAAAATCTAGTTCCAGAGTCTTCTCGGCCAGCACTCGTTTGAGTTGGCTGACTTCTTTACGCAGAGTGGATTCGCGTGAGTTCTGTGGTGGCGGCCACTCGCTCTTATCTGGTGGGTCATACTGATCGCGCCAGCGGTACAGTAGCCGCCGATCAATATCCAATTCCCTAGACAGCGCTGAGATGTCGTCGCACTGTTTCATGCGCTCGACGCACGCACGCCTAAACTCATTTGAGTAGCGTCCCACTCGTCTTTTGGCCACTTGCAGCTCCTTTCTGTGCTAAGTGTGCCTATTTCGAGTGTCTCAATCTAGGGGTTCAGTCCATGAGATACGGCCGCCGTTGCGGGCAGCCGTAAATGATTGAAAACAAATGGTGGAGCAGAGGGGGGTCGAACCCCTGACCTCCGCATTGCGAACGCGGCGCTCTGCCAAACTGAGCTACTGCCCCACGCGGAGTGCCATATTAGGAAGACGTATTGAGGAGTGTCAAGGCGCGGTTGAGGGCGTCGTTCAGCTTTTCAATCTTCTTGCCACCGCCCTGCGCCATCTCCGGTTTGCCGCCACCACGGCCGTCCAGCATTGTGCAGGCTTCACGCATCAACATGCTCATGTCGCCCGGCGCTTCAGACGAGCGCGCAAACACAAGCCGCGCGGTGTCTTTGTCGCGTGAGCCGAGCAGTGCAACAGTCCCGGGTTTCGTCATGAGAGCGTGAGCGAGTTTCTTCAAAGACTCGGCATCACGGCCTTCGAAGACTTGAACCACGATCCCCGCTTCAGCAGTCGCTAACAACTTCTCAGCTTCGACGCCCGCCGCCACTTCCTCCAGCATACGAACCCGCCGGTGCAGTTCTTTATTCTCTTCAACCATCTGCGCCGCGAGCTGCGGTGCGTCGTCTCTGCCTGTACTAAACAACGCCGCCATCTCACGCGCGCTCTTGTTTGCTTTCCGATAATCCGCGAGCGCGCGCGTGCCTGCCACAAACTCCATTCTCGTCAAGCCCTTCGCACGTTCCCACGATCGCACCGCGATCATTCCGACTTCTCCAGTGCGATACGCGTGCGTTCCACCACACGGCGTCAAATCAAAACCTTCGATCTCGATCAAACGCAATTCGCCTTCGCGCGCAGGCTCCTTTCGCAAAGACAACTCAGCGGCCTCCCCAGACGTGACGTTCAGGATCGTTATCGACCGGTCTTCCCAGATGACGTTGTTCGCGAGTTCCACGGCGCGTTCGACGATCTCCGTGGTGGGGTTGTTTAGCTCGACGTCGATTTCGCACGACGCATCCATCACGCGAAAGCCCTTCGTCGGCGCGTTGAAGAGTTTGACGAAAGCCTGGGAGAGAATGTGCTGGCCAGTGTGTTGTTGTATGTGGTCCAGGCGGCGAGCCCAGTCCACTCGTCCACGTACAACGGCATCGCGAACGGGCGCGGCGCCCTGGACCACGTGGAGCACACCGTTGTCGCCGTCGTCAATGCATTCGACTACGCGTGAACCGTTGAGCGTTCCGGTGTCACTCGGTTGTCCGCCACCCGTCGGATAGAAAGCCGTTTGATCGAGAACCACAGCAGCCCAACCGCTGACACGGTCAGTAACATCTACGACTCGAGCTTCAAACTCGATGAGATGAGAATCGGAGTAATAAAGACGTTCTGTTACCATAATCCGACCATGCATACCCATTCACGTAAACTGATCATTGCACTCGCTTTCATCGTGCTCACGAGCGGCGTCGCCGCTGCGCAGGAGCCGCCACTGCGCTCGATAACTTACCGGCTCGCGATGTCGCGGCCGGTGTCGCATCTGTTTGAAGTCGCCATCATAGTTGAACTGCCCGAACAACTAAAAGACAAGCCGCTTCAGTTTCAGATGGCGAAGTGGTCGCCTGGACGTTACGGCGTTTTTGATTTCGCAAAGAACGTTCAGGAACTGCGAGCCGTCGCCGAAAACTCAGCCACACGCACGGTGAAGCGCGTCGACGATCAAACGTGGAGCGTCGCACCGCTCGGATCCACAACGCTGACCATCTCCTACAAAGTTTTCGGCAACGATCTCTCCGGTACGTTTTCACAACTCGACAGCCGGCACGCTAACTACAACGGCGCTTCGATCTTCATGTACGTCGTGGGCCACAAACCCAATCCGGTGAAACTAACAATCGATCCCCCCGCGGGTTGGAGGATCGTAAACGGCTGGACCACACGCGCAGGACAGACCGAATGGAAGTTTCCAAATTGGGACGTCATGATCGATGCACCAACCGAGATCGCGCCTGACTGGACCGAGGACAATTTCGAAGTCAACGGGAAAAAGTATCACGTCGTCGTTCACTCGTTTGGACCAGAAGGAGGAAAGCGTCCTGCACTCGTACGAGACATTGAAAAGATCGTGCGCGCGGAAGTTGCGATGTGGGGGCCGCCGGAGTTCGAAGAATACACATTTCTCATTCACTTTGCCGCTGACGATCATTCGGGCGACGGGATGGAGCATCTCACTTCCACGCAGATCATCGAACCTGGCGCGTTGGCTGAAGCGGGCGTTCACGAACAGACGCTCGGCACCGTCTCACACGAGTTTTTTCACGTCTGGAACGTAAAGCGACTGCGCCCACAGGAACTTGGACCATGGGACTTCACGCGCCCGCTGAGTACGCGTGGTCTCTGGATCGCGGAGGGTTTCACGAATTACTACGGACATATGATGCTGAGACGCGCCGGGCTCTGGGACGATAAGAAGTTTCTCGACCGGCAGGCACAGACCATCAGGGGCATCGAGAGCGCGCAAGGCAGTCGCTTAATGAGCGCTGAAGAGTCGTCGATGTCTGCTCCGTTCATCGACGATGCGGCTCACGTGCAGTTAACCAACCTGCAAAACACTTCGATCAGTTACTACCCGAAAGGGCAGCTCATCGCGCTCGTGATGGACCTGCTGGTGCGTGGCCGGACGAAAGGCAAGGCGTCGCTCGACGACGTGATGCGCGACATGTACGAAGAGCTTTACTTGAAGAGCCCGAACAGCAGTTACTACCTGCGAGGCCGCGGGTATCAACCTGAAGATCTCGAGCGAATTGCGTCGCGCCGAGCCGGGTTTGATTTGGGCGATTTTTTCAAGCGACATGTGCGCGATGTCGAGGTGCTGCCGTACGAGGAAGCGTTTGGTTACGTTGGTTTACGGTTGGTGAAGACACAGGCGAAAGAACCGTTCGATGCCGGGATGTGGGTGACGTTTGAGGATCCGCGCGAGGGCGTCATCGAAAATGTTCGCAACAACTCGCCTGCTGAAGATGCGGGGCTGCAAAGTCAAGATGCGATCGTGTCGCTCGGTGGGAAGGATGTTACGAAGGATTCGTGGTTGAAGACGCTGGCGCGCTACAAGACAGGCGATTCAGTGCCGGTTGTTGTGCGGCGCGATCGGCGCACGATCAAAACGAACATAGTGTTGGGCCAGCCGGAGAGATTTGATTACAAGATTGAAGAGCGATCCGATGCGACGGCAGAGCAAAAAGCATTACGCACAGCGTGGTTGAGTGGGAAATAGATCCCACGGATTTTAAGGCACGATGACTTCGAGGGAGTGTGGGGCGATCTCGAAGCGCATTGGGAGATGACCGAGTAACTCGCCGTCGACCTGTACCTGCGCGTCGCCGTACGCTTTGACGTGCGCTGCCTTCACAAACTGCACCTCAGGTTTGTCGCGCGGCATCCCCTCGCGCATCGCATAAGAAAGCAAGTGCAGGTAACGAAGCCGGCTCGTCGTTTGAATGATGCAGATTTCAAATTCACGTTCATCCAAACGCGCGCCAGGCGTGATCGCGAGATCGCCACCATACCTCGCCGCCTTTCCGATTGTTGCAAACGTGGCGTTGTATTTACTTCCGCCGATCTCGAGCGTGAACGGACGCGGGTTCCAGGTTGCGAGATGACTTAGCCCGGAAACCCAAAACGCGCCCTTGCCTATTCTTTTTTTAAGCGACGGCTGAACACGCCGCACCACCGACGCGTCGAGTCCGATTCCCGCCATCAACACAAAATGACGGCTCTCATGGGTTGTTTCATTAATCGCGAGCCCAAGATAGATCTTGCGCGAGTTACCTTTCGCAGCCACTACTACCGCCTGCGCATCGTCCAGCGGCAAACCAAGTTCACGAGCAAGCACGTTTGCTGTGCCACGCGGAATGATCGCGAGCCGTGCTTTAGTTCCGGTCAAACCCTGAATTGCTTCGTTGATAGTTCCATCACCGCCGGCGACGATGATGTCGGAACTGCCGTTACGCGCGGCACGTGCGGCGAGCTCGGTCGCTTCGCCGGGCCCGCTCGTCAATCTCAAGTCGACTTTGATTCCAAGTGATTCGAGTTGTGAAGCGAGTTCCTCAACAGGCCGGCGTCGCGAGGCGTAACGGCCAGTCTTCGGATTTGCGATTAGTGTTGCTTTGCGATTAGACATCGATCCGGAGTGAACATTGGCAAGTCTGATGCCGTGCGGCTTTGCCTCAGTTCACTCGCGGATAATGATACTCGATCAGACTCATCCATCTAAAAACCGACACGTGTCGGATCAATCATCCACTAGGCGGGAATCACGACGTGCAGATGATCGTTATGTCCGTCGAATCTTCGAGTGATATGGGCTTGATTGAAGGTGGCATCGTTAAAGATTATGTCCACGCCCTGATGCCTTTGCCGAATCAACATAACCAGCTCCCTCGTACGTGATCGATCATACTGTGACTGTCCGATATCTACTGCCAGCATCTTGTTGTCTTTCCTGATCGGTCGGACATCAACTGTACGGCCATTCTGGTGAGTTTCGTGTGCCAAATCACCCATACTGACGGTACTGAAGAAGGGACCTCCGCCCTTACGGCTGATATGTCCATATTGGAGCGGAACTTCCGGATGTATTTGAATCCATGCACCGGCGAGATCTATCAAAGCCTTGATTGCCTTTTGCGTGCCGTACTGAGTTGTGCCGTTCTCGCGGAGGAAGGTCCTGAAGCCTTCGCCTTTTTCCGGTAGTTGAACGTCGATTCCTCCGTCACCCAATCCGACGATGTAGAGAGGGCGATATGTCTCTGGTGTGAGAACGCCTGACGATTGAAGACCATTACCAGTCTGGAAGTCTCGCAATGCCTGTTCAGTGCGTGGTCCAAATTTAGCTGATTCGGCTGTCAGATCGTTCTGCGAGAGTGCGCCGGCATTTGCCAGGCGTCTCTGCATCGGGAGTACGACGCCGCCCTGGCTATCGAGTCTTACGCCGTTCTTCAGTTGCTGGAGTAAAGATTGCGCCGGGACATCGAGCTTACCGTTGGGTGCAATCATATTGTCGCTCTGAAGATTTTTGACAGCGGCTTCGGTCATTTGTCCAAATTTGCCGGGGCCTGAGTTTTTCTGATCCTGCGTCATGTATCCGAGTTCGACTAACCGGATTTGAAGTGTTTCGACGGCAGGTCCGTGCATGCCCTTGCTGAGAACCTGAGCGGTTGCGGTAGTAACTGGGTTGCTCATTTTCCGATTCCTCCTGGTAGGTGTGAGGAATGGAAGAAAAGTGTTTCGCGTCGCCTTCGCGAGATTATTCCAGGCGATAATTGGGCGCTTCCTTCGTGATAATCACGTCGTGCACGTGCGATTCCTTCAGACCGGCTGACGTGATGCGCAGGAAACGCGTGCGCTCCTGAAACTCTGTTATCGTGCGGCAGCCGGTGTATCCCATTCCCGATCGCAAACCGCCGACAAGCTGCGTCACCATGTCTGCCAACGTGCCTTTGTAAGGAACGCGACCTTCGATCCCTTCCGGAACGAGTTTCGATTCATTCTCAGTCGTGTCTTGTGCGTAACGATCGCGCGAACCCTCGCGCATCGCACCGATCGATCCCATGCCGCGATATGTTTTAAAGGATCGACCCTGAAACAGGATCACTTCGCCGGGCGCTTCTTCCGTCCCCGCAAACAGCGACCCGATCATCACCACATCAGCGCCCGAAGCGATTGCCTTCGCGACATCGCCTGAAAACTTCACACCGCCATCGGAGATCACGGGAATATTCTTACCGCGCGCAGCTTTAACACAGTTTGCAATCGCAGTGATCTGCGGAACGCCGGCGCCGGTAACGACACGCGTCGTGCAGATCGATCCCGGTCCGATACCGACTTTGATCGCATCGACGCCTGAATCGATCAGCTCCTGTGCGCCCTCGGTTGTGCCCACATTGCCTGCGATCAAATCCGTCTCAGCATGACGTTTCTTGATCTCTTTGACCGCTTCGATAACGCGCGATGAATGTCCGTGTGCCGTGTCAATCACGAGACAATCGACACGTGCCTTCACCAGTTCGTCAGCGCGTTCACGATAATCACCGGTGGCGCCAATCGCCGCTGCGACGCGCAAACGTCCGAGATTGTCTTTCGCTGCCGAGGGATATTTGATCGCCTTTTGAATGTCTTTAACCGTGATGAGTCCTTTTATATGTTTGTCGTCGTCGATGACGAGAAGCTTCTCGATGCGATGTTTTTGTAGAACCGTCTTCGCTTGTTCCAGCGTTGTGCCGACCGGGACCGTGACGAGCGGTTGTTTCGTCATCACTTCGGAAACAGGAATGTCGAAGCGCGTCTCAAAACGCAGATCGCGATTTGTGATGATGCCGACGAGGTGACCAGCCTCATCGACGACGGGAACGCCGCTGATGTGAAATCGCTCCATCACCTGGAGCGCTTCTCGCACAGGACGATCCGGCCGAATCGTTACCGGATCGACGATCATTCCCGATTCCGATCTCTTTACTTTATCGACTTCCTCTGCCTGACGTTCGATACTCAGGTTTTTGTGGATCACGCCTATGCCGCCTTGTTGCGCGAGTGCGATGGCGAGCGAACCTTCAGTCACGGTGTCCATCGCCGCGGAACAGAGTGGGATCTGAAGACGAATGTTTCGCGTGAAGCTAGTCGAGGTGTCGGTTTGGGAGGGAAGAACGTCGGAACGAGCTGGGATCAGGAGAACGTCGTCGAACGTCAGTCCTTCAAAGATGTCAGATGTAATCATGTTTGGATCAAGACTCCTCAGGTAAATAAGGTAGCCACAAAAAGGCACACAAGACACTAAACAGTAAACAAGAACAGGTTTTCTGTTGTGTCTTATGTGCCTTTTTGGTGGCCAAAAATACTACCCGTCTAAATCGTTCGGTACTGGTGTGAGGTCATTATACATAGATGAGTAAATTTTCTCGCTAGCGGGCGGCGTCAACTCTGCTCGCTTCTGGAACCAATGCAGGGCTGCGAGCGCTGCGGCCGTCAGGATTGCCAGAATCAAGATCGCCAGCACGACAGTCAATACTGGCGAACGCGTGGCCGGCGTGTCTGTGTAAACCTTGGAGTGCATCGGCGTCGTGTTGACTTCGTCAGCGTTTTCGCCGTGTTCGCGCAGGTATCGCGTGTAACCCTCGATCGCCTCGCGCTCGTCGTAGCCGACGCACTTCGCGTACGCCTTGATGAAGCTGCGATTGAAGACGCCTCCGGGCAGTCGCTTGTAGTCGTTTGCTTCGATGGCTTCGAGGTAGTGAACGGAGATGCGTGTTTGATCGCAGATTTCGCGCAAACCCATGCCTCGCGCCTCGCGTGCGAGTCGCAATTGTTCGCCTAGATTAGCTGCCATCTCCACTCGCTCGATTCCTGGCGTTCGTTGGTTGGATTATAAACCCAGGTCTATCGTCGCGTGCCGCTTGTACGAATGCGTACAACTCCCACTTTTTCTGCACTATAGCTTGCGCTGCTAAACGGTGTCAAACTTTTGCATCCCAAAAGATCTGCGTCTCTTGCTTCTTGTCGCTCGCGGTGGTACGTTGACGCACAGTGATCCGATACAGTCGCTTTTAATATCTACAATAGACAAAAGTGAGGACAAAGAGATGCCCCTTGAAGCACTCGGAATGGTTGAGACCAAAGGATTCGTGGGTGCAGTTGAGGCCGCCGATGCGATGGTCAAAGCAGCGAATGTGCAACTGCTTGGGAAGGAGTACATCGGCGCCGGCTACGTGACGATCTTCGTGCGCGGCGATGTTGGTGCGGTGAAGGCAGCGACTGATGCAGGCGCGGCTGCAGCGCGAAGAGTTGGTGAGCTGATCAGCGTGCACGTTATTCCGAGGCCACACGCGGAAGTCGAACGCGTACTCCCCGTCAACGGACGCACGGGTTTGAGTCCGGATGAAAGTGCGTTGCAAGGCGGTGCGCGCGGGCAGTTGGGCCAGGGCGATCAGGGACGCTCGCTCGGCGCCGGAACGCGCGACACAAACAAAGAACGGGCGAGATAGTTCCAGCCGCAGATTGCACAGATAGGGAATTGCCATGTCTGTAGATAAAGACCTTGTTTCAGTACAGCAGGCACGCGATCTGGTTGAGGCGGCTCATCGCGCGCAGAGTGAGGTGGCCCAGTTCGAGCAGGCGAAGATCGATCGTATCTGCGAGGCGATGGCCAAAGCGGCGCTGGCTGACGCGGCAAGGCTCGGAGCGATGGCCGTCGAAGAAACGGGATATGGTATTCCGGTTGACAAACAGGAGAAGAACCGTTTCGCCGCTGAAGATGTTTGGAACTACTTTCGCGGCTTGCGCACCAAGGGAGTTGTTTCTGAGTCCAAAGACGTTGTAGAGATCGCGAGCCCGCGCGGCGTCGTTGCGGGCATCATTCCTTCCACCAATCCAACTTCAACTGCAATTTTCAAGATCCTGATCGCGATCAAGTCGCGCAATGCGGTCGTGTTGTCGCCACATCCGTCGGCGGCCAGGTGCATCAACGAAACCGCCCGCACCATGCGTGATGCCGGAGTCAAGGAAGGATTGCCCACCGAGGCAATCGGATGCATGACGACGGCGACGATCGAAGGCACCGAAACTCTGATGAAACACAAGCAGACGGCCGTGATTCTCGCTACGGGCGGAATCGGCCTCGTGCGTGCGGCGTACTCGTCAGGCAAACCTGCATTCGGAGTTGGACCAGGCAACGTGCCTGTGTGCATCGAGCGAACTGCCGACGTGCCGAAGGCGGTGCAGGATATTTTGACAGGAAAGTGTTTTGACAACGGCACAATCTGCGCTTCCGAGCAGGCAGTCGTGTGTGACGCGCCGATCGAACAGGCCGTGCGCGAACAGTTCAAACTCCAGGGCGCACATTTCCTTTCAGCGTCGGAAGCGGATCAACTCGGAAAAGTCGTCGCAACTCCACAACGTTCGCTCAATCCGGCGATCGTCGGTAGATCCGTCGAAGTGATTGCGAAGATGGCTGGTTTGACTGTGCCGCCGGGCACGCGATGCTTGATCGCAGACGTTGCGGGCGTCGGGCGCGATCATCCGCTCTCGATGGAGAAGCTTTCGCCGATCCTTGCGTTTTATGTAGTTGACGGTTTGCAGGCTTGCGCTGACCGAAGCAAGGAAGTGCTCGGCTACGGAGGTATGGGCCACACGGCAGGCATTCACACGCGCTCGCGTGAAGCGGCCGTGAAGTTTGGTGCAGAGATGCCGGCTTCGCGTATCACTGTGAACACGCCGACGACACACGGCGCGATCGGTTTCTCGACAGCGCTGCCACCGTCGATGACGCTTGGCTGCGGATCGTGGGGGGGCAACGTTACGTCGGACAACGTTTCACCACTGCATTTGATGGACATCAAGCGAGTTGCTTTTGAGACGCGACCGGTCAAGAGCGCGCGTCCAGCGGTTGGTGTGCAGACAGTTGCCCAACCAGTGGCCGCGAAAGAGAGCGTCGTTGCAGGTGGCAAGATCGATCGGCAGGAGATCGCAGCGATAGTAGATCGTTTCCTGGCGGGCAAACGTGTCGAAGCGTCGCCGCTGCCGCCTCCTCCGCCACCGGTGGTCGAGAACGAAGCGGGAAGCATGTACACTCCGCCGCCTCCACCTAAAGAAACGCCTGTCATCAAAACCGCCCCACCACCGACGAATGGTTCGAAAGCGGTGGACTTTGTGAGCGAAGAAGATGTACGACGCGCGATTCAGAAGGGTGAGAAGATCTACATCAACGGGCGCACGATAATCACGCCTGCCGCGCGAGATATTGGCGAACCGGCAGAAGTGTTCGCGAAGGTTTAAGCCACAGATTACACAAAATTAAATGTTTCTGGCTAAAGTCGTAGGTACAGTGTGGTCAACCAAGAAGACGCCCGATCTCGAGGGCGTCAGGTTTTTGATTGTCCATCCATACGACCTCGACAAGGAACCGACGCGCAACATCGTCGTGGTTGCCGATCGACTCGGGGCCGGAACCGGCGAGATGGTCATGTGCGCGTTTGGCAAGGCAGCGAGATCCGCCATCGGTAATCAAGATATGGCGATCGAAGCTGCGGTTGTAGGTATCGTCGATCGCGTCGACATCAACGACACGCTATCAGAGGAGATGCGCGAAGCCGCGCGCAGACTCGTACAAGAGAACGGCAGACCCTGACAACACTCCTGAACCCCATCACTGCTCCCCATGGCCAATGAAGATCTGATTTATCGAATCACTCGAGCGGTTTACGACCGTTTGGGCAGTGCGGTCGATGAATCTACCGTAGAGCAATTGGTCACAGATATTTACAGCCAGGTACAAAGTACAAATAGTAATATTGGTACCACCGCCGCGGTCGACGTCGGCGCTACGGCCGAGGGCTCTTCGGATCGAATGGTGATCTCGGTTTTCGGGTTGGACCATCCGGGCATCGTCGCGGGTGTTTCACAGATTCTGGCCGATGCGAGTTGCAGCATCATCGACATCAACCAGACGGTGGTGCAGGGCAAATTCGCGATGGTGATAATTGCTGACACGTCGCGCGCGCGTGAAAGCACGCAGAACCTCAAAGATCGCTTACGGAGTGAAGGCCAGCAGCTCGGCGTTCGCATCTACGCGCAGCGGGAAGATCTCTTCAACGCGATGCATCGAATATAATCTCTGCGTACCTCTGCGTTCCTCTGCGGTGAAGGCTGTTAACCGCAGAGGAACGCAGAGATACGCAGAGTTGAATTACAGTCTTTATGTCTGAACCGGAGATTGCACGACGCTGTACGACATGCGGCGCATCGGTGCGGCAGCACGCGATGTTTTGTCCGCAGTGCGGCGATTCCATCCCACAAGCGTCGACCACAACGACTCACACTGTCGCGGAAACGATTGTCGACACCGAGACGCAGCCACTCAGCGCGGTCGAGCCTCCGGTAGCTCCCAAAGTTCATGAAGATGGTATGCGTGGTCGACTCGAGAAAATACGAGAGGTTTCGAGCGTCGTGATCGATCAGGCGGCGTACGATCCGAGCTTGCGCTTCCTGCTCGTCGCAGCCGGACTGTTCCTGGTGTTTTTAGTCCTGCTCATACTCAGCAAAGTGATCGGATAAATGGAATACACACAGGCCGAGATTCTTCAAACCGTCGCGATGACCGAGATGGAGCACCTCGACGTGCGCACGGTCACGCTCGGTCTCAGCCTGCTCGACTGCTCCAGCGATTCGATGGCGGGCGTCGCACAAAAGGCAGGCGACAAGATCCGCTCAGTTGCTGCTCGCCTGGTCCAAACAGTCGACGAGATTGGCGACGAGTTTGGAATCAGAGTCGCGAACAAACGTATTTCAATCACGCCCGTGTCGTTGATCACCGAAGGCTTGCAAGGCGACGTGATTCAAGTGGCCCGGGCGATTGACGACGCGGCGGGAACGGTCGGCGTCGATTTTATCGGCGGCTATTCCGCGCTGGTCCAAAAAGGTGCGACGCGATCCGAGAGTCGATTTATCGACTCGATTCCTGAAGCGCTCGCGACAACCGAACGTTTGTGTTCTTCGATCAACGCGGCAACGACGCGCGCCGGCATCAACATGGACGTTGTCGCACAGGTTGGCCGGTTGATAAAGAGAGCAGCAGAACTCACTCGCGACAAAGGCGGGCTCGCATGTGCCAAGTTCGTGTGTTTTGCCAATGCTGTTGAAGACAATCCGTTCATGGCGGGCGCTTTTCACGGCGTGAGTGAAGCTGAGGCGGTAGTAAACGTCGGCGTTTCGGGTCCGGGCGTGGTCCATCACGCAGTCAGACATGCAGAACGAAATCTTCCGTTGCAGGATCTCGCGGAGACGATAAAGAAACTCTCTTTCAAACTGGCGCGCGCAGGCGAATTGGTTGGACGCGAAGCCGCGCGACGTTTGGGAATTCCGTTTGGCATCATCGATCTCTCGCTCGCTCCGACGCCTGTGCCCGGGGATTCGGTTGCAAACATCATTGAGGCAATGGGTTTCGAGCGAGCAGGCACTCACGGAACGACCGCCGCACTGGCGCTGCTGACTGATGCTGTCAAGAAAGGCGGCGCGATGGCCAGTGGATCGGTTGGCGGCATGAGTGGGGCTTTCATTCCGGTGTCTGAAGATGCAGGTATGATCGAGGCCGCACAGATGGGGGCGTTGTCACTCGATAAACTCGAAGCATGGACCAGTGTGTGTTCGGTCGGCATCGACATGGTTGCCGTTCCTGGTTCGACGCCGGCTGAGACGATTGCTGCGATCATCGCCGATGAGATGGCTGTGGGAACGATGAACAACAAGACGACGGCAGTGCGCATCATTCCGGTGCCTGGGCGCGACGTCGGCGAAGTGGTTGAGTTTGGTGGATTGCTCGGCAGCGCGCCGATCATGCCGGTCAGCAAGTTCTCGCCGGTGGCGTTCATCAGGCGCGGCGGAAGGATACCGGCGCCGATTCATTCATTGCGCAACTAGTTTGTGCCTCTTTGTGGCCCATTCTGTTAATATCTTCTCATTGCGGAGGAACCGTAAATGCCGGAAGCACTTGGAATGGTCGAATGTCGTGGGCTCGTAGCGATGATCGAAGCTGCTGACGCGATGGTGAAAGCGGCGAACGTTCGCCTCGTCGGCTGGGAAAAGATCGACGCCGGCCTGGTGACAGCCATCGTGCGTGGTGACGTCGCTGCGGTCCGAAGTGCTGTGGATGCAGGCGCCGCCGCAGGAAAGCGAGTCGGGGAAGTGGTGGCGACGCATGTGATCCCTCAACCACACTCCGATGTCGATCTCGGTTTGCCGGTTTTGCATACCGGTGAAACCACACGCAAAAAGATTAGTGGCTCAGTCAGACCCAAACCTTGATCCTCTAATGTTAAGATAACCTCCCCGCTTGTTCCCCATTCCCCTGCTTTAATCCATTTTAGTTTAAGAACAAGGTGTAACTATGCCGCGAAAGAGAAACATTGTCAGTGAAGCACTCGAAAAGTTTTCTTACCAGGCCACGAGGGCGACCGGAACATCCATGGCTTTTGTTCTGGCTGTTGCAGTAATTGTTGTTTGGGGCATCACTGGACCAATTTTCGGGTTTTCGGATACATGGCAGCTCGTCATCAACACCGGAACCACTATCGTCACGTTTCTGATGGTATTTCTCATTCAGCGCGCGCAAAACAAAGATGCACTTGCAATACACCTCAAGCTCAACGAGATAGTGGCTGCACTGGAGGGCGCGAGCAATCGTCTGATCGACGTAGAGGATCTGACCGAACCAGAGATCGACGCGCTGCGCAATTACTATAAGAAGCTTATCGATCTCGCCCGCACCGACGACGTTCTCACCACGACGCATTCGATCGAGGAAGCTGCATCGAGGCATGGAACAAAGTACAAGAAGAAGCCACAAAAAAACACAAAAGGCTCGAATGGCAGGGAAAAATAATTACGGTTTCTTGTTGGGAGTGGCCGTAGCCGGCAGCTTCACGGGTGGTGCTTTGGGTGTGTGTTGCCCTTCTCTGCGCGCGAGTCGTCCGGTTCTCGTCAGCGCGATTCGCTTCTCGGAATTAGTAGGTTGGTCCACCGTGACTTTGATCGCGCGATAGGTGCCGTCCTGGGTTTTGTTTGTTGGGTTGTATGCGATCACATACTGCGTTCGCATATCCCGGATGATTTCGTTTGCGATCTGAGGTAACTCCGAAATCGACTCGGGAAAGAACGCGCGACCGCCCGTTTCCGACGCAAGCTTGTTGATCAGATTGACGGCTTTGTCACGCGGACTCTTACGAATTAAACCGCCTTCTTTGTCCAACTCGTTGATGAATCCGATCACGAAAATCTGAACGTCTTCTTCACGCAGTCGCGCGAAGAGTTGTTCCTGCTTGTAGAAGCTGCTCCGGTCTTCGCCGTCTGTGATCACGATCAGCGCGCGTCGCCGTCGATCGGTATCGTCGCCTTTCTTGTAATCGGAAACGTGCTCGGCGGAAAGATAGACTGCATCGATGACGGCCGTTTGCCCACCCTCGACGTAAAGATTATCGAGAGCGTCCATCAGCAACTCTTTGTTGGAAGTGAAATCCTGCTCCGTCTGGATCTTGTCGCTGCTGACAAATCGCACGAGGAACGTCTCGTCCCCGGGCTTGTTGCTGTTGATGATGGTTTTGCCGGCGTCGATCACGCTCTGAATCTGCGTACGCAGCGAAGCCGATGTATCGACAGCGAGACCATAGCTGATCGGAACATCTTCACGTGTAAACGACTCGATGGTTTGTGCAACACCGTCTTCGTATATATGAAACTGATCTTTAGGTACGTTGTTGATCGGCCGGTTATTGCGATCGATCACACGAACGTGCAGCTCGACCAGCTCCGCGTTGATCCGAACGATGTCACCCGGATCGAGGGTTTCAGGTGGAGTCGGAGTCGGCGTTGGTTTCAGACGTGGCGGTGGTGGCGGCGCTCCCAACTGCGGTGGCACACCGGACGGTGTCGCTTGTTGCGGTGTTTGAGCTGGTGTTGGAGTCGGCGTGGGTTGTGCCGGAACCGTTCGTTGAACAGTCGGACTTGGCCGCGGTTCTTGGGGCGCTTGGGCGGTACGCGGCCGCTGCTGGTTATCACCGGCAGCCAGACTCGGGCCGAACGCTAGCACCGAAACCATCAAACCGCAGATCGCAAGTATCCCAGTCCGTCTTACACTCTGTTCGCTCAACAACGGGTAAACTCCTCTAAAAACCGCGCGGGCTGGGGCAAAAGCGGATGCAGCCACTAAACGCACACGTCAAAAGATGCAAGGCAGGTAATCCAGCGTTGCCGAAGCCCGGTAATTGACTTTATCGGGCGCCCGCCGTGGCGTAGTAGCCTTCCTTTGATCTTACGAATAGTCGGGGGAGTCCGCGCGGCGGCGTGACCTTAACTTTGACCCGATGCCATTTGCCGTCATTGGCAAACGACTCCGGCTTGTAGCCTATAGAATACTGGTGGCGTAACTCCAGGGCAATCTGTTCGAAAATATCGTCCATTTCAGCCGCCGAGCGCGGGAAGAATGCCTTTCCACCCGAGACGCCCGAAAGCTCGTCGAGCACTCCCTGGCCTTCCATCCCCATCGCGCTGCCGGCGTCGCTGCCGCTCAGAATTCCGATGGCATAGAGCGTTACGTCCGACTCTTTCAGAAGCTTCCGAAGTTCATTGAACGTGTACCGCGAATCGTTGTCCTGGCCGTCACTTATTAAAAGGAGAGCGCGTTTCGGATGCGATCCACGCTGAACTTTTTCAACGCCGAGATAGCAGGCATCGTAGAGGGCGGTCTGGCTCTTCGTTTCAACGAACGTGAGTTTATTCAGAACAGAATCACCGTCGCGTGTCTTGTCGAGCAGCAACTGCGCGCGCGAGTTGAAAGCGATCAGGAAATACTCGTCGGAGTCGTGGCTGGTCTGAATAAACTTCGACAGAGCGTCGCGTGCGCGCTTCACTTTATCGCCGCTCATCGAACCCGAAACGTCGAAGATCACTCCGACGGACACGGGTGAATCGTCGTCGCTGAAGTAAGTGATCTCCTGTTGTTGTTTATTGTCGAAAACGGCGAATGCGCTCTTGCTCAATCCTGATACGTAGCGTCCATACGTGTCTGTGACGGTTACTGTCAGTGTGATCAGGTCAGTGTTAGTGATTAAGCTACGGTCGTCGAGTTCTGTTCCGAGTTTCTTTTGCGGTTCCGGAGTGGACTTTTCCTGAGCTGGCGGGGTGGATTTTTCTTGAGCAGCCGGGGCAGGTTTTTCTTTAGGAGGTCCCTGACTCTGCACTGCCCACGTAAACACAAACGTGACAGTGATCAGCGAGATGGAAGCCGCTGTGATCTTGGTCGCGTAACGAGTCGGTAAATACATGTCACCCCCGGGCTACAGTTTCGGCGATTTAATTTTTCAGTACCGGTCAGGGCTCGAAAAGGGAACTGTCAACACAGATGCTCGTTAGGGAACGAGTGATGCCCGAAATCTCAAAACCGGAGCTTGAAATGTTCACGGGGAGACGGCCGCGCGCGTTTCAGTTTAGTGCTGTATTGACACGGCCATTCTAGGACAGGCTCGACAGGTGCGCAAGATGCAACTTCCGTTTGAGCAGTGCGTGTTATACTCCTGGCCACAAAAAGGCACAAGAAGCACACCAGTCTCCAGAAATCGGTCGTGCTTTTTGTGCCTCTTTGCGGCACTTTTACTATGGCTGAGTTTATTTGTCGATTAGGTACCCCCGCGGGGGAAGTCGTGACTCGCACCGTCGAAGCCACGGGGGTGGCAGAGGCTCGTGCGCGCCTCGAGCGCGAAGGTTTTCGTGTATTCAACGTCACGCCGCCTCGGACCACGGGCGTCGCTGCGTTAACGCGCTTTGGTCGTGCCGGCGCTCACCCGCGCGTCAAGGCAAACGACTTTCTACTTTTCAATCAACAACTGGCCGCGCTCGTTCGCGCGGGTATTCCAATCCTCCAGGCGATCTCGATGCTTCGCAAGCGAGCCGCGTCGGCGCGACTGCGAACGGTGTTGGGTGAAGTCGAAGAGCAGATTCGCGGCGGCGCTGCACTCTCGCAGGCGTTTGCTTCGCAAGGAGGAATCTTCCCGCGAATCTACACAGCATCGATCCTTGCCGGTGAGCGATCGGGCGCGCTCGACGAAGTGTTGAGTCGCTACGTGACGTACATGCGACGCAACGTCGCACTGCGCCGCAAGATTCGCGGAGCGTTGGCGTACCCGCTGTTTCTGCTTTTCGCGTCGGCGTGTATGGTCACGTTTTTGACGATCTACGTCGTGCCGAGGATGTCGGAGCTCTTCGCGGGTTTCGGTAATGAACTGCCGACGGTGACTCAGATCGTCGTCGGATTGTCGCGCTGGCTGACGGTAAACATATTGTGGATTGGCCCCCTCGTGATCGGCGGCTCTGTGGTCCTGTTTTTGTGGTCGCGAACGCCGAACGGAAAACTCTACATCAGCAAATTGCTACTGAAGATCCCGCTTGCCGGAAGTCTCGCAGTGCAATTGTCAGTGGCCCAGGCAACTCGTTCGCTCGCGACACTGCTCGCCGGCGGTATCACGCTCGTCGAGTCTTGGGAGATCGCGTCGGAGTCAATTACCAATTTCGAGCTGCGACGCCGCAGCTCGTCGATCCTTCCCATGATTCGCGAGGGGCGCTCATTTACGGAGAGTTTGGAGACCGCGGACTGGATGCCGCCGCTGGCGATCGACATGATCGGCATCGGCGAAAGATCGGGCAGTTTGCGCGAAATGCTCGACGAAGTCGCGGTGTTCTACGACGCTGAATCCGAAGTGCGGCTTGAACAGTTGACGACCACGCTGGAGCCTGCGATTCTTGTCGTCATGGGCGGTGTTGTTGTGACGATCCTGCTCGCGATTTACCTCCCCATCATCCAGTCAATCTCGAGCGGCGCAGGCGTTACCGGTGCCCATAGATAGCTAGTTGGTAGTTATGTCGCAAGTCTCAGAAAACGATATCAAATCCGTTCGCCCGTCTGACAACGGCGACGAACATCAGCCCCCGGAAATGAAGGCTGCGCGAGAACTCGCGCGCCGCTACCGTCTTCCGTTCGTCGACCTACTGCCGCCCGATCGCGAGTCGCCGATCGACTACAACCTGTTCACTGAAGTTCCGGTCGATTTGATGGTGCGGCACCAGTTCGTTCCACTCAAGCGAGATCAAAAAGGTCTGCACATCGCGATGGCAGATCCGACAGACCTTGAGCGGCTCGACGAGCTTTCAAGCACGCTTCGCACTCGCATCGTTCCACACGTCGCAACCGCAGGCGCCGTCGAAGTGGTTTTGAGAAAGGGCGACACAACGCAGCGCGTGCTTCAGGAAGCAGCGTCAGGTTTTCGTATCTCGCTCGTCAGAGAAACCGAGCACGGCGAAGAGGTGCTCGATCTCGATCGGCTGGCGACCGACTCCGAGATGTCGCCGATCATCAAACTCGTCGACACCATCATCTACAACGCGATGGAGTCGCGCGCGTCTGACATTCACATCGAAACACGCGACACGGAGGTCCAGGTCAAGTATCGAATCGACGGCGCGCTCTACGCCAAAGTCGATCCGATCGACCTCGCTTATCATCAGACGCTGATCTCGCGTATCAAAGTCATGTCTGAGCTCGACATCGCCGAGCGTCGCGTGCCGCAGGACGGCAGGTTCAGAGTTCGTTACAAAGGACGCAATGTCGACTTCCGCGTCTCGATCATGCCGACGATTCACGGCGAAGACGCGGTCATTCGTATTCTCGACAAAGAGCAGATCAACGAAGAGTTTCGAAACCTGAATTTGAACGTCGTCGGTTTCGCCGAAGAAGATCTGCGCAAGTTTCGGCGTTACATCGCAGAGCCGTACGGGATGGTGCTGGTGACTGGTCCAACAGGATCCGGCAAAACGACAACCCTGTATGCCGCACTCAACGAGATCAGAAACGAAGAGGACAAGATCGTCACGATCGAAGATCCGGTTGAATACCAGTTGCACGGCATCACGCAGATTCCCGTGAACGAAAAGAAGGGACTCACGTTCGATCGTGGTCTGCGTTCAATCCTGCGTCACGATCCTGACAAGATCATGGTGGGCGAGATTCGCGACACTGAAACCGCGCAGATCGCGATCCAGTCGGCGTTGACTGGTCACCTCGTGTTTACGACGGTCCACGCCAACAACGTGATCGACGTCATCGGCCGCTTTTTGAACATGGGTGTCGAGCCTTACAACTTCGTGTCGTCGCTGAATTGCGTGTTGGCCCAACGTCTCATTCGCATGCTGTGCGCGTACTGCAAGCGGCAGTATCATCCGAGTGATTTGGAGCTGGCCGAGTCGGGGCTTAGTCCCGACGAGTACCGCGATAAACCGTTCTACATGAACGTCGGTTGCGACGCCTGTAACCACACCGGCTACAGAGGTCGAACTGCTATTCACGAATTGCTCGATTTGTCGGATAATATCCGCGAAATGATTGTCGAGCGCCGGCCGGGTTCAGAAGTCCGGCGAGCGGCAGAGGCCGAGGGCCTCACCAGTTTGAGAGAATCAGCCCTGCAGAAGGTTTTTAACGGTGTTTCGACCTTGCACGAAATCAACCGCGTAACCTTCGTCGAAGAGCTCAACGCGGGGAATTAGCGAGATCCTGAAAGCCCGGTTGTAGGTTCTATAAGTCCTATACGACATATAGCTCCGATTTAGAACGAAACCCCGATTTCACCGGAACCAAAAAATCCCCGTCGCGTGTAAGAAACTGGCCGGTTTGATCTTGCATCTTAGGCGTCGCGGCTGCATTATTAGGCCGCTAAACTTCCACCTCCCGAACCGAGAAGAAGTCATGAGAACAAATAATAGAGTCCGAGCGCTTATCTCTTTAATCCTTACCCTTTGCATGTTGTCATTGCCGATGACAGCATTCGGCAAAAAGGGCGAGAAAAATTTCAAACAAGGCATGAAGTACGAGGAGGCCCAGCAGTGGGATAAGGCCGCCCAGGAATTCACGCTCGCGGTCGCTGCCGACCCGTCGAACATGGAGTATCAACTCCATTTCAGGCGCGCGAGTTTCAATGCCTCACAAACGTACATGCAGCAGGGACGATCGCTCTCGGAGCGTGGAGATTTCGTCGGCGCTTACAACGCGTTCAGACAGGCCTATGGTTTCGACCCCGTAAACGAGCTCGCTGTGTCGGAGATGGAGCGCATGCTCCGAATGCAAGCGGTGAAGGAAGGCCGGGCACTTCCTAATGGCACAGCCATCGAGAACGGCAACGGCAATGGCACACACACCAACGCCACGCCCGGCAACGGCACACTGGGCAGCGGTCAGGATCTCATCACGCCGCGCGAACAACAGCTTCGCATCGTCGACGTTAAAGGCGATCTCAAACAGTTGATTCGCAGCCTTGCAGCCGAACTCGATCTCAACGTGATTTTCGACCGACAGTCGTTCACGCAATCACGTCCGGTCGATATCAGTTTGAAGAACGTCACCACAGCGCAAGCGCTCGATTACGTGTTTTTACAGGAAGGACTGTTCTTCCAGAAGCTGAGCCGTCGCACGATACTCGTCGCTGACCAGGCTCGCCGTCCGCAATACCAGCAACTCGTCCTGCGCACGTTCTTCCTTTCGAACATGAAACCGGCCGACGCTCGCACGCTCGTACAACAAGCGATTCCGCCGTCAGTCGGACGTCCGCAGACGATCGTCGTTCCCGACGATGCGACAAACAGTTTGACCGTCCGCGACACCGCGGAGAATGTGCGCTTGATCGGTGACCTGCTTCAGAGTGTCGACAAGGATCGAGCTGAAGTCGTGATGGACGTCAGCATCTATGAAGTTTCGAAAACTGACTTGTTGACGTTCGGCAACCAGATCGGAACGGGCACGGACATCTTCAACCTGGGTGGCTCACCCGGTTTCTCGGTTCTGAGTCAGGCTGCAACGACAGGCGGTGGCGGCGTAAACGTCGCGAATATTCTGCAGGGTACTCCGACTGCGCTGGCGGCCGCGCTGGTGATTCCGTCTTCAGCGTTCAGGGCCTTCAGTAGTAAACAAAACACCAAGCTCGTTGCTTCCACGCAAGTGCACGCGTTCAACGGTGAAGAATCGACGGCGCGGATCGGACAACGTGTTCCGGTACAGACCGCTCAGGCGTATCCGTTTGGCGTTCAAACAGGATCACCGGTTCCGGGGACTGGAAACAATTTCCCGAGTGGCGGATTTCCTGTAATCAACTACGAGCCAACCGGTTTGACTTTGAAATTCACGCCGCAGGTGTTTCCGAATCTCGATGTTCAGGTAAAAATGAATATCGAACAAAAAGACGTTCTGGGCGGCAACGAACTGACTCCGACGTTCACGGAACGCACGATGACCGGAACGGCGCGAGTTCAAAACAATCGCACGATGATGTTGGCGAGTGTGTCGTCTGACATCGAAACCAGAGGTCGCAGAGGAATCGCATTTTTGGGTGGCTTGCCAATCCTTGGACGATTCTTCACGTCTCCGACGCGTGACATCAGGCAGATCGATATCGTCATCGCAGTCACTCCTCGAGTGCTTCGTGCACCGGCAATAACTCCTCGTGACGAAGAGATGCGGCCCAGCGGAACGTTGCAGTCGCCAACCACCGGCTCGCTCGCGGAAATGATCAAGGACGCGGATCGCGAAGATCAGATCGCAGCCGCACGTTCGCTGCCGAGGAACGTAAGTTTGCAACTTCCTGATGCGCCGCTCGTGAAACCAGGGCAGCAGACGGCGCAGCAGAATTCAACGCCCGCTAATCTGCCGCCGCCCGCTGGTACTTATACGTTTAGTCCGGCGCCGGCTCCGGTTAAGCAGGTGCCCGTTGAAAAGATTGCGACTTCGGAAGAACTGGCCTCGTATGTTCCTGCGCCGAAGTCGTTGATTACTGACAAGGCCGCGGCGAATGTGGCGACGGTGAATCCAGGCACGGCTGGAAATCAGAATGCTGTGCTCACTACGTTACCTAAGGCGACAGAGACGAGTCTCGCGCCGAAGCCGGCACCGATTGAAGCGAGTGTGGAGGCGAAACCGCCCTCGCATACGGGCCATGTGGCCCTACTAAGTCTGTTGCCGTCGGGCGATGTGATGAAGGTTGGCGAGAAACGTCGGTATGCAGTCCAATTGAACTCGGATGCTCCGCTCAGTCTTGCTCTGCTTGCTTTGCGGTTCGATCCGAAGGTGGTGAAAGTGAATGGACTAAGTGCGGGTGAGCTGCTGGCGGGTTCAGGAGAAACAGCACCGCTGTTTACACCTTCAATCGATGCGTCCGGCACTTGCCTGATATCGATTTCGAGTCTTAACGGCAAGGCGTCGTTCAGAGGAGGTGGACCACTGCTGTTCATCGATGTAGAAGCAGTTGGTGAAGGTGATGCGGCGCTCGCGTTTGTTAAGGAGACTTTGCACCTGGTAGCGACTGATTCACGCACAGTGAAGTCAGAGGTTATTCAGGGGACAGCAACTGTGAAGCAGTAGTTGTCCGCTTAGAGGCACAAAAAGCGCAAAAGTTTTTACCAGTTTCATTTGTGCTTTTTGTGCCTTTTTGTGGGCGCTAAACGGTCAACGGCATGAAGAAGCAGAATGGATTTTCGCTAATCGAGTTGGTGATCACCATCACCGTCTTGACGATCCTGACGCTTGGCGTCTTACCGCTCGTCAAGGTTTCGGTGCAGCGGCGAAAGGAGCAGGAACTGCGCGAGACCTTGCGTGCGATCCGCATGGCCATCGATGAGTTTCATCGAGATACGTCCGGCATGGCTTGCACGGGCGCTGCTGGTATTATCCCACCGGGTACAGTCCCGCCGGCAGATCCGCGCAGCAGGGTGATGATTAGCGATTGCACGATTTTTGGTATCGACAATCCCGACCGTTTTCCACCGGATCTCGAAACGCTGGTCAATGGAGTCAACGTGGTACCCCGAGGCCTCCCTCCCGCCGGTGGAGGAATAGACCCCACCAAGACCGCGACCCAGTTATCCACGAAGCAGAAAGTCTATTTGCGTGGCATGCCGATCGATCCGATGACGGGAAAGGCTGACTGGGAGTTTCGCTCATCCTACGATACGCCTGATGCGGGATCCTGGGGTGGTGAGAACGTCTTTGACGTTCGATCGAAGTCGAAAGCAACAGCTTTGAATGGAGAGAAGTACAGTGATTGGTAGAGTGCGACAGGCAGGTGCGGCAGGATTTACGCTGCTCGAGTTGATGATCGTGATTTCGATCATCATCATTCTTGCTGCTATTACGTTGCCACAGTATCAAAAGACGATCATGCACACGCGTGAGGCGGTGCTCAAAGACGATCTCCGCAAAATGCGCACGTTGATCGATCAGTTTGCAGCCGACAAAGGACGCTTGCCTCAGTCGCTCGACGAGCTGGTCAGCGAAGGATACATGCGCGAAGTTCCGGTAGATCCATTCACAGGACAAAAAGACTGGGCCATCGCAACCGGCGAAGATCCCAACTCGCTGACAGGTGAGTCGGGCATGACCGACGTCCACAGTTCCTCCGCCGAAACGTCAAGTGAGGGCACTGCCTACAGCGAGTGGTAAATGCCCAACCTTCTTTCACGACTCGTCGATCCGCATTATCCCGCCACTGCTATTGGCCTGGAAAAAGGCGTAGCTTCCGTAGTCCACCTCGAACGAATCAAAGGCGCGGCTTGCAAGCTCCGGCGTGCTGCGACTTTCAATATTGCTGAATCGCTGGTCCATCCAGGATTTGACGAAACCAACATCGAGCAGCCCGGCCAATTGTCGGCTGTGTTGAACGAGCTTGCGGCCAGCGCTGGTTTGTTGAAACAGAAACGCTGGTCTATGAGTTTGCCCGAGGCCACGACGAGAACGCTCGTGTTGACGATGGAAAGCCAGACGCAGTCGGCCGCTGAACTGCAGGATGTACTGAAGTGGAAGGTCGAGCGCGGCTTCGGAGCGCCCATCGAAGAACTCTCGATTTCGAAAGAGCGCCTTCAGAAAGATTCGCAAGGCCGCGATCGTTACCTGGTGATTGCTGTCAGGAAGAGCGTGCTCGCCGAATACGAGGGGGTGCTCGAATCGTTGGGATGGAGAGCGGGATTGATCCTTCCGCGGCACCTCGGCGAAGCACAGTGGCTCGTCAAAAACGGCAGCGTGGGTGATTCGCTGTTGCTGAGCGGCTCGAGTCAGGGATTTACAGGCGTGATCTTTCGCGACAAGCACCCGTTGATCGTGCGCACGGTTACCTGCACGGAGGAAGAATTCGAAGACGAGTTTTACCGGCTGCTGCTGTTTTACCGCGACCGCAGCGTGCCCGAAGGCGCCACCGCAGGCCAGACGCTGACGCGCCTGATGGTCATCGGCGAGGGCATCACCAAACAACGAGCAGGCGAGATCGTCAACGAAACCACCGGCGGCGACCTGCGGCCCCTCGAAGCCGAAGATTTGGGACTACAGTTACCCAGCCGCGATTTCAGCTTCGATTCAATCGCCGCCCCAGCGGGCCTGGCGACCCTCTCCTGGTAGTCATTCATTTTGTGCCGTTTTGTGGCTTACATCTGAAACAATCTTTTTAAGCCCATCGTAACACCCCTTTTATGACTCTAGCTGCAGTGTCTGCCGCAAATGACCGCGAGCTTGTCGCGACCGCCGTCAGTGGCGTCGAGGGAAGCTTCGAAGAGCTCGTCCGCCGCTACCAGCGACCCATTTCCGCGTACGTCTACCGCATGGTCGGTAACTACGAATCCGCCCTCGATCTGACCCAGGAGATCTTCATCAAGGTCTACAGCTCGCTCAGCCGCTACCGACCGGAGTTCAAATTCTCGACCTGGATCTACAAGATCGCCCATAACTCAGCCGTCGATCACCTGCGCCGGAACACGACGCGCGAACAGTCGCTGCAAGTGGGACCTGAAGGCGATCAATTCGATCTACCCGTCGAGAGCGGCCGTTTGAGTCCCGAGCAGGAGAGCGAACGCAAAGAACGGCGAGGCGAAATCGAGTCGGTGGTGCGAGCGCTGCCGGCAAACTATCGCGAGCTTATCATCCTGCGACATTCACAAGACCTCAGCTACGAAGAGATCGTCGAAGTCACCGGCTTGCCGCTGGGCACAGTCAAGAACCGCCTCTTTCGCGCACGCGAGATGATGCGGCAGCAATTTGTCGAGAAGGGAATCACCGGCATCCGATGAGCGCGATAGCTCAGGAAAAGATCTGCGAGAGAAATCTAATCGCCGCGTACGTCGACGGCGAGTTGGATGCGAATATCACGGTGCTCTTTGAGGATCATCTCGAAGGCTGTGCGTCGTGCCGCGCAGAGTTGAGAGCACACCGTCTCTTCGTTTGCGAGCTCGATGCAGCTTTGACTGACAGTGGCGCGATCCCGGTCCCCGCTGAGTTCTCCCGCATGGTCGCAGCACGCGCAAGCACCGACATGCGAGGCGTTCGCACTCGTTCCGAGAACAGAAAAGCACTCGGCATCTCGATCATCCTTGCGCTCGGCGGGTTTGCGCTTCTCGGCGGTACTGCTCGCGATTCAGTGTTCCTGGTTGCAGAAAAGTTTGTTGCGACTTGTTTCAGCGTCGCCGGTTTCGTTTCAACTGCCGTTTACGAAACCATCGCCGGACTCGCAGTGATATTTCGAGTTTTGAGCAGGAAGATCATCGTCGAGTCCGGGTCGCTTGGTCCGGTGCTGGTCCTGCTCGTGGTTGCAATTCTCGTCCTCTCGCGCTTGATCTCCCATTATCATCGCTCGGGCGCAACCGAGTAAGGGGGTCGCGTGGTACAAGCCGGTTTTAACTCACTTCCACTCTCACTCAACAAGCTGGATCTGAATCGCATCTTCGCACTACTCATGTGGGTGTTGTTGTTCGTCGGTGTCGCGTGTGCACAAAACACAAACGATGAAAAGGTAGTGCTGATCGAAGGCGCCAACGACACTACAGTCTTTGGACTGGGAAACTCGGTCAAGATCACCGGTCATGTGAAACAGGGTGCGATGGCCCTGGGCGGCGATGTGATCGTCGAAGGAGTCGTTGAAGGCGACGTGGCGACGATTGGCGGTTCGGTGATCCAACGGCGCGGAGCGCGCATTGGTGGCGACGTCATCGTGCTGGGCGGGACTTATCGCGCGGAGGACAATCCTCCGAATCGCAACCCGGCCACCAAAACCATGATGTATGCGGGCTACGAGCAGGAACTCCGCGACATGATGCGAAATCCCACGGGGCTGTTCAGTCCGAAATGGACGCCAACCTATCTGGGAACGCGATTGCTCGTCGTGCTGTTCTGGTTCATCGTGTCGCTGGCGTTCACGGCGGCGATGCCGGGCACGATCAGCCGCGGCGTCGCCCGGTTACAGACAACCAGTTTGCGCGTTGCTGCCATCGGTCTGATCGGCGTCGTGGTGCTTTTTGTCAGCGTGCTGCTTTGCCTTTGGATCATGCCGGAACCGGTGCGGGTGCTGGTAGGTCTGCTGGCGCTGCTGCTGTGGCTGGTGGCGGGATTGTTCGGTAGAGTGATTCTTTACGCGGCGACAGGCCGTTGGCTGCAAAGAAAGTATGTGCCTGTAGGAAAAAATTCAGAGGCTATAGCGTTATTACTAGGGACGGGTTTTTGGGTTTTGTTGACTTCGTTGCCGTATGTTTGGCCGTTTATGGCCGCTTTCATTCTGATTATCAGTTTCGGACTAGCCCTGACCGCTCGTTATCGGGTGAACTGGCGTACCACAGATTACGCGGATCCAGTTTAATGGATTAATCTGTGTAATCTGTGGATGCTTCAGTCATAAATCCGCGGCTCACGGTGTTCACCTAACAGAAAGGAAAGATAATGAGGACGTTCTTCTTCGCAGCCGCGATAGGACTAATCACACTATTCACTTCCACCCCAGCTTCGATCGCACAGGACACCGATCCGGGCATCGCTGCAAAACACGCGATCGGCGAAGTGAAATCTATCGATTCAGCGGCCAAACAGTTGACCATCAAAACCGACGCCGGCTCGATCGTCACAGTTTTGCTTAACGATAAGACGTCGTACAAAAAACTCAATCCGGGTGAACAGAGCCTGACCAACGCCACCGACGTGACCTTTGCGGATCTGGCTGAAGGCGATCGAGTTATGGCGCGTGGAACTGTTTCGGAAGATCGCAAAACGGTTCCGGCGGCCATGATTGTGGTCATGACCAAGGGCGACCTCGCCAAGAAGCAGGAGGCGGAAAGGACAGAATGGCGGCGTCGTGGAATTCTCGGCGTCATAACCGCACTCAAGCCAGACACCCACGAGATCACGATCTCGAATCGGACCATGGCGGGTATGCAAACAGTCGTCATTCCCGTGAGTGAAAAGACTGAAATGCGCCGTTATGCTCCGGACTCGATAAAGTTCGGCGATGCGAAGCCCAGTAACTTCAGCGAACTGAAAGTCGGCGACCAGTTACGTGCGCTGGGAGATCGAGGACAAGATCCGGCGCGCTTTACTCCGGAAAAGATTGTGACGGGAAGTTTCAGAACTGTCGGCGGCGTGGTTAGCGAGGTGAACGCCACCACGGGAGAGATCAAGATTAAAGAATTGGAAAAGAAAACTCCGCTGACGATCGTCATCAAGCAGGATGCAGTGTTGCGCAAATTCCCGCAGGAGATGGGCGCAATGGGCGGCATGCGTGCAGCCGGTGGACCGGGTGGACCTCCCGCAGGTGGCGCACCACCGCAAGGTGGACAGGGCCAGGCGGGTGCCAGGCCTCAAGGTGGCGGTCCGGGAGGCGGCGGGCCAGCAGGGGGACAGGGTGGCGGCCGCAACATCAACGACATGCTCGAGAGACTGCCGACTATTTCACTCGCCGATGTTAAGGTGGGCGACACAATCATCGTTTCCAGTACGCAGGGAGTGGATCCGTCTCGCCTGACGGCGATCTCGCTGGTCACGGGAGCCGACACCCTGCTCGCAATGCTGGCGCCGCGGCCACAACCCGGACAGACAGCACCCAACCCCGCTGCAGGCTTAGGCAGCGGTATTTCGTTCGGCATCGGCTTGCCGTAAGAAGTTCGTCCACAGATTACACAGATTCCACAGATTTAATCTGTGTAATCTGTGTAATCTGTGGATACATTCGGCCTAACCCCAAAGGATCTGAAATGAATTTGATTCAAAATCTCCCACGCAAGATCCTCGCCGCCGCCCTGCTCGTCATGATCGCCGCCACACTTGCCGCAGCCCAGCAAACACGCGGTACACTGCGCGGTCTGATCACGGACGAACTCGGCGCGGCCATCGTCGGCGCTAACGTCACTCTCACCGATGCGACCGGCACACAAAAGAAGACCACGACCAACGGCGAAGGTGTCTACAATTTCGCTGGACTCGCACCCGGCAAGTACTCAATCGTCGCCGCGGCGCCAGGCTTCGCGCCTTCAGAGGTCAAAGTCGACATGACCACAGCGCGTCAAAACGTCGATCTCACTCTGAAAGTGACCATCGAAGAAAAGGTCACTGTTGCCGAAACTGCCGTCAGCACCGAAGCCACAAACAACGCGAATCAAACCGTCATCGCCGGAAAAGACCTGGATGCTTTACCGGACGACCCCGAGGAACTGGCCGCAGCATTGCAGGCACTCGCTGGTCCATCGGTTGGACCAAACGGCGGTCAGATTTTTATCGACGGATTCACCGGCAGCAATCTTCCGTCGAAGGATGCGATTCGAGAGATTCGCATCAACCAGAATCCATTTGCCGCCGAGAACGATCAGCCTTCGGCGCGCATCGACATTCTCACTCGCCCGGGTACAGACAAATTTCGTGGTGGCGCTTCGTTCAATTTCAACGACGAGAGTCTCAATTCACGAAACCCGTTTGCCATCAGCTCGAGCAAGCGACCGCCTTTTCAGATTCGCCAGTACGACATGAACGTGAGTGGTCCGCTGGTCGCTAAGAAGGCTTCGTTCTTTTTCAATCTCACACGTTTCGAAGCGGATGACAACGAGCTGGTCAGGGCGACCGTGCTCGATGAGAATTTCAACGTTGTGGAGTTTGGCGAAGGCTTTGTTGTGCCGCGCCGTAACTTGTTCTTCAGCCCGAGAATCGACTACGCCTTAAACCCCAATCACACGTTCGTCTTTCGTTACAACTTCCAGCGTAGTACCACAGATAACGAAGGGGTCAGGGGGTTCAATCTACCCGAGCGCGGCTACGATACAGTCCAGAGAAACCAGAATCTCCAGATAACTGAAACCGCGATACTAAATCCCACCACCATCAACGAAACGCGCTTTCAGTTTACGCACGGACGTAACGAGCAAACCGGCGACAACTCGGTGCCGTCGCTTGATGTCACTGGCTCATTCGGTTCCGGAGGCTCGCAAGTCGGTAATTCGTTCAACACTCGCATCACCTGGGAGATCAACAACTTCACCGCCAGACAGATGGGCTCGCATGCCGTCAAGTTTGGCGGCCGCCTCAGACACATCGATGTTGACGATACGAATGAAGGTAACTTTGGCGGTTCGTGGACCTTCACAGGCGGTTTTGGTCTCACAAGTATCGAGCGTTATCAACGCACGCTGCGGCTCCAGGAGCAGGGCTTCACGCCCGAGCAAATCCGGGCACTCGGTGGCGGCGCAAGTGCTTTTGTAATCAACGCGGGAAACCCATTGGCTGATGTTACCCGGACCGATTACGCGCTTTTCCTCCAGGATGATTGGAGGGTTAGACCAAACATCACGCTGAGTTACGGCTTGCGTTACGAAATCCAGACAAACGCTCACAGCAAATACAACTTCGCACCCCGCATCGCCGTCGCGTGGTCACCCGGTGCTGCGAACAGTGCGCGCCCGCCGAAGATGGTGATTCGACTCGGCACCGGTTTCTTTTACAATCGTTTCAGTGAGAACAATACTCTTCAGACGATAAGGTTCGACGGGGATAACGTCCTGCAGACTCAGATTGTTGAGCCTCTCGACCAGACGAATGTTCAACTTCCTCCGACAGTTGCCGAACAACACTTGCCCGGCGTTGCCGGCATCTATTCGACCCTGAACCAGTGGAGCCCGACGAGTGTTCCGTCCACGGCGAATATTCCACCGACCCAACAGACGATCTGGCAAGTGGATCCTAACCTGCAAATTCCGACTGTCTACGTGATCGGTACGCAGGTGGAGCGACAACTGCCGCGCAACATCACGATGTTCGTTGGGTTCTACAACATTCGCATCACTCATGTGATCCGAGCGCGCGACGTTAATGCGCCGTTGCCGGGAACGATCACGGAGCTCACGAAGAATGGAATTCGACCCGATCCAACCAAAGGTGAAATCTACCGTTACGAGGCCAGCGGACAATTCAATCAACGCCAGTTCTTCGTCGGCTTCAACAGCAGGCTCAGCAGAATGTTTCAGCTCAATGGCAATTATTCGCTGAGCAAGACGACGAACGACACCGATGGTCAGGGTGGCCAACTGTTCCCCATGAACTCGTATGACTTGACGGGCGAGTTTGGGCGCAGCTCATTCGATATTCGACACCGGTTCACCATCTTCGGCACCGTCAACCTGCCGTGGTGGAAAGTGGTGCTGAATCCGTTTGTCGTTGCGAATACCGGGCCTGGATTCAATATCACAACTGGTCAGGATCGAAACCTCGATCGCCAGTTCAACGAACGGCCCAGCTTTGCAGGTCCAAACGCCGATTGCTCCGCGCGAACGATCAGGTGTACGCAATTTGGTAATTTCAATCTCGCGCCTTTGCCTGGCGAGGAGATTATTCCGCGAAACTACGGACAGGCTCCGGGGGCGTTTGTTGTCAACCTGCGCGTCAGTCGCGCGTTTGCCTTCGGAACTATCGGCAGAGGTAATGCGGCCGCGCCCGCACAGGCAAGACCGGCAGGACAGACTGCGGCGGCGGGTGGTGGTGGCGCCCGGGTTGCTCCTATTGGAGCAGGGCCGCAAGGTGGTAGTCCCGCTGCGCCAACTGAGAAGCGATACAATCTGAACGTCTCGATCAACTTCCAGAATATTCTGAACCACGTGAATCTCGCGACTCCGGTCGGCAACTTGTCGTCGCCCAGCTTTGGTCAATCGCTCGCGTTGGGCGGGGCGTTTGGAGGATTTGGCGCTCCCGGTAGTACGGGCGCAGGTAACCGTCGAATTTACGCTCAGGTGCGCTTAAACTTCTGAAAGGTTTTTAGATGAAATTCCTTTGTGCCTTTTGTATCTCGTTGTGGCTTTTGTGTATCACGGTTTACGCCCAGGACAAGACCCCTGCAAACGGCTCGGCTCCGGCGGCGGCGATCACTGCCGAAACCACTCCGATGGACTTGGCGCGCGCTGCATTTACTGCCCAGGGTGGTGAGAAGTTTCGGGCAGTTCACAACATGATCCTTCGCGGATCGGTGCAGCTCTATCCACCGAACAGTGTGCAGTCCATCCCGGGCTCGTTTTCACTGGTTACGGCTGGTCCAAAGTTGCGAATGGAGATCGACGCTCGACCCGCCATCGTCTTCAAACAGATCTATGACGGAGAACAGACGTACAGCTCGATGCCGCAGGTTCAGATGCCGCCACTCACCAAGTTTGGCTTCGGCGCGCTGGCGAGGTTCGATCAGCCTGGATACCAGATCACGGCAATAGCCGACAAGAAGAAGCAGCGCGGATTTCGTCTCGTCGATCCTGATGGTTTCACGACGGACTTTTATGTCGATCCGAAAACGGGCCGCGTCATGAGCTTCTTCCTCTATTACGGCGGCGCCACTCTCGGAACTGAGAACAGCAAGTTCAAGGAAGTGGACGGCGTCCTCGTACCGATCAGCTTCTCTCAAAAATTCGAAATGCTGATCGGCGCCTTCTTCGCCGAGTTCAATGTGAAAGACGTAAAGCTGAATCAACAACTCCCGGAAGACGCCTTCGCGATTCCGAGGTAGCTACTTCTTCTTGATTTGTGGCGCGGGGGCTCGAAGCACTTCGATCTGTGAGACGAGATCGGCGACGCCGCCCGCCTTCGCGACTTTGAGGTTGAAAGTGCCCTCGCCGTATTCCTCGCATCGGCCCACTCCTTTGCCGTCGCCCACGTTTTCACACAAACGCACGCGATAGCCTTTCGAGACTTTCACTGACGACGCTGTGTCGTTCGGTAGGTTTCCGAGCTGCTTGTAATCCGAACGGAACCGGCCTTCTCCGAAGGTTTGAGATCGGCCGGTGGAGTTGACGTGTTCGAACACGGTGACGGGGAAGGGAATGCGATAGCGGTTGATAAACTTCAGTGCCTCAGTTCGCAAGGCTTCGTCCGGGTCGCTGGACGCACGCTGAAACTCGGCAATAGTCGACGGCCGCAATGCTCCGGTGTTCACGGCCGACATGTTGTTCAATGCGATCAAGGTCCCGAGTTTTAGGCGATAACTGCTTTTCGGATTGTTCCAGCACTCTTCAATCCATGGGACGGCAGCAGCGCCTTGCCGCGCGAGATCTGCGCGAGCGTTCCGGCGAATCACCGGATCGGGTGATTCGAGGCTGCTGACGTACGGCGCCGGCTGAAATGAGCCCTGCGCAAAGGCAGTGGTTGTAAGGTAATCCAACCACGCCGGCTCCGGCTGCGCCGCGATCATCTGCTGGCTCTGCGGAAGCTCGACTTGCTGCCCGCCATCGTCTACAAAAAGTTTATTGAGGTCGCGGCGGTAAGAGATGCGCACTTCGCGGTCGTAGAAGCCCGACTTGATCGTGAGTTCGTTGTTGGTGATTCCCGCTTCACCGAGGTTCGGATCGTTGGGATCGAGAACGATCGAGATTTTCTCGCCATCGGTGTATTTCTTTTGCCCGACCAGCCGCCACATGTACTCAGCGCGACCGGGTACCACATACACTCGATGCACATAAAAGAACGCCGAGCCGGTTGATATCACTTCACGTCCGGAGAGATTCTCGATCCGGCCTTTAATTGTGGGCTCGCCATTAAGATTGATGCGCGTCCACGCGTACATCGAGAAGAGCACGAGACCGAAGATCACGCCCCAGTTCAGAAGATAGATCAGCGTCATCCGCGACTTCTCCTCGCGGGCTGCTTCCTTCATTGCGGTGCGGGCTTTTCTTTCAGTAACAAAGACGAGGAATACAAGGATAGCGAATGGCCCATAAGTATAGAGGAGCTTGATCCATGCTTCGGCGGTATCCACGGGACTTCTCCTTTAAAGCACCTGATGCGAGGTCAACCTACAGATCGTCTGGTTTGAGACCTGTATGCTTCGCGATCCTCGCTAACATCTTTGGACCAATTTCATCATTGTCATGAAAAGCGAAGACGACATCAGACCAACCAGCTCGTGAGAGAATCTTGTGAGAACCGGATTCGCGCTTGATATGCCAGCCTATTCGCAGCAACGCGGCGAGAACGCGCTTTGCTTTAGCTGACGGCCACTGGCTCATGCCGCGGCGAACTGGATGCTGACAAATTCGGGTTTACCTTCACCGTGCTCCAGACGATCTGCAAGCACCCGCAATGCAAGTGCCTGAGCTTTTGCAATCGCTTCGTCAGAGTTAGCGCCGTAAGCAAGTACGCCCGGCAACTCAATTACCTCTGCTAACCAGCGTCCGTCCTCTTCTCGCTCGTACTCTACTGTGAAGTTCATAATGACTCACCTCGAGCGAATAGTATCACTACATGCAACCGGTAGGTACTAAACACTCATGATCTCTTGCTCCTTGCTCTTCGAGAGTTCGTCGATTTTGGTGATGTAGGTGTTGGTGAGTTTTTGGATTTCGTCGAGGGCGTCGCGTTCGGCGTCTTCGGAGATGAGCTTGTCCTTGAGCATCTTTTTCAAGCGATCGTTGCCGTCGCGCCGCACGTTGCGAATCGCGGTGCGATGATCTTCGGCGATGTCGTGAACCTGCTTGGCCAGTTGTCTACGACGCTCTTCTGTGAGTGCGGGGATTGGTATACGGACGAGTTTGCCGTCGTTCGAGGGATTTAAACCGAGATCGGCTGCGCGAATCGCCTTCTCGACCGCGCCGATCTGACTCTGATCCCAGGGCTGCACAGTGAGCATCTGCGGCTCGGGGGCGTGGACCGACGCCATCTGGCTTAACGGCGTCATCGTCCCGTAATAGTCGACTAGCACCGTATCCAAAAGACTCACGGCGGCACGACCGGTTCGGACGGTCGCAAGCTTGCGCCGGAAATCCTCGATGACAGTTTCCATTCGTGGTTTCGTTTCTTTGATTACGTCCTTTTCACTCATCTCGCAACTCCGCTGAAGTGATTGGCGCACGTTGCGCCGTCAACCCACTTTGGTCCCGACGCCGCGCACACCTGTAACTACTCGCTTGATGTTTCCCGACTCTCTCATGTTGAAGACGATGATAGGCAGGTTGTTGTCCATGCACAAAGAGATGGCCGAGGCATCCATGACACGGAGCTGCCGCTCGAGCACCTGGCGATAGGTAATCTCGTTGAAGAGCTCCGCCGTCGCGTCAGTCATCGGATCGGCAGAATAGACGCCATCGACTTTGGTCGCTTTCAGGATGATGTCGGCCTTGATCTCCAGCGCTCGAAGCGCAGCGGCGGAATCGGTCGTGAAATAAGGATTGCCGGTCCCGGCGGCGAAGATAACAACCCGCTCCTTTTCGAGGTGCCTGATGGCGCGTCGACGGATGAATGGTTCAGCCAACTGCGGTATGTCGATCGCCGACATCACGCGTGTGTGAACGTCGACTTTCTCGAGGGCATCCTGCAAGACAACGGCATTCATGACAGTTGCCAGCATGCCAATGTAGTCTGCGGAGGAGCGATCCATGTTGCCCGCGCTCTTCGATACGCCGCGGAAGATGTTGCCGCCACCGACGACGACCGCTACCTGCACGCCGAGCTCATGAACAGCTTTCAACTCTTCGGCAACGCTTCGGGCGACGTTGACGTCGATGCCGTAGTTCTGCTCGCCCATCAACGCTTCGCCCGAGACCTTGAGCAGGACGCGGCGGTAAGCTAAAGCGGATGGATTTTTGTTAGTACTCATCAACAGAGTCTTTCTCAGCGTTCTCTGCGTTAACTGCTCTCAAGAATATTTAACGCAGAGAACGCAGAGATACGCAGAGAACGCAGAGCTTTACTCGAGCATTGAAGCAACTTCGCCACCGAAGTCGTCAGGGCGACGCTCGAGTCCCTCGCCCATCTTGTATCGCGTGAACCGGCGGATCGCGATTCGCTCGCCGGTCTTCGCAACCTTCTCAGTCACGAGCTCACCGACAGTCTTCTCCGGCGCTTTCACGAACGGCTGATCGACAAGCACTGTCTCTTCGTAGAATTTATTCAGTCGGCCCTCGACGATCTTTTCGATCACCTGGTCCGGTTTGTTTGCCATCTTCGGATCGTTTTTGGCTTGCGCTCTTGCGATCTCGCGCTCCTTCTCGAGCACAGCGGGGGGCACTTCTTCACGCGACACGTACTTCGGCTCGGCCGCTGCGACGTGCATCGCGATGTCCTTCACGAGTTGCTGAAACTCGTCGCCACGCGCGACGAAGTCTGTTTCGCAATTCAACTCGACGAGCACACCGACCTTTCCACCCATATGGATGTACGAGCCCACGATTCCTTCGGCTGCGATTCGACCTTCGCGCTTTTTGGCCGAGGCCAAACCACGCTCGCGCAAAATGTCGATCGCCTTCTCCTCAACGCCACCTGCTTCGACGAGTGCATTCTTGCACTCCATCATTCCCGCTCCGGTTTTTTCGCGAAGCTGTTTGACTGCTGTTGCTGTAATTTCAGGCATGATTCCCAAATTCTCCGACTACTTTTAAATTATGCGCGCGCCCGCGTGCGCGCCCGCGCGTTAATGAAAAACGCAGCCAAGGCGGAGGTTCCGCTTGAAGGCTGCGCTCACCGATGAGTAAGGTTTATCGCTTAGCTCGCCGCCACGACAGATTCAGTACTCTCGTCAGGCGCGGGTTCAGTCTCCGTGTTATCTGCGCCCTGCGATGTCATGGATTCGGATTGCGCCTCCCCGCCACTGACGCCGCCGTTGTCGTCATCAGATAAAAGCTCTGCTGCGGCGCGTTCGCCCGCTGCACCTTCACCTGCTGCGCCTTCGCCTTCAGCCGGTTCTTCGCCCACCTCGGAAGGAAGAACACCGCCTTCAGTAGCGATCTGATTACCTTCAACAATCGCATCGGCGATTCTCGAAGCAAACAGCCGGACCGCACGCAAGGCATCGTCGTTTCCCGGTATTACGTAATCGATTCCCTCGGGTGAACAATTTGTATCGACGACTGCGACGATCGGGATACCGAGGCGATTAGCTTCAGCGACCGCAATCTCTTCCTTCTTAACGTCGATAATGAAGATGGCATCGGGAAGACGCGACATTTGCTTGATGCCGGAGAGGTTCTTGTTCAAACTCTCGCGCTCGCGATCAAGCTTGATGCGCTCCTTCTTCGTCAGTTTTTCGTAGCGGCCATCGGTCTGCATACTCTCGAGATCCTTGAGTCGTTTAATCGACTTTTGGACCGTCTGGAAATTCGTGAGCAGGCCGCCGAGCCATCGCTGGTTGACGTAATACTGTCCGCACTTCTCCGACTCTTCACGAATCGCGTCTTGTGCTTGTCGTTTAGTGCCTACAAAAAGAACCGTCTTGCCTTTGTCTTCAGCGATCAGATTGGTGACAAACGCGATCGCCTCGCGAAACATTCGCTGAGTCTTTTGCAGGTCGATGATGTAAATGCCATTGCGCTCGCCAAAGATGTATTCCTTCATCTTTGGGTTCCAGCGCCTTACCTGGTGGCCGAAGTGAACGCCGGCCTCCAGCAGCTCTTTCATGGTAACCGATACCAAACTAAAATCTCCTTCTCGCTAATTGGTTTGATGTACTCGCCGCAGCCTCTCGACTTCTTTTAGCGTAAGCAACCAATCGTGCTGCGACAATGGATTCGGATTCTTATCTCTTTGAAAACTGGAATCGTTTCCGCGCGCCCTTTTGTCCGTACTTCTTGCGCTCCTTGATACGAGGATCGCGAGTCACAAGACCAGCATGCTTGAGAGCTGGACGAAGATCGGAATTGAATTCGATCAGCGCTCGCGTAATACCGTGCCTGATCGCTCCAGCCTGGCCCGCAGGACCACCGCCGGTCACGTTGATGACCAGATCAAACTTGTTCGTGGTTTCAGTCAGTTGCAGCGGCTGACGAATGATCATCCGCAAAGTTTCGTTCGGGAAGTAGCGGTCAAATGGTTTGTGGTTGACCTTGACTTCGCCTGCGCCGGGTCGCAAATAAACTCGGGCGGTTGCCGATTTGCGTCGCCCCGTTCCGTAATACTGAATTTCAGCCACAGTTATCTTCCTCTAATCTTGCTTCTTTTATTTTGAGTTGGTTTTGTGTGTTAGGTCGAAGGCTTGCGGGCGCTGGGCTGAGTGCGGGTGCTCGGCATCGGCGTAAACTTTGAGCTTCTTCGCCATCGCCTTGCCGAGTTTATTCTTCGGCAGCATGCCCTTGACAGCGAGCTCGATGACTCGCTCCGGGCGCTTGGCTATCATCTCCTTTGCGGTGGTCTGTCTCAGACCTCCCGGGTATAAAGTGTGATGACGGTAAAGTTTCTGCTCAACTTTGTTTCCCTTCAACACGGCTTTGCGTGCATTGATCACAACAACGTGATCGCCGGTGTCGAGAAAGGGAGTCCACTGCGGACTGCGCTTGCCTGTCAGTATTGAAGCAACCTCAGACGCCAGATGCCCGACGGTTTGACCGCTCGCATCCACCACGTACCATTTTCGTCTTCCAGCGAGTTCCTTACCGCTGGGGAAGTATGTCGACATAGTTAACTATCTCTGTTTACAGCGAATAAAACGCGAACGGCTAGAATACCGAAGCGCCAAAATGATTGTCAACCCGCGGACACGGATGACTTGAGTTCTTGGTGTCTTTGTGTACACAGAAACACAAAGAAAGGCCCTTCGGGATCCGAAGGGCCTGGCTCTCGACGCGGTACCACTCCAGCCCGGTGCGGTCGAAGATCGCGTCGTAGGCCTGGATGTGCAGCTGGTA
>JBIOUJ010000149.1:0-12849 GCA_044867025.1 Pyrinomonadaceae bacterium | reverse complement strand
GAGAATGAAAAGGCCCGCTGTCATGATAACGATGTGTAAAGGATGTCATGATAATGAACAGCTACGCTTGAACCCTGGGCTGAAATTAGCGAACGCCTTCGGCGTTATTCCGACAGACTCTACAGGGTTGAACGCATGGCGGTCGCGATATTCCCAGGGTGTCGCTCCCGCTCCAACCCCGGGCTGAAATTAGCCAACGCCTTCGGCGTTCAAAATGAACCAGTACTACAGCATTCGCGATTTCGACGTCACCACCCAGCGGTCCGGAATTGCAGGGCATTCCGTTTGACGTCCTCATCACTCCAGCCGGCTGCACGAAGGTATTGCTTTGCCACAACCTTAAAGCTTGGGGAGAATGAGAGTTAATACATGGTCCTAATGCCACTTGAGCTGGACCACCACATCGTGGGACTTCTTTGCGTAAGGCGTGTAGCTATGTTATAGGTGGACGCCTCGATCACCTCGCTCGTTGCTTCGCGTTGATTAACCTTCACGCAAAGGACCTCTCTATGTCAGAACTCATCGCGCCGCCCGCATCCTGGAAATTCCGTTTGCACTTAACCGCCGCCGATCTGGCGGCAGAGATTGGTAATCACCGGCTGTTATCGATCAAGAGTTTTCTTGATGGGACCAAACGCATGTATTCCGCCGTCTCGGTAAAAGACGAAGGATTGGGCGGCTCGTGGAAAGGTCGCATTTTAGTCTCGGACCTGAAATCCACGCTCGGCAAAAAATTTCGTCTGACCGCTCTCGACTGTTTCGAGGAACAGAGGAAAACGTTTTGCGCCGCCGCCTGGATAGAGAATCCACAACCGATACAGTGGAATTGGGGAGTCGACTTAACCGCCAACGCTCTCAACACCCTACTCGAAAAAGACGACGGAAGACTCATCAGCATCCGCGCCTATAAAACAACGCTGGGAGGCAAACTCAGCTCACCGGGCCTTCGCTACTGCGCCATCTGGGTCAAAAACAACGGTCTAGAGTGGGGCTGGATTCCTGACGCCATTGAGGACTCGATCACCGACACGCTCGACGAAAAGTTCGCGCGACTGATCTCTATCGACAATCTCGACAACACAACATGGCTTGGCGAAGACGAGCACTTCTGTGCCGTCTGGTACAAGAACGTGACCGGACAGGTTTGGTTCTGGAATTTCGGTCTCAACAAAACCGGGCTTCCTAAAGAGCCGCCGAAGTTTTGCTCCTGGGGACTCGACGTGAGCTATAGCACCAAAGATCGTTTCGTGAGTCTGTTGGAACAGTTCCCCAAACCGGCCGATCCGAACCTTGCCAACCTGATGACATTCAGCGGCAGTGGAACTGGAACGTTTCGAAGCGACACCTGGCAGGAAATACAGTGGAACCTGAGTCAGCAAAATCTCCTCGCCGAGCAGGTCAGTATGAAGAGCGCGTTTATGTTTTCCGCCGCGGAAGGAGGATGGAGTTGGTGGTCGGGAAATTTTACAGACCCCGCTGGACAAACTGTTCTCGGGCTACCGCTTTCGCTCGCTGCCTCGCAAAGCTACAACTCGTCGCCGTGGTGGCTGGTCAGCAATAATCCGAAGATCGGTCTGTTTCCGATCAAGGCCACTATAGCGAGTGGCAAGTATCAGTTTCTGCTGGCCCAGTGCCGGATCACGCATCCGGGCTTTTCCACACCTGCGCTACTGCCAATTAATTGGCCCGTGTTCCTTGGGATTCAAGCTCCGGTTGAGGCGGTGAAGCTGACCAACGGTAAAAACTGGGTCACGGTAGCCGGCCAGGTCATCAATGGAACCGGAGAAAAGCTCGACGTCACTCACGTCTCACTGCGGCTTAAGGATCAGAACAACGTCACAGTCCACAAAGCAAAGTTCACCAACAAACTCCTGGTTGATCTGGATGTGTTGGGCCAGCCGCTGGACCCTGTGCTCACTGGTTCCGTTATCGGAAGCAACGCGCCCTTACCAAAATTCTACGATGGCTTTGAAGTGCCGCGAGACTTCAAAAAGGGAAAACTGAAAGTACAGGCTAACGTGAAATTCTATGACAGCAAGCTTGCGTGCTATGGCGACTCACGAAGCTTAAACGTAAGGTTAGCGCCAGTCACAACGATGACGCGTTTGCCGCACGGCACTCCGGTCATCAATGGCCAGCCGGATCCTGCTTTTCGATGGCACTGGGGTAATGGCATTGGCGGAACTAACTTCAACGCCCACTCTTATCCCGAACACCGGTATTCCTACGACATCGTCGTACTCGACTCGAACAATCAATCATTCAAGGATGCGACGAAGAAGGATCAAAACGACAACTACTACTGTTGGAAGCAGCCGGTCCTGGCGATGGTCGACGGAGAGGTTCTATTCGTGGCCGATGATTTCGAAGATCACTTTGGCAATGTGAACAACCCAAACTCGAAAGGCGCTAACGTGGTAGTAACCTATAACGATGTTCTGGATTGCTATCAGTTATATGTGCATTTCGCGCAGAACTCAATCGTCGTGGCGGTTGGAGATCACGTCAACGCCGGCGATACGCTGGGACTGATGGGTAACTCAGGCGGAAGCAGCGAACCTCATCTGCACGTGGGCATCAATCGACGTGACAACAACGGGTTCATGCGGTCGTTGCCAATGACTTTTACGAAGATCCTGGACAGCTCGAACAACTCGGTTTCAGGCGTGCCGGCGGACGGAGGTTTTTACAGTCAACCGTAAGGCACGAGGCTCCTCATGAGCATCCGTTACTACGAATCTATCCGCCGCGCCACGCAGCATGACGACTGGGCGAGGATGCACGCGAGTGGTTGGCTAAGCTTAGAGGTGACCGCCGCATTCTATACCCGCACCTTCAATTACACCAATCGACTCGCTGTTGACACACCTGAACCCGACTACAAACGTCTTTTCATCAAGCCGTACTACTCTTAGACCAACCGTGTATCCGTTCGGCAGCGGTAAAACCTGCTCCTCGCCATCGTGACGGACACCCGCCAAAGCATACGATCCAAGCAGCACGTCTTCCTCTTCACTGCGATTGATGCCACGGATTTGTAGTCCGGCTTCCGGGTCGAGCTCGTTGATCGATTCATGCCTGCTGAAATCGAAGAAGCTGCCGCAACTCGCTATCTGTCTGCTGCCGTTGTAGACCGCGATGAGATTGAACGCCTCGCTTTCTCTCTTCCAACTCGCCAATCGACGCTCATTCTCCGCAATGGCTTGAGCCAGCATCTTTCCCTCTAACAGGCGACCCTGACTGTCAAGCCCGCGAGCCAGACGAAACTTATTTCGCAGTTCGCGCTCCATCTCTTTGAAGTCTGAAAGGTCTGCATCTGTCGCCATAACCATTTGTCTCCGAAATACTGGGCCCGCCGGATTTACGGCGATACAGGGAGATTGCGCACACCAGCCCGCACGTTCGCTGTCGCGATTGTTCCTTAATGCAGAAGATCTGTTTTGACTTTCTGAAGAGGGGGCCCACATCGTTAATCAGTCACGTCCACGAGAAACGCAGTCCTGATAAAGGCACGACCCTTAGCTGAAGCATAACTGTCGGGGAGCATCGATGAAGCTTCGTCCCTTGCCAACAGGTGGAACGTACAATTGGAATAGATAACCCTTGATGACAATCTGTGTCAGATAAAACGGAAAATTTAAATTCATCTCAGGGCGGCCTTGGCTCAAACGAGCGCTCACACGAGGTTTTGCACATAGTACACAAAGTTGGATCGTTACCGGCCCACGTTCGATTCCGATTGGTTCGTACTGTTCCGCTTGTTTGATTTGACGACCTTTCCGCGCGGGATCTTTTGCGTCCGTTTGCGACCGGTTGTCTTAGAGTTCGCACTAGCAGAACTGTCCTGGTTCTTTGATTCACTGGCAGACGAGAAATCCTTCGCCTTTATTTGAGGACTTGGATCCAGCCAAATCCATGCGACAGAAAATGCCAGTGCCACAGCAACACACGACGCAACCTTTTCTTTAAAGCTCAACGGTTCAGATCGAAACGACCACGCGAAACGTCGCAGCCGTACGATGGTCCACCTCCATGACGGGACAACCCGCCGTAGCATCTCTGTTATCTGTCTCAACGGCGAACTCGTAGGCTGATCGACTGGCCCTGCTTGTTCGTTGTTAACTGTCGCTGCGGCTCGTTCGCGGTCGAGGATCTCGTTTCCCACACACCGAAATCCTATGTTGAATTCGTCGTCGGAGAGTTGTTCCACTCGTAACCCTACAGTGTATTCATTTGTGAACGGCAGGAATTGTTCCTCTCCGGTATGCCGCACACCGGCGAGTGGATAGAACCCAAGGTAAACGTCTGGAATCGATTTTCCTTCAGCAATCACTCCCCAAAGCTGTAGACCTGCTTCCGCGTCGAGCCGGTGGTTACCTTCATACTTGCGGAATATGAAAAACTTTCCACTCCCAGCTACGAGGTCGCCGCGGTTGCTTAAATAGATCCGTTTGAAAGGACGGTTCATCTCTTTCGCAATTTGCTTCCACGCCGCGTGGTTCCGATCGTGTGCTTTGACAGCACGCTCCAACTCTTTTCCGAGGAGGATACGTCCATTGGCGTCGAGCCCGCGGGCTAGACGAAACTTGGCGCGTATTTGTTCTTCCTCTGCATCCAGGGCTCTTTGATGTAATGGACAGCCAGCAACGTGAGCGAGGAACGCATCAACAGCGTCGGGAGAAACGTCGCTTGGCGCGTTAGGCCAACCTTCTGTGCACTTGTTCATGATTCTTCTCCTTTTCTAACCTTGGTCGGGTAATTAAATGCCGATAGAGTTCTCCAATCTCGTTGCGCAATGATGTCTTAGTTTTCATCACGCGCATCGGTTTCTTCAGTGTTCTCTTCAACACCTGTATCGGTGTCTTCGTAGTTGAACTTTTCCTTTACCTTTCGCAGAGCGCGATAGTGAAGGGTGCGAACGCTCTCTGTGGTTTTGCCTAGCCTCTGCGCGATTTCGTCAAAAGAAAATCCTCTTATGTAACGAAGTCTGAAGATGGATCCCAGCTCTTCCGACAAACTCTCTACGTAGCTCATTATTCGATCTACGTCGAGCGCTGCGTCACGCGAGTGGTAATAGTCTGTAAGCTGCGCGCGAGGCAGGACGGATTCGTCGAGCTCTGCATCACGTTTTTCTTTACGGATACACTGCGTGAGGTGGCGGTTCGCCTCATGTGTTGCAATGGTGTGTAACCAACCCTCGAACTTCGTCCAGTCCTGCACGGTATGAAGAGCGCGCAATGCATTTATCCAGGTATTACTACACACTCCCTCAGCATGTTCTCGCGGGTCCTGGCAATGTTTAACATGTAGGTACCCTACGATTTTGTTGGTGAGTTTGTCTTGATGTTTATTGACCAGCTCGTTTGCATCCCGCAACTCTTCGTCAGAAGGAATCCACTTGTCATCGCTCATAGACTTCTCCTTCCAAACCACCCTTTGTTCGTTAGGGAGGAACCCCAAGGCCACCAGGTTTGAGGCGGAGCTCAAACGATCAAACTTCTTGTGCGGAAGAGAGGAAGAACCCTCTTTGACGATCAGATAGGTTCAAACCTCTTTTTGTGTCAGTCGCGAGCCACAATTTTACGGACAGACTTGGATGGGGTCCAAGAGGAGTTGCGCACGGCAATTGAAAAGCCACGCGCTCAGAGCTGGACCGGCTCGCACTGAGTTCAGCGAGACAGTAGAGCGGCAGAAAAGACCACAACCAGTATCAGCGCAAACGCGCCTGCGAGTGCACGGCCCCAGTGTCGCTGATGCTGGTTGAGATCTTTGTCTTCGGGTAACGGTGCTGGTGTGTTCAACCAAACCATGTGCGTGTAAGCCTGCATCTCGTCGAGTCGCGAATGTACGGGCACGTGGAATCGGTTGTGAAAGGGATTATGAAAAGGGTCGTTGATTCGGGTCTGCCTCATGATCTTACTCCTTGCGACGTGCGCTGAAGGGCTCAGCGTTGACTTGAGAGCGCCGAGGAGCAACGACCGTGCCGGATCGCGATCTCGTGAATTTGTGCCACCAACCAACCTTTACGCGCCCATTTACGTCAGCCGGTACACCAACTCGGGCAATCCGCGTGATAAAGTCACGGGTGCACTTGGATACGGTCAGTACCACCTGCGGTAGCGGGTGGGTCAACCTCCAGCTAAACGACTCCGAGATAAGAATTGACCCACCCGCTACCGCAGGTGGTACTGACCGTATCCAAGCGGAAACCCGATTTCCAATGACGCTGCAGGAAGCCAAAAACAAGGCGGCGACGACCTACAACGCCGCGTCCGATTATTACGACCACCCGGCTAACACTTTTTGGTCGAGATACGGGCGGCGAACCGTCGAGCGACTCGGACTGGCGCCAGGAGCGCGTGTGCTCGACGTGTGTTGTGGAAGTGGAGCATCAGCAATTCCGGCCGCGGAGATCGTCGGTTCCGGCGGATCGGTTGTCGGTGTAGACCTCGCCGAGAACCTCCTCGAGCTCGCACGCGCCAAAGCAAAAACACGTGCTCTCGAGAACATCGACTTTCGCACCGGTGACCTGACCAATCTCCCTTTCGCAGACGACACCTTCGACACCGTGGTTTGTGTGTTCGGCATATTCTTCGTACCCGACATGGAGTCTGCCTTGCGCGAACTCAAACGCGTCGCGCGCACCGGCGGGCGTTTGGCGATCACGACGTGGGGACCACGCTTCTTCGAGCCTGCGACAGGCGCATTCTGGAATTCCGTGCGTCAAGTTAGACCAGATCTATACAAAGGTTTTAACCCGTGGGATCGCATCTGCGAAGTCGATCAACTGCGCGCTCTCTTGAACGCCGCAGGGTTGCCGGATTCAAAAATCGTTGCGGAATCTGACTCCCAACCCGTCAACTCAACCGACGATTGGTGGGCCATGATCCTCGGTTCCGGTTTCCGCGGCACGGTGGACCAACTATCCACGGCCGAGCGCGAACAGGTACGGATCGAGAACTTCGATTTCATCCAACAAAACTCGGTGCGATCGCTCGAATCGAACGTGGTCTACGCGATCGCGGTAAAAAACTGATCCGCAACCTTTCCCGCTAGTCGAGGCATCCGACGCACGGGCAACTCTTCCGCGCTCTCCCGCTTGCAAAAGCATTCGAGTCTTGCTAAACCTCGTCAAACGAAATGCCCCCAAAGGGAGAAGTATTATGAAAAAAACATTTCGACTTCTGCTCTCCTTTTTACTCCTGGTTTCATTGGCCACACCGCTACTCGCCGACACGATTCGTTTGAAAGACGGCAGCATCATTCGTGGCCAGGTGATCGGATTTAAGGACCAGCAGTTCACGATCCTGATCGGCGGTAATGCGAGAGGCAGGCGCGGCCAGACCACCGTCTACGTAGAAGACGTCGAATCGATCGAATTCGACTCAACCCCCGGCAGCGGCGGCGGAACCGCAACTGAAGACGGCAGCGCACGAAACAATCCGACTATGTCGCGGCCATCGCCTCCACTTAATCAACCCGATCCCGCCACTTCGGATTCCGGATCAAATGCCACGACCCCCGCTTCGTCCGCGAATCCGACGTTCTTTACGATCAAAGTCGGCGTCAGGGCTGACGCCGCAAACAATGGTTGGACAAACAGCGGTCTCGTCGTTCGAAAGGGTCAACGACTCCGCATCAGCGCCTCCGGCCGCGTGTCACTCGGACGTGGACGTTTTTCCATGCCGGGTGGACTGTCATCGATCCAGGACAACGACAAGTTGATGCGAAACGAAGCCACGGGCGCGCTTATAGCCGTGATCGGCGACGATAACGACGATTTCATCCTGATCGGCCCGCGCCGCGAGTTTGTCGCTCAGCGCGATGGTGTGCTGTTTCTGGGTGTGAATGAGGGCGATTTGACCGATAATACCGGAAGTTACGATATCGTGATCGAGGCGGAAGCCAGCGGCCGTTAGTGGTAAACTCGCGTCAGCGCCCCAGCATCAGACGACTTGAGCTAATTGCCAATTGCTGAACCTTCCTCGCTTTATGCCTTCGGGAGTGGGAAAACTATGAGATTTAATCGGTCATATCCGCTTTTTAGTATTGCACTTTCCTTGTTGTTAGTAGGCTCAATCGCCAGTACCGGCTGGTCGCAGTCGCGGCGGCAACCGCCAACCAGCAACGAAAAGAAGAACAAACGACCCGGCGACGCGCCGAAAAAGGAAGGCGAAGAGCAGCAGGAACCACTTCCACCTGATATTCAACCTGCAAAACCGCAGGACCTCGAGAAGGTGACCATCTCGACGCAGATCGTCAACGTTGATGCCGTGGTTTATCACAAGAAGAGCGGGCAGATCGTTACCAATCTCAAGAAAGGGAACTTCGCGATCTTCGCGGATGGGACTCAGCAGACGATCACGAACTTCTCCACACCCGAAGCGCCGATCACTGTCGCGATGGTGGTCGAGTACAGCAAGCTGTCGGAATATTTCGGCTATGCTTCGACGCGAGGCTACGAGCCAGGTACCTATGAAGTGATCCGGCCAGTGGCGATGTTTCTGGGGCAGTTCATCAAGCCGCCGGACGATTACGTTTCGGTGGTGGCCTTCGATATTCGTCCCACACCGTTGACTGACTTCACTAACGATCCGGGACGGCTACAGGCTGTAGTTAACCTGCTGCTGAGAAACAGTCCGGCGTTTCGAGAAACGAATTTGTTTGACGCGTTGAAGTTTGTGCTTGTGGGCGGTCGCGGAGATGCTGTCGTGCTCGAGGATTCAAAGTCGGATAAAGCCGATTACTCTGGACTGGTGTCAGTTCAGGGACGCCGGCGCGCGGTAATTCTCGTGGCTTCAGGTATCGACACGTTCAGCAAGATCAACTACGACAACGCTCGCAAGGTGCTACAAAATTCGGGAATTCCGGTCTATATCATCGGCACTGCCGGGATGTTCAAGAAGATGTACGCCGATCAACTCGGAGCTACCGATAGTATGTTGGGAATGCCCGGCAGGATGAGTTGGCTGCAAGCTGACAACACTTTGCAGACCTTCGCGAAAGAGACGGGCGGAGCGTACTTTCCTGTGACGTTCGACGGAGAGTTGCCGAAGGTGCTGGGCAGTATCAATGCTCTGCTGCGAAGTCAGTACAGTCTGGCGTTCAACCCGGGTGAAGTGCGCGACGGCAAGCAGCACAAGCTGAAGGTGAGCGTTGATGTTGATGGCGACGGGACCTACGACGATAAGGAATTCGTGGTCCAGGCTCGGCCGTTCTACAACTCACCGAAGCCCGATAAAACGAATTAAGATTTAAGCCGCAGATTGCGGCTCCTTACACTCCGTAGATCCTCAACCTAAATTCATCATTAAACGAAACGATCTCCGCCTTGCGGTTGGAGAATCGTTTCGCTTCTCGCAGCAGAGACGGCAGTCCTCGCAACGTGAGTTTTAATCCGTAAGCTGAGTTCGTCAGCACAGCCGCGAGGCGCGGATTCAAACGTTCCGGCATTCCATAACGAATCGCTTTTTGCGCGACAGGCGAGAACCCAACGCTGCGCCGCGAGTTCACAAACTCGAGCGAGTGATCGAAGACGTGAATCCGACTCGGAAGATCCCTCAAAGCAAGATCTCTGTGGGCCAACATGTTCGTGATCACCTCCGCCACCACGCCGCGGTGATAACTCGAACGCGCCGGCACCGGCGAGTCATCAGCCACGGCGCCATTCTTTGGTCGAACTTCAGACAGATCACAATAGCGCCGGATAAACCGCGTCAATGCTTCGTAAATCGAAAACAGGTTCCCTGAAATCTTCACGCGCTCGATAATCGGCGATTGCGGAGAATCACCCGAGAACCGCGTGACAGTCACAGCAGCGCGCGGCAGCAACTCCGTCACGCGCTCATCTCGACCAAACAACAGCAACCCAGCGACTGTCGGAACAACTTCCTGTCCGTCAAAGTTCGCGAGCAGAAGATCGCGCTCGAGCACTTCAGCAGTCGGATAGCCAACGACTGTCGCTTCCTCGAATGCGCCGCCTTCAAACTCACGCAAATAGCTCCATAAATGAGCTTCGTCGACATCAGCAATCGTTGCTCCCAGCGCGGGCACATCCTCGTAACGTGTCGGACGCGACTCGTCGAGCAGCGTCGAGATCTCCTCGCGCGAAGCTTCACGCTTCTCTGCCCCGATGCGCAGGTAAAAGCGGCCGTCGCGCGTTCTGTACGGACGTCGTTTGCTTTCGATATCGAGCGCGACGATGCGTCGACCATTGTCCAACGCGATGCGATCGATGAAAGGTACGAGTGGAGGCTGCACCTCTTCACGACAGATCCGAACGAGATCGTCCTGGACCTTCTCCGGATCGTCCACACCTTCAACACGCAATTGATCGTTCACGCCGAAGACGATCACTCCGCCGCCCGTGTTTGCGAGGGCGACGATCTCCTGCGCGATCTTTTCCGTGTTCGAGAGTTTTACCTTGAGCTCCAGAAACGTGTCTTCACCACCGCGAATGAGCCGTAGGAGTTCGGTTCTGGAAGTTTGCGGAGCAGGAGTAGAAAGGACGTATTCCTGAAAGGAACGCTCCGTGGTTGGTTCGTGCCGCTGGTTGCTACGAAATCTTCTGCGAGCCATTTGTGTATTGACGGGGCTCTAAAACCCGCCCGGATGCTGCGCGTGCGCGCGGGCATCACTGGATTAAGGATTTAAGACCGCGCGGTAGTGTAACACGTTCATTCGTCCGCAGGCTCGCGCACCGCTTCGAGGATCTCGATTTCGCGCGCGGCGAGCAAACGTCCCTGGAAGTTGAGCATTACGAAGTAAAGGCCCAACGACAACAACGCCATCAGCGCCAGCGAGGTGTAAACATTCAACAAGTTGTGCGTGACGTAGCCCACCATGGTCGCCAGCAGCGGAGGCGCTGCGAGCAAGATGACCATCGGAATCAAAAGCAAACCCGCCACGCCTGAGAGATTCAATCGCTTGCCGAAGCGCATGCGTTTGGGAAAACGGATCGAGATCCAGTTGCCGATAGTCGAGCTGATCGCGGCAAATACAACGAAACTCAACGCGACAAAAAGAATGGCGCGAAAACTGAGATCCTGAAAGATGATTGTGTTGAGAATCAGCAGCACGGTAGAGAACACCAGCGCGATCAGCGTGACAGTAATATTTTTTCCGAGAAGTATCTTTCGCCGATCGACCGGAGAAAGGATCAGCGTGCGCATCCCGCCTTCTTCAAAGGCGAAGGAATTACACGAAATGCCTGCCAGTATCAGAAACACGTACAGAACACCGCCTAGCGGAAGCAATCCCGAGCCGTAAGCCATGAAATCGTCGCCCGCTGGAGGGCTTGTCGTTCCCCAGCGCCGGGAATTGACGAAGCGAATGAGGATCAGAATCAACGGCATCAGCGCCATCATTCTGACTTGCGCGTTGCGCATGGCGTAGCGCAGCTCTTTCTCTAGCACTGCTGAAAGCTGCGCTGAGATGAACGGCAGTTGCCAACCCGAGTAATCTTCGACTGTGGTTGGCTGAACTGAGACTTTTCGTCTTCTCTTTCCCTCGAGGCCGAGAGCTGCACGACGAGCGAGCCAGTAGGTTACAACGACAAGCGCAACCGCATACGAACTGAGCGCGATCAATGCGGCGGCATATGACACTCGATCGGCTTCGGCGTTGGTTGTTAACAGAAACGCAGCCGCGCCCGGTGGTGTCCAGCGCAAATAGCGGATGGAGTCCGCGTGCTTTACGAGCATCGGCGCGACCTGACCAGCCGCAGCAGCACCCAACCCCGCAACGGCGCCGATCAACGCCACGATCGTTTCACCTCTCGCGCGTTTGCGGCGCACAAGCGATCCGATAACTGTCGATAGCCATTTCGATAATGCGATGCCAAACAATATCGCTGGAAATGCAATGATCAACGTCGTGGTGAGATTGCCGGAGCCGAGTCCTGCTCCGATGCAGAGTGCCAGCACAGCGGGAACAGCGAACACTGAATGCAGTGTCGTCAACTCGCTGACGAAATCGACCGCGAATAGTTTCCGCAGCGTGATCGGATACATCAGCAGCTTGCCGGCATCAAACTGCTTGCTGCCTCCGATACTCAACGGTACAGTGGCCCACATCAGGTACAAGATTCCGAAGATGGAAAAGAAGATGAGTTCTACCGACGCCGCTTCAGGCAGATCCTGCGTGCGCGCGCGGCGAAGCGCGTCGCCCAAAACATCGGGTCGCGTCAGTGCGTACGCAGCAAAGCCAAGAATCACCGCGACCACCAACGAAAGCGCGAGCGCCAGCAGTGTTCCTAAAAGTGAGGCAGCCTTGTTGACGACGGCTTTTGAAGAGCGAAGCGAGTTGCGCAGCAGTCGCCACTTGAGCCAGATTAGTGTGAGAAGTTGAGACATTGAATCAATGATACAGAACGCCTACGTAGGCCTTGGTTCTAATCTCGGCGATCGCGCTGGATACCTGTTGCTCGCAGTGCGTGGCATGCTCGACGCTGGCCTGGATGTTATTCGACTGTCGAGTATTTACGAAACGGAGCCGGTTGAATACGAGAACCAGCCGCCGTTTCTGAACATGGTTGCGGAGTTGCGCGGCTCGACACTTCCCTCGCCCGATCAGATGATGGCGCGTCTCCTTCGCATCGAATACGCGCTCGGACGCACGCGCGATGTGCACATGGGTCCGCGCACGATCGATCTCGACCTGCTGATCTTTAAAGACCATCGCGCCGACACGGAATTTCTCACGGTTCCACACCCACGCATCGCCTCGAGAAAGTTTGTACTCGTTCCGCTTAACGAACTTGTTCCAAATCTCATCCACCCGGTTTTAGGAAACTCCGTCAAAGAGCTATTAGCACAAACTAAAGATCGATCGACTGTAGTCAAATGGAGT